>CAXBDA010000093.1:0-9896 GCA_963974595.1 uncultured Oleiphilus sp. | reverse complement strand
AATCGTTAATCGTTAATCGTTAATCGTTAATAAAGCTAATCGAAAAGCCTAATTCTGTTAAAAGATTAGGCTTTTTTGGTTCACTTTAAGCATCTAAAAAATCATCTTCGAACACCAAGGCTCCCCCAGCAATAAGCATCTCAATAAGCTGTTTATTTTGATCGACAATTAATAAACTCATCATTTTTTCACTATCTAACGCGTAGTGATTAGAAATATACTCAGCCAAAACAAGTGAAGCTAAATATTCATCGCCGTCTGCAAATAAAACCGCTTCACCACCACCTTTTACAACATAAGCAAAACGTGCTGATGGATGCTTGATAAGCACTTCCCCCTCTTTCAAACGCTGCAGGTAATTTTGTGCTTCACTCGATATAACATCATGCTCTGGGTATTTTCTTTCTGTCACATACTGGCCCAACCAAGAACGAATTAGCGTTTCATCATCCACCGCTTTCAACATCAAGGTTTTAATTTGATTTATTGCCTCGCTAGGGATCTCAGCGCGCTGAGCCTGCAAGCTTTGCAGGCTATCCTCAAAACGCTCATCATCTAACAAGTGCTCTAAAGCTGAGGTACTCACACCATCAACCACATCGCGGACACTGGGTGCACGAAACCCTACTGAATAGGTCAAACTATCTTCGACAGAGACGCCATAATGTGCGTGCTTAGCAGGAATATACAAAATATCGCCAGGCTGAAGCGTTACCTTCATTTTCGCTTCAAAGTCTTTCAATATCCTCACCGGTGTATTAGGAAGATAATCACTGTGCGAACCACATACGTCACCAATCTGCCAAGTCCGTGCCCCCTCACCCTGTATTAGAAATACATCAAAAAAATCATAATGCTGAGAAACCGTCCCACCCACTGGCGCATAACTCACCATAATATCGTCCAAACGCCAAGCAGGCAGAAAATCAAATGATTTAAGAATATCCGCGACCTCTGGCACCCATTGATCAACGCCCTGGACCAATAAAGTCCAATGTGTTTTAGGCAAGCTTGAAAAGCGATCTTCTGGAAATGGGCCATGTTCAAGCTGCCACTCTCCCGCTTCCTGCACGATAATTCGAGATTCTATTTGCTCTTCACAAGCCAGCCCTGCCAATTCATCCGGTTCAATAAATAAAGCATCATCAAAAGCCTGCCGAATCACCAGTGGTTTTTTTTGCCAATAGTTTTCAAGAAAGTCTTTTATATCAAAACCATTTAATGCCATTTAAAACCCCAATTAAGTGCTAAACTTTAGATAATGAACAACAGGCAATCATTCACCTATCCATCATTCACCTGTTTGAATAAGATATTTATGTCAAAATTAACCATTCAATTTTTTCCCAGTGCACGCTTGCCTGAGCACTTTTTTTCAGGCATTCAAACACTCATTAAACAATCCGCTGATGCGATCATTCCAGAAATTCCAAATAATAGCATGATATTTACAGCGCTTCTGGAAGATAAACTTATCGGCTATGCCAGTGTTACCGTAGATCCAAAATCAGCCAAAGTAACTAGTTTGTATATTGAAGAAAATAAACGCGGCCAGTTATTTGCATTTAAATTGATGCTCGACATTCTAGATAAGCTAAGCAAAACAGGTTGCGAGAAAATTCGTTTAGATTGCTCAAAAGCACAAGTAACTTTATTTAAAGCACTTGGTTTCAGTATTACAAAAGAACTAAGGCGACTTGGCAAACACCAAGACAAAAAGTACTTTGAACTTGAAAACCCTTGTCCGGCATTTTTCCTGTCTACCCTCAAACATACTCTAAAAACACGCGCGATCAATTTGGAAACGTTTAGGAAAAACTATTTATTACTCGGTTTAGCGCAGGACACGCATCACTACCAATATACCACACAGCAGGAGTTTTTAGCCTTCCACAGGAATATGTTATCGCAAGCACAAAAACAAATCTGGCTAATTAGCGACACGATTACTTCCCCCCTGCTAAATGATGAAATCGTGAGGGATAGCCTACTTCGCTTAGCAAAACGTAATGCTCAGGCAAATATTAAAATTCTGCTTGAAGATGATAAGAAAGGCGCCGGTCATTACAACCCGACAATAGAGCTTGCACAAAAACTCACGAGTTTTATCGAAATCAGAACTATTCAGAAAAGTGCAAAAAAACCAAATGAAATGATTACCTCAGTTGATTTTACGGCGGGTATTTTCAGAAAAGATCTGGATAACTATACAGGTTTCGCACATTATAATAATCCACTCATTGCACAACGTCTTCGCGATAATTTTGATCAACACTGGCAGTATGCCAAGCCATCTCTGCAACTAAGAAGGCTAAGCATTTAGCGCTTAAGTGTTTTTCAGGGCCGACTAATTAGGATAACCAGTAATGTCTCGAATGCTTTTATATAAAGGTTGAAGCTGAGGATACATTTTTAAGTAGACCTCATTAAATAACCTTGAATACAATTTTACACGAGAAGGGTCTGGTTGAAATACCTTTCCGACTCGCGTCATATTCTGAATCGCCTCGTCAAAATGTGTATAAATACCTAAACCGACAGCGACATCAATCGCTGCGCCTAAACCTGAGGTTTCATAAGTATGCGGGCGCTCCGCAGGTAAACCAAAAATATCGGCTGTTAATTGCATGGCAGCGTCACTTTGCGAACCACCGCCAGACACTCTTAAGGTTTTTACTTTCACACCATTGCGTTTTTCAAGGCGCAATAAACCTTCTTTTAAGCCATATGCTAAACCTTCCAAAATAGCCCGATAGATATGCGCACGGGTATGTACATCCCCAAAACCGATAATGCCGCCTTTGGCTTCCGGCCCTGGATCCCGCACTCCCGGTGACCAATAAGGCTGAAGCATTAAACCCATCGATCCTGCTGGCACTTGATTCACCAATTCATCAAAAAGTTGCTCAGGTTCAATACCACGTTCATCTGCAATATGCTGCTCACGTAAACCAAATTCTTTCTTGAACCAGCTGACCATCCAAAAACCACGGTAGATCATGATTTCCGAACTAAAGGCTTTTGGAATTGCTGCGGAGTAAGCAGGCATAAACTTAATAGGCTCAACATATTTCGTATTTGTTGTATTGATGGTGGCTGTCGTGCCATAACTCATGCACGCAATATCGGGTCGATTGCCACCCGACCCTAAGATTTCACAGGCTTTATCTGAGGCTGAAGCAATCACAGTTAAGCCTTCCATTAAGCCAACATGCTCAGCCGCTTGTTTAGTTAACTTACCGAGCACTTCGCCCGGCTCAACCAAGTCTGGCAGCATGGTTTTTTTCAATTCAGGCGCTACGCTATAACGCCAATCTGAGTCTTTCGCCCAAGCTCTTTTTTTATAATCGAAAGGAATATAACCTACCTGACTGGCGATAGAGTCTTTAAATTCACCCGTTAGCTTAAACGTCAGGTAACCCGATAATAAAAGATACTTATGGGTGTTTTTCCAGACATCGGCTTGGTTTTGAGCGATCCACGCGGCTTGAGAATTTTCACGAAAGCGGTGCACCACATCGTCAACACCCGCCAGTTTGAACAACCATTTCCATAATCCGGGGACATCACCTTCTACCTCTGCCCGTCTTTGATCTAACCAGATAATGGCCGGTCTCAGCGGCTTTCCCTCTGTATCGACATTAATCACCGTGCCACGTTGCGTTGTCAGGGTAGCGGCAACAATCTGGTTTCGATCTATTGAAACAGATGCCCAAAGTTTATCGCAGGCTTTCTTTAGCGAATCCCAATAATATTCTGGATGCTGCTCTGCCCACCCGGGTTGCTCTGAAAAATAGGCTTCAAGCTCTTCTTTACCTTTACCGATCAGGTTTCCTTTAGTATCGAACAAAATCGCTCGCACACTTTGCGTGCCATTATCAATGGTGAAGATATATTGTTCAGACATCGCTGCTTACTCCGGCAAACCATAATGTTGCTGCATAATACGCTGGAAACGACTTAACTCTGCCTGCCATTTAGAGTCGTCCCAATTCAAATATTCCTGACAAATGCTTTTAATCCCGGGCATAAATGCATCAGCACCCTGATCAAGCAGCAAGGCTATTCGAGTTCGCCTAAGCAATAAATCGTCCAGATGCACAACATTTTCCGACTGACATGCCCACACCAATTCTGCCCATAAGGTATCTGTTGTGCCTATTTTTTCTGCTAATTCAGGTGATGTTTGTATCAAGTTATAAATTGACGCTACCTGATCCCCATGACGACCACGTAAACGTCTTTTTGTGCCGACACTTAAGTGAACAGGCAACTCAAATTCTTCTATTTTTTGAGTACACTCAAAGTGACTGGATTTCCTTAGTTTTAAAGCAGGTATATCCAAATAGGGCGCTGCTTTTTGAAGAACATCCATGGCAATCAAGCGATAAGTGGTGAGTTTTCCACCTGCGACACTAATTAAGCCCGAATTATCCCAAATCGCATGTTCACGCTTTTCATCTGAGGGTTTTGCGGGTTTATCTACATTCACCGATTGACCCGATTGCATACTTTGTTTGCTAACTACAGGCCGAACACCTGACCAGGTAGCGCGGACATCACCAGTCTTAAGCTTAGCCTCTGGAAACTGCTGATTAGCAGCCTCTAATAAATAACTGAGTTCTTGCTCTGAAATAGTGGCTTCTTTGGCAGAATCAGTTTTATGATCTAGATCTGTCGTACCAATCACGGTCACGCCTTCCCAGGGAAAAACAAAGACAGGCCGTTTATCTTTTGGATGAAAAAAACTAACAGAAAAGGCCACAGACAAACGCCAAAAAGGCACGACCAGATGACTTCCGCGAAGAGGCCTGATGACGTGTTCTGCCCCCATCATGGCTCTTAATTCATCCGTCCACACCCCTGTTGCATTAATAACAGCCTTGGCATACACCTGAAGAGATTCATTCGACTCAATATCGTTCAGCACCAAACCTTGAACCTTTTCATTATGCTTTCCCTTTTCTTTCCCTTTTTCGTCCCCTTCTGCTTTCAAAACAGCAACCGCTTTCAAATAATTGATGGCCAGGCCTTTGTCGCTTTGGCCTGCTTGAATAACGCGCATCACAAGTCGTGCATCATCGGTCACCGCATCCGCAAATTGAGTCGTGCCTTTTAGCTTTGAGGTGTTCATTCCAGGCACTAAGTAATCACGTATGCCTTTATTAAAGAAATGGCGATAACGTTTGCCTGCCATAAAATCATAAATAGCGAGTAATTTATTGAATATCCAAGGCCCGGGAAACATGCCTTTATAATGCCCCATCATAAAAGGAAGCGGATCAACCAAACCGGGAAGCTCTGTCATCAAATTTTGGCGTTCTTTCACCGAATCATTAGCCAAGCCGAATTGACCACTACCTAAATAACGCAGACCGCCATGGACCATTTTTGATGAGCGAGAAGAGGTGCCCCAAGCAAAGTCTTTTTGTTCAACTAGTAAGACTTTCAAACCCAGATATGCTGCTTCACGAAAAATCCCCGCGCCGGTAATACCACCACCCACGACGATTAGATCCCATTCTTGAGGATCTTGTTGAAGTAGCTTTATTTGTGCAGTTCTACTGGTCATATTAGACTTAGCATTCATGAACGACTTACCTTCTTATCTAATAGCCCTTCGACGGGGCTCAGGGACCGTTTACTTACTCATCAACAAAAAGCGTCCCCGGATTCAAGATGCCTTTCTCATCCACAGAACGGCATAGTGTTTTCAACATATCCATCGCCAGTTCACCCTTTTCTGTTGGCAGATAAGGCGCATGATCTTTACCGACACCATGCTGATGGGAAATTGTGCCGCGATTATTCACAATAATTTCCGAGGTACTGACTTTCATTTTCTTCCAACGAGATAAAGTCTGTTCACAATTATCGCCAGCGCGATACGCATAAGTGGTGTAGATACTACAACCTTGTCCATAAAAGTGAGACAGATGGGTAAACACATGCACTTTCTCATTGTCATCATTCAAACTGTTGCGTAAATTGTCTTCCATCAGGTTTAATAAGTTATCAACATTATCCCAATCAGTTGCCGTTTCTAAAGTATCGACGGCATAGCCTTTTTGCCACAGCGCTTCACGTAAATACGGCATCATAAAACGTTTCTCGGCCCATCGTTTACCCAGAAAATTACCGGTATACACACCTTTGAATGGCCCAATGGTTTGCTTCATCAGTTTATGCGCTGAACTGCACTGCGCTTTATTACCTGTCACACCTAGTGTCATCATGCACTTGCCTTCATTCGCACCACGAATGCTCAGGTACTTTTCCAACAAGGCAATTTGCCCTGGATGGCCAGCTAAGGCTAATTGCGTCACCGTTTCAATCGCATTGCTTAAGCGCAACATAGACAGTTGAACTTTAGATTGCACCAGTTCTTTAGCTGCCTCTTTTGCTTGCTGCCATGAAGGAAAGAAAATCACATAAAAATCTTCTTTTTCCGCCAGTTTCGTCACTCTTACTTTGACTTCGGAAATAATCCCTAAACGCCCTTCTGAGCCCATGAAAATTTCACGCATATCTGGCCCCGCGGCCGAAGCAGGAATCGTCTGAATATCCAAACGACCTTTAGGTGTTTCTACCGAACCACCGGCAAATATCTGCTCAATTCGGCCATAACGTAAAGACTGCTGTCCGCTAGATCGGCTAGCGACCCAGCCGCCTAAGGTCGACAATTCAAAACTTTGAGGGAAATGCCCTAAGGTATAGCCTTTGGCACGCAACTGAGATTCAACTAATGGTCCTGGTGTCCCTGGCCCAAAGGTAGCAATCTGGCTTTCAGTATCAAGCTCCAACAGACGCACCATTCGAGCTAAAGAAACCGTCAGAATCGGGCGGTCAGACTCGAATGGATTGATATGCCCGGCGACACTGGTACCGCCACCATAAGGTATCAATACAAAATCATGTTCATGACAGAAGGTAACTAATTCAGCAACTTGATCTTGGGTTTCAGGAAAGGCTACGCCATCCGGGAAAAATTGAAAGTCACCACTACGCATCGCCAGCCAGTCTGGAAGACTCTGACCTCGGGCATGACGTACTCGCTGCTCTGGGTCTTTATCGATTAAGAGGTGTTCAGGTAAGCGACTTTCTGGCACCTGTGCAAGCACATCACTTAAATTTGCGTCAGCCAGTGGAGTGGATTCACCAATCAAGCCACTTAAGAAATCTTTTCCTGAAGGTGGTAAGTCCATCTTATTTGCTTCATCACCCCAACCATTCCAACGACGCATAGAGCCTCCTAACACTGTTTAAAAAGATTACACTGCAATATCACTTCAGCCATCTGCCTATTTAGTGAATTATCAGCCATTGCAAACTATCATATAGAAATCCGAAACAAACGCACTGACACTTTCAGACAAATTTTCAAGCGAATTGAGACACAGGAAACCCCGTCACATGAAACATCTAGGCTTCGCGTCTATCCCTGCTGTTCAACAATATTTACGTTATGCCGAGTCTCAAAACATAGACATTTCAGCGGCCATAGAAAAAGCAGACATCGACCCATTAGTGCTAAATAATGCTAACGGCCGCATCCCTGGTGAGCAGTTTCAAAATCTGATAAAAGCATTACTAGCGGCGTCTGATGACACTTTATTGGGCCTCAATAGCAGCCTTCACGTTCAACCCGGCTCCTATAGTGTACTGGGCTATATCACTATGAGTTGCGCCACGATGGGCGATGCAATTGATCGCATCCCAACCTATGAGCGCTTAGTAGGCGATATGGGGGTCACCGATATTGTAAAAAGTAATGACTCGGTCTTTTTAAATTGGCACTGCGCCTATACAGACGAATATGTTCGCCAACATATGGTTGATAATGTCTTAGCCTCATGGACAAACTTTGCCCGCTGGCTAGCGAATCAAGATGCGTCACCAGAACGCATATATTTGAAACGTAAGGCTCCTCAATCACGAAAAGAAAGACAGCAATACGAAAATTTTTTTCAATGCCCTATTGAGTATTCACAAGCCAATAGCGGTGTTGAACTAGCGAAAAAACTCCTAAAAACACCCTTAAGACAACCCGATTTATTACTCCTGAAAACACTTGAGTCTCACGCTTCACAACAAATACATGAACTTGAAAGTGCCTCAGGAAGCTTTAGCTTGCAAGTTGCCCACGCTATTCGTAAACAGCTAAATATGGGGCAAGCCCGAAAGGAATTAATTGCAGACGAATTATGTTTAAGCCCACGCACACTTCAGCGAAAGCTGGTCGCAGAAGGAACCAGCTATCAACATATCGTAGATGAGATTCGGCTAGATATGGCTAAGCAACTCTTAAAAGATTCCAAAATTTCTATTTTGGATATTGCCTACAATTTAGGTTTTTCAGATAGCGGATCTTTTCACCGCAGCTTCAAACGCTGGACTCAACAAACCCCGAAAGAATTCAGGGATAACCAGTAAAGCCAAGCTCTTTTAGTCAGTTATTTCGGAAGATATTTCTTTAGACTTAGCGCCTCTTAAATTAGGCTTCTTTCTCTTCATTTCATATAAGCGTTCATCGGCCATTTTCATCAAGGTCTTTGAATCTGCACGCACTAGAGATTCAGTCGAAATAACGCCATAACTGATCACCACAGGAATAGTTTGATCATCAATTTTCAAAGGCGTATTCAATAAATGCTCACGAATACGACCTGCAATGATATCTGCACCATCTTGCATTTGGTTCGGCAGCAGCACCACAAACTCATCACCTGCAAAGCGAAACGCTAAATCACTTTTCCGGGTAAGTTCATTTAAATGATGTGCCACATGTTTAAGGTAACTATCACCACAGTCATGACCATAGGTATCGTTTACAACCTTGAAATCATCACAGTCGATAAACATGACGGCCAAATGTTCTCGCTGACGAGCGTGTCGACTTAGCTCCTGATCCAAACTCTCTTCTAGCTCACGACGGTTACGCAGCATGGTAAGAGGGTCACGCGTCGCCAAAAAGCTAATTCGCTCACGCGCCCAAACACCGGCAAGCGAAATAGACACCTTCACAGAAAGTTGTTTCAAAAAGAAACTGTCTTTTCTAGGGTTATATCGCTCTTTCGATTCAGAGCCCAACACCAGCGCACCGACGACTTTACCATCGACCACAACAGGCAATATAGCCATAGAGGCAATTTTCACCTCTTGGGATTTAAGTTCAAGTGGCAATAACGCATGGAAGCGAGGAATATCTTGATTGACCAGAATGGGTTCGTGGATACTGTGTGTGACACGTAAAAAATCGACCATCGAAACCGTACGCAAAAGTGCAGCGTCATTATTCTTATCTTCGTTTGCCATGCGAAGCGAATCGACAAGGTGGGCATTTGAGGGCGTATCAGTCAGCACCATCCAGACATGATCTATGTCAAACTTTTCTTTTACTAAGGATACAAGCGTTAAGAAAAACTGCGGACAACGAGTGATATTCATAATCGCCACCTCAATATCAAATAAATTACGAGCGATTACTTCATTCTTGCGAGCAGTGGCGACCAAGTGATCCACAGAGGCCATTCAAATTCTCCAATCTCTTACTTAAACTGTCATAGCTAAAGATAAACTGTAAGTGTAGGTTACTTTCAGAGAAACCTAAGCCTTAATCAACACGAATATCAAATAATACCAGAGCCATCAAGATAATAAGTGTTTATTTTTTATACAGATTTTAGATTTTTACCGAAATACACACTATTTTAGCTTTTTATTAAATAATCTTAGAAAGACCCTTGACGAAAGCGATTACGAACTATAGTATACGCGCACATTGATTGAGGCCTACCAGCTCAATCAAGCGAGTTTTGATGCGGGGTGGAGCAGCCTGGTAGCTCGTCGGGCTCATAACCCGAAGGTCGTCGGTTCGAATCCGGCCCCCGCTACCA
>CAXBDA010000092.1:0-10257 GCA_963974595.1 uncultured Oleiphilus sp. | reverse complement strand
AGAAAAAGTGGTGGGTCGTGCAGGATTCGAACCTGCGACCAATTGGTTAAAAGCCAACTGCTCTACCAACTGAGCTAACGACCCAACGAGGCGCACATAATAATGATTTTACGGAAAATAACAAGGCTAAATTTAAAAAAACAGGATGTTTTTAATAGCACTTAGATTCTGTAATCTGGTTGAGGGCCGAGAATGATAATCGGAAGCTTAGGCAAGGCTGCCAGCGTTGCATAAGATATGCCCAGCCTTTCAACAGGTGGTTAAATTTCAAACAGTTTATTGACTTAGCTTATAGCTGGACGCTAGTTTTGAAGCGGTTGAGTTGGGGTATTTTTCCTGGACTTCCTTCAAATATTGACCTGCTAAACTACTTTCTCCTAAACGATCTAAAGTAACAGCCAACTTATACAGCGAGTCAGATACTTTCGAATTCAAAGGGTAAGCACTAATGACCAGTGAGAATGACGTTTTAGCTTGCTCTAGCTTTGATGTGGCTAAATACACCTCACCCAACCAATAGTAAACATTTGGCATTAGCGGGCTTTCAGGGTAGTTTTCGGTATAAGCAAATAAAGCTAATATCGACTCGTCAAACTTTTTATTCTTAATTAATGCATATGCATTATCATATGCCTCTCGCTCAGCAGCTGTGGGCTCTCTTTGCTTTGTTGCCATCGAGGCTTGGCGCTCAGGTATCGCCTTCTCTGTCGGGGGCTGAGACCACTTAAACTCACCAGCCTTATCTACATTTATAGATGCACTTTTTATACTAGAAGTAGAGCTAATCGCACGCTTAGTCAAATCCAGAATTCGCGTATCAAGATCTAAATAGCGATCTTTACCACTTTGCTTAAGCATTCTTAATTCATGTGACTGCTCTTCGAGCATCCCCCTTAAGCTGTTTACCTCGCTCTGAAGCTGCTCAATCATGAAAAATAACTCAGAATTTGCCGAGGAAGCATTAGCCACATTCACATTTGTATTTAGTGGTTTTATCTTATCAAGTTCATTTACAACAGTTTGATCTGCTGGTAATTGCTTATTCACCGCAGATTCCGAGCCCGATTGAAAGATTAACGTGCGCGATAAAACTGGTTTAGCGTATAGACCCACCAAACATACAAGACCTATACAGACGACATTTTTTAAACTGACTATTGCATTAGAACTGGCTATTGTATTATTGATCATAGATACCGACGTTTATATCAAATAATTAAGATAAAAAATAAAGCAGATAACCGCCTTGTAACCCAAAAAAACTGCAAATCAAAAAAGGGGTGTACTCTATTGAATACTCCCCTTTTTAACTAACGGATACAAGAAAACTTATTATTTATACTCAATATAAGCTCTTCTGTTTTGAGACCATGCGGCTTCATTATGCTCTGCATTAGCAGGACGTTCTTCACCGAAACTAAGCACTTCAATTTGTGCTTTTGACACACCATTAATCACTAGAAATTTCTGAACAGCATTTGCACGCCTTTCACCTAACGCCATATTATAACCTTTAGTGCCTCTTTCATCGGTATGACCTTCTAACAAAATTTTCACAGAAGGGTTGACAGATAAAAACGCGGCATGAGCAATAAGGGCTGGTCTAGAGTCTGTTTTGATAGATGCTTCATCAAAGTCAAAGTAGAAGGTACGTATTTCACGCAGCGCTGCCTGCTCTTTCATTGCCGCTTCTTGTGCCTGCTGCGCAGCTAGTTCTTGAGCGGCTAATTCGCGCGCTACAATTTCAGCTTCATCAGGTGCGGCTGATGTTTCAACTTCAGTTGACTCTGTTCCAGTTGCGCTTGAGTCCATTTCTGAACCGGTAAATGCATCTTCTTCTGTTGTGCCCATACTTTCACAACCGCTTAGAATAAAAGCGGATAAAAATAAAGCAGAAAGCATTTTTATAGTGTTTAATTTCATGTTGTTACCTTCATAATCATTATTGGATTGAGTAAAGAATCTGTCCGCGCACATGATTGTATAAAATATACAGATGGTATGACGTTTCGAAGCATACAAAGCTTACCGTAAGGCCAGTAAAACACAAGCAGCTTTTCTATAAAAAAACTTCATTTATCTTAATCTTTTTATTTGCGCTTCGATTTAGTGCAAATCACAAAAAAGGCGACCATGCTGGCTCGAGAACATCACCATGCGTAGAAGGTATAAAGTATTTGGAACCGCCATCAACCGATACTACAGCTAACACTTTTTTATCACCGCGAAGAGTAGAATAAATAATCATTCGACCATTTGGTGATAAGCTGGGCGACTCATCTAATGTTGTAGACGTTAATACTCTCTGCTCACCTGATTTTATATCAATTGAAGCAATGTTAAATCCGGCACCACCACCATTTTGAGCACTACCTCTATGGACAAAGTAAATTGATTCACCGTCACGACTATACCTTGGGCGAGCATTATAACTTCCAGAGAATGTCAGGCGCCGCGGTGCTAGATCACTTAAAGACATTTGATAAACTTGGGTTTGTCCACCACGATCGCTTGTAAAAACAATTTTCTTACCGTCTGGAGACCAACTGCCTTCGGTATCAATTCGGTAATGATTAGTGAGCCGATCAATTCGACTCGTCGCTAAATCGAAGCGATATAGCTCAGCATTACCATCTTTAGACAGCGTCATTAATAATGAAGCATCATCTGGAGACCACATCGGAGAGTCGTTTAGACCGGTAAAACTGGTAATTTTTCTTTGATGCGAAGAGCCCACATGCTGAATATAAATCGCCGGGCGCCCTGTGTGAAATGAAACATAAGCCAAGTGCTGACCATCATTAGACCATGCAGGTGACAACATTGGCTGATGGCTTTTGAACAAAGTGAACTCACCATCCCCATCGGCATCAGCAACCTGTAAACGATATTCTTGTTTATTTTTGGTTAACTGCTTTTGTGTTATATAAGCAATTTTAGTAGAAAAAGCCCCCTGCACACCCATGATTTTTTCATAGACTTTATCGCTAATGTAATGTGCAACCTTTCTTAAACCTTTCTCGCTTGTCGAAACGATTTCACCCGCTAAGCGTGTTTGACTGACTACCTCGATAAGCTCATAGCTAACATCATAGTTAGCTGTGGCTGCATCTTTTTGAACATTGCCGACTAAAACATAACGCTGGTCAAGCATGCGCCAATCACGATAATGTATTTGCGACATAGACTCAGGCAAACTAAGCATTCTACTGACAGGCAACGTTTCAAAGTCACCACTTCTTTGAAGATCATTTGATATGATCAAAGAAACATTCTGAGAAATCGGCAAGCCGGTTTTATTAGAAAAAGGAACAATAGAAATAGGTAATGCACTGTCAGAACTTTTAGTAATCTCTATGGTAAGCTCAGCCAAGCTTGCATTGCTTAGCAATAAAAACATTAATGATAAAAATAATCTATTCATAAACACACATTGGCCTTTTTACAAAAGTACATACTATTTATTCAGCTGTTTGGAAATTTTCATATTAACTCGGGTGAAAAAGACATACTGAATTGCCTAAAATTTTGTTCGAATACTTGGCTATCCTCAGGTACTGGGAAGCGCCTGACACTTTTCACTGCTAGCACGGCAGAGCGATCAAAAGCTGAGTTACCGCTAGACTCAGAAATTTGCACAGATGATAACTCGCCATTTGGTAGCAGAAGAATACGTAACACAACCCTTAAGCCTCTAGACTTAGGTGGTTTTATCCAAAGGTTTTCTATTTTTGACCTGATAAGAAAAGTAAAGCGCTCTTTTTCAGAAAGCTCATATTCTAAAAAAGCCTGTTCTTTTTTAGAACTCTCTTCTGCTAACTGCTCTGCCAGACGGTTTTTTTGCTCACTATTCTGAAGCCTCTCAAGCAGCTTGTTTTCTTGCTCTTTTATTCTCTTTTGTTGCTCTTCAGCGACGCGTTTATCTTCAATCTGCTGCCTTTTCAACGCAGCTTCTTTAAGCTTTTGCTTTTCTTCCCGTTTTTGAAGCATTGCTTTTTCTTTTTTGCGTTTTTCTTTTTCTAGCTTATCTTTCAGATCTTTCTGCTTTTGAAGCTGAAGCTTTTTCTCTTGCGTCTTCTTTTTTTTCTCTGCTGCTTTTTTTAAAGCAGCTTCTTTGGCTTTTTTCTTTTCTAAGGCTTTTTGTCGAAGTAGCGCTTTCCTTTGCGCTTCCTTTTTTTGCTTATTGAGTATTTTCTTTTTTTGAGCTAATTTTTCGGCTGCTTTTTTATCTTGCAAGACTTTGATCTGATCGGCATTCACAACATGGGCGGATATATTTTTCGGTATATATATCGGCTTAATCGTTTCGTGGCTTTGCCAGTTCATAAACAGCAAAGAGAAAAATATCAGATGTAAGAAGATACTAGCAAAAAGTAAGCGTTTTTGAGGTAACGCGTTAAACCATGCAAACACTTTCCTCAAAAAGCGTTGATCCTTCACTTGGCTGTGCTTCTTTTCTGTTTTATTTGATGTAGTCATGGGTCTTCTGTTATTAAGCCTACACCACGCGCACCAGCTCCCTGCAAAACTGACATAAGCGCAACAACGGAGCCATATTCAACGTGCTTATCGCCTCTTACTAAAACGGATGTCTCTGGTTTTTGAACAAGTATGGATGATATTTTTTGAAGAATTTCACTCAAGTCTAAGGGACGTTTTGGGTCTGACGACATATCAAGATAATAAGTGCCATTTGAATCGATTGAGACAATAACAGGTTCATCCTGATTCTCGGCTTGTACAGGGTCCGAATCCAGTAGTGGTAAGTCTACCTTTATGCCTTGAGTGAGCATGGGCGCAGTGACCATAAATATAATTAACAGTACTAACATAACGTCAATATAGGGGACCACGTTAATATCTGACATGGGTTTTCTTTTAGATCTGCTCATATAAATGCCTTAAGCTTTTCTGGGAACTTATTTATCAGTCTTTACTGTTGAATGAATATTGCGATGCAAGATGCTTGAAAATTCATCAGCAAACGTTTCGTAACTTGCATAAAGCGCATCGGCCCTCGATGAAAAACGGTTATAAGAAACGACCGCTGGTATCGCTGCAAATAAACCCATTGCGGTTGCAATCAGCGCCTCGGAAATGCCAGGTGCGACTGTTGCTAATGTTGCCTGTTGCTGCTGAGCCAAACCCAAAAAAGAATTCATAATCCCCCATACCGTGCCAAACAAACCAACATAAGGGCTAGTAGAGCCAACCGTTGCAAGAAAAGATAAGTGCAAGTCAAGTCGTTCACTTTCTCTTGAAAGTGCCACCCGCATCGCGCGCTGAGTCCCCTCCATCACAGCGTCTGCATCAATACTTGATTGCTGCCTGAGACGGTTAAATTCTTTAAAACCAGACTTAAATACTAATTCCAACCCCGAAGACACGTCACTTATGTTTGCTTCTTTATAAAGCTGACTAAGATCCATACCCGACCAGAACCGACCTTCAAAGCTTAGCTGCGCTTTTTTAGCCGCTTTAAAAAATACAGCTCTCTGAAAAATAAAATACCAAGATACGATAGAGGCTAAAACAAGTGACAGCATGACCAACTGAACAACGAAGCTAGCGTCTAAAATAAGACCCAGAATTGAAATTTCTTCTTGCACATTTTTCTCCAAAAAATTATTCGAGCTTAAATAGACATTAGTATAACGATAAAAAGAGCGCTATAACGACGCTAAAAGAGCACTTGGTAAACGCTGCGGTTTCGACGTATTAAAATAAAGACAGGCTATTTTTACGTCTGCCTCAACCAGCACTTCATTTCTTGCGTTCAGTACTCGCTGTTTAAACAATAAGTAGGTTTTTCCTACTTTTATTACCTCAGCTGTCACGGCAATTTTGTCATCCAAGCGTGCTGGTTTCTTATATTGAATAGTTAAACTATGCACAACATAGTTAATATTGTCATCTAGACCGCGGCGTAACTCAAAACCACGCGCTCTGAAATATTCTGTTCGAGCACGTTCGAAAAATTTCAAATAATTAGCATAAAATACAATGCCACCTGCATCAGTATCTTCTATATAAACCCGAATAAATAGTTTATGAGTAGCTTCTATTTTATTTATCAAACTGTAAACCGTCACACTAAGATTTAATTTGAAGGCCCGGCTAAAAGCTTAAGAGCCGATACTCAGCTTTTTGATTCTGGTGCTTTTAAGCCAAAATGTTGCCAAGCTTTCTCTGTTGCTACACGACCTCTGGGTGTTCTACTCAAAAAGCCTTTCTGTATTAAATAAGGCTCTAAAACATCTTCGATGGTTCCGCGCTCTTCACTTATGGCGGCAGCCATACTATCGACACCAACAGGCCCGCCTGAAAAATTATCAATAATAGCAAGTAATAGGCGGCGATCCATCTGGTCGAAACCATATTGGTCAACTTTCAACATATTTAAAGCTTTGTCTGCCATATCTTTAGAGAGCACACCAGAGCCTTTTACCTCTGCATAGTCCCGGACACGCCTTAACAGTCGGTTAGCAATACGAGGTGTTCCTCTAGACCGGCAGGCTATTTCATTAGCACCGTTTTCTTCTATCGTTAAATTTAATAAGTGAGCAGAACGCATAACAATAGAGCTTAAGTCTTGATTGTTGTAAAACTCTAAACGTTGAACAATCCCAAAGCGATCACGCAGTGGTGATGTTAATAAGCCTGCCCTAGTGGTGGCGCCAATCAGTGTAAACGGTGGTAAATCTAATTTGATCGATCTTGCTGCGGGGCCTTCACCAATCATAATATCTAACTGGTAGTCTTCCATAGCGGGATAAAGCACTTCTTCTACACTAGCGTTTAGTCGATGAATTTCATCAATAAATAAAACATCACCTTCTTCAAGATTTGTGAGTAAGGATGCCAGATCACCAGCTTTCTCGAGAACAGGGCCAGAAGTAGACTTTATATTTGAATTTAATTCATTAGATATAATATTGGCCAGCGTGGTTTTACCCAAACCTGGCGGACCAAAAATCAAGACATGATCCAAAGCCTCGCTTCTGTTACGCGCAGCTTCAATAAAAATTTCCATCTGTTCTTTAACAGCAGGCTGACCAACATAATCTTTTAATGTTTTTGGACGTATTGCTCGATCTTGCCAATCTTCATTGGTATTACCAATGGACTTGACGTCTGGAGCCACTAAGCGGTCTGCCTCAATCATTCATTTTTCCGATGCGATACTATTAATATAAAGTATATTAATAAGCAGTTTACAGTGGATGCAGTAAGACGAAAGTTAAAAAAATGTTAGGCATATTTTTAACCACTTAAATTTAACCACTTAAATCATGCTTTTTAAGGCTGCTTTTATGAGGGTCTCCAGACTTTGATTATCTTGTTTGGCATTTTTAATGGCTTTAGCTGCATCCTGTGGTCGATAACCTAAGGCAACTAAAGCTGATTCTGCCTCATCATTAATAGAGTTTTCATATGAAATAGCTGTTTGTGCAGATTCGCTGTTCTCACCCTTGTCTAAGTTTTTAACCTTATCTCGCAATTCAATAAGCAATCTTTCAGCGGTCTTTTTACCAATACCAGGAAGTTTAACTAAAGTGGAAACTTCATCATTTAATACGCACCGTGAAAGCGCAGCACTATTTAAACCGGATAAAATGGTAATACCTAGCTTTGGTCCTACCCCGTTGACTTTAATTAATATACGAAACATATCCCTATCTTGCTTATTTAAAAAGCCATAGAGGAGCTGTGCATCTTCACGAACAACAAAGTGAGTAAACAGCTCAGCTCTTTGCCCCTTTTCCGGCAATGAAAATGACGTTGTAATAGGGATTTCTAATTCATAGCAAAGCCCATTAAGGTTAATAAGCACACTATGTGTTGTTTTTTCCTCAATTAAACCAATCATTTTACCTATCATTTTCACTTCCAATACATATTATCTAAGACGACCACGCCGGCTGCTCGATGCACCTGCGACTTTTATGAGCACTTGTTGGGTATGTGCATGGCACAAAGCAATAGCCAAGGCATCTGCCGCATCTGATTGAGGACATGACTCTAAGCCCAGTATATGCATCACCATTTGTTGAACTTGTGTTTTAACAGCGGACCCTTTTCCAACAACGGCTTGCTTAACCTTTCTTGCCGAGTATTCACTGACCGGTAACTCGGCATTACAGGCAGCGACAATTGCAGCCCCTCTGGCTTGGCCTAGCTTTAAGGCTGATGAAGCATTTTTTGCAAGAAAAACCTCTTCTATGGCAAATTCATTTGGCTGAAACTGCTGAATAATCTGCGTTACACCCTGAAAAATAACGTGCAGCCTTGGCGCTAATTCAACCCCATCTAATCTTATGCAGCCGCTGGCCACATAATGTAATTTACCTTTGCTACTGCCTATTACGCCATAACCAGTCGTACGTGAGCCGGGATCAATACCTAGAATAATAGCCAAATCGAGTCCTTATAAATCAAGTAAGTAAACTACGAAGAAAGCTGCGCCAGTATTTCACCTGAAATATCAGCATTTGAATACACATTCTGAACATCATCTAAATCTTCTAAAGCATCAATTAGACGCAATGCCTTTTCTGCCCCATCTAGGTCTAGATCAATAGTTGTTGCAGGTACCATAGTAATTTCAGCGATTTCTGAAGAGAACCCGGATGATGATAGCGCTTCTTTAACATCAATAAAGTTTTCTGGCGCTGTCACTACTTCGATTGATGCATCGTCTTGACTAACGACATCTTCAGCGCCCGCTTCTAATGCGACCTCGAGAATATCATCTTCTTTGACTTGATCAGAAAAGACCAAACTACCCTGCTTATGAAATAAATAAGCGACTGAACCATCGGTGCCTAAATTACCACCAGCCTTATTAAAAGCATGCCTTACTTCAGCGACCGTTCGATTCCTATTATCTGTCATGACTTCAACGAGAACAGCAACACCACCAGGCGCATAACCTTCGTAGGTTAATTCATCATAATGATTACCTTCACCACTACCTGCACCGCGCTGAATTGCTTTATCAATGGTGTCACGCTTCATATTTGAAGCAAGCGCTTTATCGACTGCGGTGCGAAGCCTTGGATTATCTTCAGCCAGTGGGCCACCTTCTTTTGCAGCAACCACTAATTCACGAATTATTTTAGTGAATATTTTTCCTCGTTTTGCGTCCTGAGCGGCTTTTCGATGCCTGATATTAGCCCATTTACTATGGCCAGCCATATCATCACTCCTTTTTATTTTAGAAAGATAATTTTTTTGTTATTTCATAAAATAAAAGCGCTTGAATAATTTCGAAGCGCTTTAAAAATCAGACTCAGTTAGATTTCATTAACTCTTTGCTTCCGTTTGTTTTGCTCTAACCTGAATACTCAATTCGCGTAACTGCTTGGTATCGACTTCGCCAGGCGCTTGGGTCAATACACACATTGCACTTTGAGTTTTAGGGAAAGCAATCACTTCACGAATAGATTGAGCCCCCGTCATTAACATAATCAGACGATCTAAACCAAATGCCAAGCCACCATGCGGCGGGCAACCAAACTTTAAGGCATCGAGTAAGAAGCCAAATTTATTTTGCGCCTCTTCATCATCGATACCTAATAATTGGAAGACAGTTTTTTGCATGTCACCATCATGAATACGCATCGACCCGCCACCTAATTCGGTGCCGTTGAGTACCATATCGTAAGCTCTAGATAAGGCTGCTTCTGGGTTTGCCTTTAATTCGTCTGATGAACATGAAGGCGCTGTAAATGGGTGATGAATAGCCGTTAAACCGCCGCCATCAAGCACCTCAAACATAGGAAAATCAACCACCCACATAGGCGCCCACTCACAAGTATAAAGATTTAAATCTTCACCAATTTTACAACGCAAGGCGCCTAAAGCTTCATTTACAACGTTTTCTTTATCTGCCCCAAAAAAGACAATATCGCCATTTTGAGCTGAGAGTTTTTCCATAATGGCCAAAGCGACATCGGCACCCAAAAATTTAACAATAGGTGACTGCAAACCTTCCGCACCTTTTTCAAGCGCATTAACTTTAATCCAGGCAAGGCCTTTGGCACCATAAATACCAACAAACTTCGTGTACTCGTCAATTTGCTTGCGTGATAGCTGTGCGCCACCACTTACCTTTAATGCAGCAACACGACCTTTCGGGTCTTTCGCTGGGCCAGCGAAGACTTTGAAATCAACACCCGCCATTAAATCAGCAACATCAACAATTTCTAAAGGAATTCGCAGGTCAGGCTTATCACTACCATAACGAGACATGGC
>CAXBDA010000091.1:0-10328 GCA_963974595.1 uncultured Oleiphilus sp. | reverse complement strand
TTTGAGCATCAAATAGAAGCTATCTGACAGGTTAATATTTTTAAATACTTATGCGCTCTGAATACTAACTATTTTCAGGCGGCTTATTATGACAGCTCCAAGGCTTATGTCCCAAGTTATTTTTAATATTTTGATCAACAAATTTATAATAATCTTCTTTAAAGTGCGTCCACCAGTCATGACTGATTTCGATATCATGCTTTTTAAGCACATCTTCTATGCCATCCAAGCATATCCGTGACGCATCATAAGCCAGATTCAACACGTAGGGCTTCTCATCAAATGAGATAGCATCCAGACCGTATATCTGATCAATCTCCGTTATGGCCGCTTCAAGTTGTTGCTGCTCAGCAGGTTCTAGCTTTAAATGACGCACCACTAAATTAAGCTCTGACACGCCTAAACGATGTTCTTTTTTAGTCATTTTTCACACTCCCGTTTTGGTGTTAGTTTTCTTGAGGGACAGCTCTGTTAACTTTAGGTATCCACGCAGGCGTATTTTGCATGTAGCTGTGATATTCATCACCGAAATCATCTAAAGCCACCTTCTCTTCGCGTTTTGCCAAGCGCACATAAACAACAACTAAAACGGGAAACATCACCAGCGTGGGTAACGTCGGCCACTGCAATAAGAAACCAAACATAATCATGATGAACGCAATATATTGAGGGTGTCGACAACGTGCATACCAACCGCTTGTCGCTAATGATCTGGTCTGCTGTGCTGTGTGCAATACACGCCAAGAAGCTGACAGTAAAAAGAAGCCAAGAATAATAATGACATTACTCGCGATGTGTAAAGGGTCAAAATGCGCGTTGCCCTCAAACCCAAAAAGTGTGTGCAATAGATGACCATTTTCGTGAGATAGAAAATCGACCCCTGGGTATTTTTCGGCCAACCAGCCTGACAGGAAATAAATTGTTAAAGGAAAGCCATACATTTCTGTAAATAAGGCAATGATAAACGCCGAGAATGCGCCAAAACTGCGCCAATCTGTTTTGGTTTGTGGTTTTGCAAAGCTGAAAGCAAAGAATATAAAAATGGCAGAATTGAGGAAGACTAACATCCAGAGGCCATAGGCAGATTCGCCATGCATAGTATTTCTCCTTTATATGTTTAGTTTCACTGATTAGTGGTGAGAGCGATGCTCATTTTCTTTGCGTCCAGCCTCGAGACCTCGCTGATAATCGTCTTTGCCTTGTCTTTCATCTTGATCTTCCTCCTTATGATGACCACCATGACCACCATGACCGCCATGCATAAAAATATGCATGAGCGGGCAAGCCAACAAAATCATGAAGGGTAAATACTGCCAAACATGTTCTTGGTGCTCAACTAACAGAAAATAGGTCGCCGCGGCAATAAGCCCCAACGCCCCTAAACCTTTAGGTGTAAACCAAAATGATGTTTTTTGGGCGCTCATAGCTCTCTCCTACTGGACTGTTATCTGTCCACGATACATTTGCATCTGACAATGAAAAGCATATTCACCGGCAGATAAGGCGGGTAATTGAATAGTCTTTACCTTGTTAAGCGGAAGCATGTCACTCACTTGTAAATCTGGAATGAGCAAGGTCTCAGAACAAGGTGAAGGATCCTTCCGCATAAATTTGATCTCGACAGGGCTTCCCGCTGGTACTTTAATTCGTGCAGGTGAATACGTGCCATTTTCAACCGTGATGACTAGGTCGGCATCACTTAGCTCTGTCTCTTTTGGCTTATATAACCAGAACCACCAGACGATTAATGCAATTAAAGCGACGCCTGCCAAATTTATAAATAACATATTGCTCTCCTCATATTGTTCTCCTAACCAGTCAACGTACGGTTAATGTTCTTTGGCTTTGAAAAAGCGTAAGCGGTTGGCATTAGTAACCACGGTTAACGATGAAAATGCCATGGCTGCCCCTGCAATCACCGGGCTTAAGAGCAAACCAAAGAAGGGATACAATACACCCGCTGCAAAAGGCACACCTGCCACGTTATAAATAAAGGCGCCAAATAGGTTCTGTTTGATATTCGCCAGTGTCGCCTTACTCACCGCAATGGCATCGGCAAGGCCATGCAAGGAGCCTCTCATCAGGGTAATATCTGCGCTTTCAATAGCAACATCGGTACCGGTACCGATAGCAAAACCGACATTCGCGATGGCCAGTGCCGGAGCGTCATTAATACCATCCCCCGTCATACCAACGATTTCGCCCTGCATTTGCAGTTCTTGTACTTTGGCAGATTTTTCTTCAGGCAAGACCTCGGCAAAAAATTCAGTGATGCCCGCTTTATTGGCAACAGCTTTGGCGGTATCACGATTGTCTCCTGTGAGCATAACCACTCTAATTCCATTTTTTTGGAGACGTTTAATGGCAGCGATCGAATCCTCTTTAATAGGGTCTGCCACGGCAATAATGGCCGCAAAGGCATTATCAATAGCAAAGTACATAGGTGTCTTGGCATCTGCTGCTAATGCTTGAGCTTTACCGATGAAATCACCGAGCTCAATACCGTGTGCATGCATCAATTTCTCATTGCCAAACAGCAAGGTTTTGCCATCAACGTCTGCTTGCACGCCATGACCTGCAATCGCGTTAAAGTTTTCCACTTTACCTGTTTGAATGCCCTGTTCCTGAGCTGATTCCACTATAGCCATCGCCAAAGGATGCTCTGAACCACTCTCTAAAGTAGCCGCTAATTGCAGTACGGATTGCTCATCATAGTCACCAGCAACAAGAACATCTGTCACCTTAGGTGCACCCAGAGTAATGGTGCCGGTTTTATCAAGGATCATGGCGGTGATTTTAGAGGCTGTCTGTAATGCTTCACCATTGCGTATTAATACACCCGCTTCGGCTGCCTTGCCAACACCAACCATCACTGACATGGGTGTTGCTAAACCTAGCGCACACGGGCAGGCAATAATTAATACGGTTGTAGCAGATACAATAGCAAAAGCAATAGCAGGGTCTGGCCCGAAGTTTAGCCAAACCAAGGCGCTGACCACAGCAACAATCATCACCACAGGTACAAAATAAGCTGAAATGATATCGGCCATTCGACCAATAGGTGGTTTGGAATTCTGGGCACGTTTGACCATGTTAATAATTTGCGCCAAGGCTGTATCTTTGCCGACACGGGTCGCCTTGAAAAGTATAGACCCGGTTTTATTAATGGTACCTGCGACGACTTCATCGCCCTCTGATTTTTCAACAGGCATAGGCTCACCCGTTAACATAGACTCATCAATCGATGTATGACCTTCAATCACTTCGCCATCAACAGGGACTTTTTCACCCGGGCGAACTCGCACGACATCGTTCATCAAAACCTGGTCAATTGCGATATCCAGTTCTTTATTATCGCGAATTACCCGTGCGGTTTTAGGCTGTAAGCCTATTAAACGCTTGATAGCTTCAGAGGTTCGACCACGCGCTTTTAGCTCTAGGGCAAGACCTAGATCGATCAAACCAATGATCATGGCGGTCGCCTCAAAGTAAACATGCCTAGCCATCTCCGGCACTACATCCGGAGCAAAAACCACCACCATTGAATACAACCAAGCGGTTCCTGTGCCCAAGGCAATCAAGGTATCCATATTGGCAGAATGGTTTTTAAAGGACTGCCACGCACCCACATAAAAGTGCTTGCCAGAAAAATACATAATACCCAAAGTCAGTAGACCTACAAGAAACCAGACTACCTGCTCCGTCAGTGAACTTACCGTCATTTCCCCGACAATAAGGCTATAAGCCATTAAGGGCACACCTAAGGTAAGTGCGATGGTCATTTCACGCATCAGGCGCTTGTAGTAGTTTTGATCGGCCGCCTCTTTTTCAGACATAGCATCCTCGTCACTGGCTGCCTCACTAACCTTTGCATTATATCCCGCGTTTTCGACTGCTTGAATAAGCACACTATTTAAAGCATTACCGCTAACACTTACTGTACGCTGGGCAAAGTTCATTTCTGCATTAGTAACACCTGGTACCTTTTTTAAGGCAGATTCAATTTTACCAACACAACTGGCACAGCCTGCACCTTCAATGATAAGTTCCTGATTACTAATACTTTGCGAGGATTCAGTATGATGACTATGTTCAGTTTGAACATTTTCATGTTTTTTTATGCTTGAAACTTCACCGCTATGGCAAGACATTTCCTGAGATTTCTTTTTCATCAAATAAGTCCTGAATTAGTTGAAAATAGAAGTTGGATTTACAACTTATAAAGCTCTGCCAGCCTGACTTACAGGTGTATTTATAAATCTGTAATACTTATATCGCCGAGGTAAGCAATATGGTTTTCTTCATTTTTTATAAGTACTCGGTTTATTCATGACGTATCATCATTCTTTCCTGGGTGATGCAAATCCTTCAATCAGGTGACATATCATATGAGCTGTCGGTGCTTCATCTGGTTTATCGCTCCACTCAAACACGGCTTGCTTCATCCGTTTTCTTAGTGCTAACATCTCAGAGAACCGTTTCTCGGTTTCATTCAACCTCTGGTCAATCAAACGTCTTACCGTAAAACACGGTGACTTTTCATCATCTGCTTCTGCTAATATTTGTTTGATATCTGAAACAGAGAAACCGAGCTGCCTTGCGCTTAACACAAACCTTAAGCGGCTAATTTCCTTTTCAGTATATTCTCTATACCCTGTCGTATCACTTTTTATAGGCTGGAGTATTTTGATGCGGGTATAAAACCGAACCGTATCTGTTGTCACATTCAATAATTTAGCAACTTGTTTAACTAGCATGAACTAGAATTCTCTTAGTTGATTTTTTAAAAAAAGTTCCTTTCATTTACCCAAACAACCATTACATACCTAAAAAAACCAATACTTACTTATAATTAGATTCTTCGGTAAAAATACACCTATGTCCAAGGCATAGGTCAAGCTTTTTAGATGCTTATTCTGAATTTTTATGCTTTTTTATGGGTGACACTTTTCAGGCAGCACCACCAAACATGAGATCTACTTCAAGATACTTATTTTTCTTCGTGCAGAGACTCCCATTTTGTGTAAATATCATCTGGCCAGAAACTTTGAAAGTAGGCAATCACCGCGAGTTTTTGTTCTTGTGATAAGCTACTTTTGAATGCTGGCATTTTTCCACCATTGGGAATACCGCCTTCATTAATTACGGTCAGCAATACGCCAATAGAATGATGCCAGGCATGCGCTGTTCCGTTTAATGGTGGAGGTGGATACGAGCCATCCTCAAGCGTTTTTTTCCAATCCTGTATTCCTTGTGCACCGGTTAAATGACAACTTATACAATTTTTTTCATAAACAGATTCACCTAATTTCACTTTGGAAATATCATACCAACGACCATCTTTTTTTGCGGATGCACTTGTCGATTCCTGATCATCAGCACATCCGAACAAGCTCAGTAATATTCCACTAAACAGCACTGCTTTGAATAATTTATTTATATTCATACAAAATATTTTCCCTTAAAATCGGCAAAAATCTACACCCATTTTTCAATTAACTCACACACCAAATCACCATCTGGCATGCCATTCGGCCTTTTTGCCCAAGCATCAGCAGCGCGCTCCATATGAGAAAGCTGGTGATCCAGTTCTTCTATTTTTGCTTTTGTATCATTGATATGTTTATAGACAATTTCTCTAACACGATAACAAGGCGAGCTACCTTTATTTGCAAGTTTTATAATTTCCTGAATTTCAGAAACAGACATACCTAAACTTCTTGCTTTTATAATAAATTCAAGCCTTTTCTGGTCATCACTGTTGTAATGTTTATAACCATTATCAATGTTTTTTTGCGGCCTTAATAAGCCGATTCGAGTGTAGTATCTGACGGTATCAGCTGTCACATGAATACTTTCTGCCAATTCATTAACACGCATGATGCCTCCTTTCTCGCTAGCTTGACTGTATTTTAATTCAATGAAATAGCATGTTTTAGACATGCTATTTCATACACAACTTACTTCTTTATTTTAATATCGTTATGCATACCCGCCTGATAATGCCCTGGAACATTACATGCCAACTGAGCAGACATAGGCTTACCGAATGTCCAGATTAATACTTCGGTTTTACCTGGATCTATACTGACCATACCTGCCGATGAGCCATGACGCATATTAGGATTGGCCATCATTTCTTTCCCATGTTTTTTATGCTCTGCTTTGGTACCTACGGCAAACTCATGCATTATTTTGCCTGTATTGGTCACCACGAACTTAACAGTTTCACCGGCTTTTGCTTCAAATGGCTCGTATATAAAGCGCATCTGATCCGTCGCTTCAACCTTGACCACTTTCGTCACCTTATCTTCGCTACCTGGCTTACCTGCCATAGAAGCGCCATGCCCCATTCCTTCACCATGATGACCTTTTGAATCACCCTTTTCCATATTATGGCCGCTATGATCCATACCCTTCATCATATCGTGCCCCATACCTTTACCCATTTTACTCATGTCATGATCCATGCCCTTACCCATTTTACTCATGTCATGATCCATCTTCTGGGGCGCTTTGCTTTCTTCATCGTCATGTCCATGGGAATGATCACCGCCTGCAAAGCTAAGTGAACTCATCATTGCAAAACTTAGTAGTCCTATATTTAAATATTTCATCTTTTTCTCTTCGCTCTTTTATTGGTTATTAAACTGTGTATTTACGTTAAATTTGACTGCACAACCGATCATCTCTTATTCATTTTCACTTTCGCTCTCTCCATTATCATGATTTATATTTCCTGTTAATTGTTTGATCTTGAACTTGCGCGTATCAAGCTACAAAAAGTTATCTTAAGGTAGCTTGTACATTAATGTAGCTTGTACTGCGCCTTAGAAACTACATCCTTAGTCATTCAACGGACTTTTTAAGACCCTTGGCACGCCACATATAAAATAAAGCAGGTAATACCAGTAAGGTTAAAATAACCGAACTGACCATGCCACCCACCATAGGCGCAGCAATACGACTCATAACCTCAGAGCCAGTTCCTGTTCCATATAAAATAGGTAACAAACCAGCAACAATAGCCGCTGCTGTCATCATTACCGGGCGAATACGTAAACCGGCACCATGTAATACCGCTTTGAAAACATCCTCACGACTAGTGGGTAAACCTTTTTCCTGGTGATCTTTAAGCATCTCTTGATAAGACTGATTTAAATACACCAGCATTATGACGCCAATTTCTACCGTAACCCCCGCAAGTGCGATAAAACCAACACTCACCGCTACCGAGAAGTTATAACCTTCAATGTACATCAACCAAATACTGCCGATCATTGCCATTGGCAAGGTACCCATAATCATTAATACTTCAATGATATTACGGAAATTCAGGTACAACAGGAAAACAATAATTGCTAAGGTTAACGGTACTACATAAGCTAATTTTGCTTTTGCTCGTTGCATATATTCATATTGCCCCGCCCACACAATGGAATAACCCGCTGGTAATTTTAATTTTTCGGCAACTACTTTTTGTGCATTTTCGACATAAGTACCCACATCAATGTCTTCAATATCAACATACGACCAACCATTCAAACGCGCATTTTCTGATTTAATCGCTGGCGGACCATCCTCAACATAAACATTGGCCACGTCACCTAGCGGAATTCGTTGGCCGCCCGGTGTGACAATAGGCATTTCAGCTAACTTTTCAGGTGAACTACGAAAATCTTGCGGATAACGTAAATTAACCGGATAACGCTCTAAGCCTTCAACCGTTTGCGTCACATTAACGCCACCAATAGCCGTCGCAACCACTTGCTGAATATCACCAATATTTAAACCATAACGTGCGGCTTTTTCTCGTTGAATATCAACTTTAACGTAGCGACCACCGGCAACACGTTCTGAATAAACCGAGGCTGTGCCGGGAACATCCTCTAAAATTTCTTCAATTTGTTTACCAATACCTTGGATAACATTCAAATCCGCTCCCGCCACTTTAATGCCCACGGGGGTTTTTATACCGGTAGCCAACATATCAATACGGGTTTTAATCGGCATAACCCATGCATTGGTTAAACCAGGTAATTTCACTAAGGAGTCAAATTCTTTAATCAATTTTTCAGTGGTCATACCTTCACGCCACTCATCATGAGGTTTCAATTGAATAAACGTTTCGATCATCGTTAACGGTGCCGGATCAGTTGCGGTTTCAGCACGACCAATTTTACCAAAGACCGTTTTTACCTCTGGCACTGTTTTAATGAGTTTATCGGTTTGTTGCAGTAATTGACGAGCCTGACCAATAGATAATGATGGATAGGTAGTTGGCATATACATTAAATCGCCTTCATCCAAGGGTGGTATAAATTCACTGCCAATTTTATCTAACGGGTACAAGCCTACGCCTAATAACATTACCGCGACTAACAGCGTAACTTTAGGGTAATGTAATACCGTTTTTAACGTAGGCATATAAACAGCCGTGAGCAATCTATTTACCGGATTTTTATGCTCAGGTAATATTTTACCGCGAATAAAGTAACCCATTAATACCGGCACTAAGGTAATGGCCAATATTGCCGATGCAGCCATTGCATAGGTTTTAGTAAAGGCTAGTGGCGAGAACATACGCCCCTCTTGCGCTTCCAAGGTAAATACCGGCATAAAGCTTACCGTGATAATCAACAAACTAAAGAATAATGCCGGCCCGACTTCAGCTGCCGATTCTGCCACAATTTTCCAGCGATTTTCATTCGTCAGCGGTGTTCGCTCCATATGTTTATGCATATTTTCTATCATGACAATAGCGCCGTCTATCATCGCACCGATCGCAATGGCAATACCCCCTAATGACATAATATTAGCGTTTAAGCCTTGGGCATGCATAACAATAAAGGCCATCAAAATACCCACCGGCAAGCTCAAAATAGCCACAAGCGATGAACGCACATGAAATAAAAATATGACACACACGAGTGCGACTACGCCAAATTCTTCGAGCAATTTAAAACCTAAGTTTTCAACTGCACGTTCAATCAAGGCCGAGCGATCATACACAGGAACAATTTCAACTCCTTCAGGCAAACCTTTTTTCAATTCCTCAAGCTTGGCTTTAACACCGTTGATAACATTTTGTGCATTTTCACCAAAACGCATCACCACGATACCGCCGACTACTTCACCTTCGCCATTAAGCTCGGCAATACCTCGGCGCATTTGCGGGCCTGTGCCTATTTCAGCCACATCTCTTAGTAATAGCGGTGTACCATTGTCATTAACACCTAAGGGAATGGTTTCCAAGTCTTCTACACTTTGAATATACCCGGTGGCTCGTAACATATATTCAGCTTCAGCCATTTCAATGACCGAGGCACCAATTTCTTGGTTACCACGCTTTATCGCATTTTGAACATGCGAAAGTGGAATACCAAAAGCACGTAATTTATCCGGGTTAACTTGTACTTGGTACTGTTTAACCATACCACCAAGCGTACTGACTTCAGACACACCTAATACTGTTTGTAGTTCAAACTTTAAAAACCAGTCTTGCAGGGAGCGTAATTCGCCTAAATCATGTTTACCGGTTCTATCAACTAATGAGTATAAATAAACCCAGCCGACACCTGTGGCATCAGGGCCCAATTGAGGCCTTGCACTAGCCGGTAAGTCAGGCGCTACCTGGCTTAAGTATTCAAGCACGCGAGAACGTGCCCAATACATATCGGTTTTTTCATCAAAAATAACATAGACATACGAGTCGCCAAAGAATGAATAACCACGGACAGTTACCGCTCCCGGTACCGACAACATTGCAGTGGTTAATGGATAAGTGACTTGATCTTCAACCACTTGTGGCGCTTGGCCTGGAAAAGATGTTTTGATAATAACTTGCACATCGGACAGGTCCGGCAGTGCATCTATCGGGGTATTTTTGACTGAATATAAGCCAATCCCCATCACGAGCAATGTGGCGAGTATAACGAAAAATCGATTTCCGATAGACCAGCGAATAATATTAGCAATCATTATTGGTCTCCACCTTGTTCGTTACCAGACTGTTCAGGTGCGGTCATTTTCATCGCGCTAACAATGATAAAATCACCGTCTCGAACTTCAAAAGTAAACATCACATAGGCACCTTCAGCAAAGAGTGCCATATCAACACCTTCACTCACTAAAAAATCGACGTTAGCCGCAGGACGATTCCAATTGGCAATAGCTTCTCTGTCAATATTAACCATACGATGCGCAGCCATGACTGATTTAACCGTACCATTAACCGTTGCAGAAGACACTTTACTCGGCATATCCATGCCATTCATTGAGCTATGATCCATACCTTCCATTGAGCTATGATCCATACCTTTCATTGA
>CAXBDA010000090.1:0-10465 GCA_963974595.1 uncultured Oleiphilus sp. | reverse complement strand
AGGGTTAGTGATGTACTCAACCGAAAACGAAAGCTCTCAATAAGGCAAATTGTTAAATTACATAAGGGAATGAATATTCCTTATGAAAGCCTTATTAATGAAAATATGCTTACTTAAGGTAAAGCTAATACACAAAAAGGACGATGATCAAATTGAGGCTAATAAATCAGATTTCGATAACAAAGTCTTTAAGATATATTTCGTCATTATTTTTCTTGCTAATGGTTTTTCCGACAGGTGTGCATTCAGAAACCTTATCCTTGTGTGCTTATTTCAACTGGAATCCTTGGATATATTCTAAAGAGGGGCGTTTTGAAGGCATTATGATTGAACAGCTAGAAGTTTTTAAAGCACAAAATCCATCTATTAATGTAGAAATACAACAAATTGATAACTGGAAAAGATGCCAGCTAGAGGTGGCTAGCGGCCGAGTCACAATGTTATTAGGCGCGAATAAAACCGCAGATAGAGAAGTCGACTTTGACTATTTACCAATACCCGCATTTGTAAACCAATCATCTGTTGTAGCGTATTCACTTGAGGGCATTATAGCCCCTGTACATTCACTTGAAGAGCTTAAAAAATATAGCCTTAGTATTGATAAAGGTAACAAATTTGGTGAAATAATCGATTCATTTATAAAAAGTTTACCAGCAGAAAATGTGTTTGAAGTTAACTCGTTGTCGCAGTCAATTCAGATGGTTGAACTTGGACGTATAGATTATTTTTTTAGCGATGATTCAACTTATAAAACAATAGAGCAAAAACTTAACTTGACGTATCCGATTAGAGCAAAAAGAAAGCTACAAAAGATATTTACCGTACCTAGAAGTGTTCCGGTTTACTATGCCTTTGGAAAGAAAACTGATAACTACGAAAAATTCGCAGACAAATGGCTGGACGCGATAAAATCCTACTACAATTTTTTTGTGATCGACGATAGGATTGAGTATCACCGCGAGAATTCTAGCAATTAAACCATAGATTCCCGCCTGCGCGGGAATGACGAGGAGGTAGGGGTATTCGGTTGTAACCCCAAACTCTCTCTTTTAATTTGAATACATTAGTGCTAATTTGTCGGCGCATAATTTATGCTATAGACACCTTATAAATCACTTATAAACATCTTTCTTACAAAAAACTCATCTTTATGAATAAGGAATTTTCATGAAAAAAACACTTACCTTGCTTTTAATTTCACTATCGTCAGTTACTTCCGCACAAAACAACCAGGAGCAGGAATACAACGCTATGGTGGAAAACTTTGCGCGTCAAATGAAACAGATAGAGGCTTGCCAAAGTAAAGTAGATAAAGCGAAACTTGAGCAATATAAACAACTGGCAAAATTGAATGATGAAAAAATAGAAGCGTTATGTATCAACAATCGAGATAAAGCAGAAGAGCTGGATAATTCTTTTATGCAAGAGGGGATGAAGGACCCGGAAATTGAAGTAATGCTGACCTGCATCATGAATATTACGGATAATGATTCTATAGAAAGCGATGACGACAGCGAAGATATAGGTCACGTTTGCGATTAACTCCGTTGCCAACGTTTCAAATTGCTCAGGAATAAGCTTTTTGGAATTTATCAGAATCGAAAAAATCAGGCCATTTTAGAAATGGCCTTTAACGTCAATAATCAGGGTTTTACAATTCCGAAATTTCGTTCAGGAAGTCCTTGGCTTTTTCAAAATCAAATAAATCGAGCGCTTCGATTATATTCTTAAAGACAGGTTTATGGTCTTCTATCGGCCAAGCCGAGAAGTAGTCTAGGGCAAGGTCTTGCGCTTCAATTTTTTGCGCTTCTAATCGTTGCGATAAAATACTTAAGCGTTCATTTAATTCAGATAGTTCAAATAAGTCGTTTGAGTTTAATGAAGTTTCTTCTGAACTTGATGATTGTTTTAATACTTGATCCATACTGGCAAGACAGTTCGCTAATTCAGCATCAAACTCTTCCAGCAACGCCGCTACTTCATTTGCTGTAATACGGTCAAGCGTTTCTATTTTTCTCGCAATATCCGCTAGTGGTTTTGCAGCTAGATTGCTTGTGACACCTTTTACCTTATGTGCGAGATCTTTCATGCCTTGCAAGTCAGCTTTTTGAGCAAACGAACGCAGACGAATACCTGCACCGGTATAATCCCGTTTAAAATCAGCAAAGAACTTCAAGTAAAGCTTTGTGTTATGTTGGCAGCGCTCAAGGCCTTCGTTTAAGTCAATACCGGCTAAACTATTAGGTAAAGCAGGGGGCTGTTCAGGTTCATTGTCAGGCTTTGTGTCGCTTATCCCAGATGAATGATGTTCTAAAGGTTCAGACACCGTTTGAGGATTTTGAGTTAAATCCCCAGGGGTAGATTGATCTGCGATTGTTCCATTACTGCCTAAGTTCTTGGAATAACTTACCCATTTAGCAATGGCTTTAAACATTTCTTCAGGATTGATGGGCTTGGTAATATAGTCGTTCATGCCAGCGGCTAAACATTTATTTTTATCACCGGTCATGGCATTAGCGGTCATGGCGATTATAGGTAAGGTTCGATTGAATGTTCGAATCTCTTCTGTTGCTTGGCAGCCATCCATGACAGGCATCTGCATGTCCATTAACACAAGATCAAAGTCATCTTTTTGAGCGATCTTAACCCCTTCTTCACCATGATTAGCAAGTGTTACGTTAATATCTTTTTTGGTGAGTATTTCAATAGCGAGTTCTTGATTCATTTTTACATCTTCGACTAATAAGACCTTCAAATTTTTAAAGTTAAATGCGCTCGAAGCCGGTAATGTATTTATTGGATTAACGCGTCTGTCTTTGAATATTTTCTCAATGATTTTTGATAACTCGGTTACTTTTAAAGGTTTAAGCATATAGGCATCGATACCGGCTTGCTCAACCTTTTCTTTGGCTTCATGTTGATCGTAACCGGTGATTAGAATCATTCTCGGGTTGGTAATGTCAGGGTTATCTTTGATCATCTGACAACAACTTATGCCATCAATTTCTGGCATTAACCAGTCGGCCATTAGCATATCGTAGGGTAAACCCTGGTCTTGTTTGTCTTTTAATTCGCTTAGGGTTTCATGGGCGTTGGTTACGCAAGTTACATGATGCCCTAAGGATGACAAACACTTCTCGATCAGCTCTCTAGACTCTTTCTGGTCGTCGACCACCAAGACATTAAGAGGTAGTTGGTGATAGGTGAAATGCGGATTTGAACGCTGGCGCCTGTCTTGTAAATTACATGCGAGCGTGAAGGAGAATGTACTACCTTTGCCGGGTTCACTTTCGACGAAAACTTCACCCCCCATCATCTCAATAAGTTGTTTAGAGATGCTTAAACCTAAACCTGTTCCACCAAAGCGGCGAGTGGTGCTGTCATCAGCTTGGGTAAAGGATGAAAATAAGGTTTTAAGCTTTTCTGCCGAGATACCTATTCCGGTATCTATAATTCGGCCTGTGAGGTTGACTGACATATCTCGTTTATTCATCGATAGCAGTTCCAGTTCAACGGTCACACGGCCTTCAGATGTAAACTTGATCGCATTATTGGTGAGATTCAGTAAAATTTGGCCTATACGAAGTGGGTCACCAATGAGTTGGTCTGGGATATCTTCATCGATAATAATGTGAAGGTCTAGATTTTTAGCCTCAACATTAACAGAGATAATATCGGTGAGATTGCCAAGTATTTCTTTTAAACTGAATGGCGTATGTTCTATTTCAAGCTTGCCTGCTTCTATTTTTGAAAAGTCTAAAATATCATTAATAATGCCCAATAGATTTGATGACGCCATTCGGATTTTTTGTAAGTAATTGCTTAATTGCAGGTCTTGATTTCGGCCTAATGCTAAATCTGTAAACCCGATAATGGCATTCATAGGGGTACGGATTTCATGGCTCATATTGGCCAGAAATAAGCTTTTAGCTTCTGTTGATGCTTGTGCCATACGTTGTTGTTTTTCAGCTTGTTGACGCTTTTTGGTTTCTGTAATGTCGGCCATAGCACCTTCATAATGCATTGCCATGCCTTGTTTGTTATGGATTTTCTGGATAGAAATTGACACCCAGCGTATTTCATCAGAGGGTAGTTTTATATTGGTTTCAAATCCGATTAAAGACTTATCTCTATCAAGAATTGCTTTTAGTCTTGCCTGCTCACTTTCTGGCAAACAGCTAAGTGAAAAGGAAGGGTGAGACTGGGTTAATAATTCGTTGATATCATCACAACCAACAATTTTGGCAAAGGCTTTATTCACATTGGCTAACCGGCCTGACAGATCAACTTGGAAAATACCTTCCATAGCATTTTCAAATAAAGAACGATATTTCTTTTCAGCGTTCTTAATTGCATTGAGAGAGAAGGTCTGTTCAGCTTCATGTTTCTTCTTTGCTTGGAAAAAATGGTCTGATTGGGCTAATGTTAAAAATATGGATATGCAAGCAAAGCCAAATTCTTGCCCCCAAACGGTAAATAAATTAGACGGGATAAGACCTAAAGACTTCAGTGCAAACGTGACTGCGCCAATAAAAATCGCCATCCAACCGATTAAATAATACCGGGCAGACTTATTACCATTAAAGAAGCTAATGACACCGGCAATGAAGGCAGCGATAGACATAATAATCGCAAAGACAGTACTAATCCGAATGACAGTGCCGTAACTGATAAATAAAGAAAATACCGCAACTAATAAGCAAAATGTTGAAAGTACAATGAGTGTTTTATCGAATCTAGGCGTGATTTTTTTTAAGTCGAGAAATTCACGACTATAAAACAGCGCAAACCCAAAACAGATATTTAGAAAAAAGGGCACGGCGATACTTTGTAGCCATAGGCTGTTTGGCCAAAGGTACTGAAATGCAAAACCATTGAGACTCATGGAATAGCCCAGTGAGCTAAAAATACCAATCGCGATAAACAGATACATACGCTCTCGTAAGAAAACCGCATTGATTAAACAATAAATGGTTGCCAGGAAAATGATGCCGTAGATTGAACCAAAAACAATTAACTTCTCATCCATCGTCTCAGGAAAAGTATTTTTAGGCAGCATATTCAGGGCAATATACATCGAGCTTTCGGTTTTGAATTTTAGGTAGAACGTTTGTTTGGTGTTTGCTGGTGAGCTGATAGGAAACACAATATTATGATATTTAATAGGCCTTTGGTGGAAAGGGTATTTATCACCCGCGAGTGTTTTTGTGTATTGCTCTGTGTCAGAAGGTTGATATAACTCAATAAAATCGATAATCGGGTAATCGACTTCGAGAACCCAGTTCTGATTTAGCTCTTGAGTATTTTGAACAGTAAATCGTACCCAATAAACTGATTCGGTAAACCCACCAATAATGCTATCGCCCTCAACTTGTTGCCAATTTTCTTCTTGTTGGATCGCTTCAAATGTTAAGGCCCCCGGAACATCTACTAGAAACTCCATATATTGCCCCAAGGCTTGGGCAGGTGTTTCCGGGTTTATATTTACCGGTTTTTCATTAGCAAAGGCTGTCGTGTTTAATATTATTAATTGAAGAATGAAAAAGAATTTGACGAGTAGTTTACTTAAGCTATTTTGCATAATATTAGCCTTTTACTCCTTGATAGGTAAACGATTTTTAGCGGCTACCATGAAGTATAGTGAGAGATCTTTTTTTTGCTTGAGTTATCTAATCCTGAAGGGAATATAAACACTAGTTTCTGCGAATATTTGGTCTAGACTTGAAACACGTAGAAATTTAGAGAACATAAAAGGGGCGATGGGTGGCTAAGGACTGTATTTTAATTGTTGATGATGAACCAACAAATATTCGTTTGTTAATGGAAGTGTTAAAGCAAGATTACGACCTGAAAGCGGCGACTAATGGTAGCCAGACACTGACACTGCTAGAAAAAGATTACACCAGCATAGACTTAATACTGTTAGACGTAAATATGCCTGATGTATCGGGAATAGAGGTGTTAGAAAAAATTAACCAACAGCCTGAATGGAGTGATATTCCGGTTATTTTTGTGACGGCGCTTAATCAGGAGTGTGATGAAGCCGAAGGGTTAAAAAAAGGCGCGGTTGATTATATTACCAAACCAATTTCTGCCGCTATCGTAAAAGCCAGAATTGAAACTCAGTTGACGCTACGTCGGGCCAAACTTGAACTTTCGAATCAAAATAAAATCTTAGAAGAGAGAGTCAGAGAGCGGACTGAAGAAATTAGCTATACCCAGGATGTTATTATAAATGCTTTAACGTCGTTAGCAGAAACCCGTGATAAAGAAACAGGCAGCCATATTATTCGGACGCAATATTACGTCAAAGCCCTTGCAGAATTAATTCGAAAGTTACCTGAATATAAAAATGACTTAGACAACGATGCCACTATCGAGGCGATTTTTAAAACGGCACCCTTACATGATGTTGGGAAAGTGGGTATTCCCGATGGCATATTATTAAAACCGGGTAAACTGAATGCCGAAGAATGGGACATTATGCGTACCCATGCCACACTCGGTGGTGATGCCTTGAAGCAGGCTCGGGAATCTGTAAAGGGCAAGGGGGCCAGCTTTTTAAAGTATGCTGAAGAAATTGCTTATTACCATCATGAAAAGTGGGATGGTTCTGGTTATCCCTTAGGCCTGAGTGGCAATGATATTCCTATATCTGCGCGGTTAATGGCGATAGCCGATGTTTATGATGCCTTACTGTCTAAACGTTGTTACAAAGAAGCCTTTTCACATGAAAAGGCTTTGTTAATAATGGAAGAAGGTAAGGGGCTGCACTTCGATCCGGTCATGTTAGATGTTTTTTTGGCAAACGAACATTTATTCTTTGATATTGCTGAAAAATATAATGATGGTTGAGGGGCGTTATTTATTTTAGATGAGACTTAGATAAACAAAAAAATGATAACAAGGTTAAGGCAATAGCCAGCACCATGGCAATTGCACTGCCAATATACAGGCCTTCTGCCATCGAAATATTGAAGAATAACTCGGGTGAATCCCCACACGCAGCTCTTACTTCAAAGACCGAAGGCCACCATACTTCTAAGTTGAACCATTCAGGTAAATTTGCGCTAAACATGCAGCCAGCGTCTGCTAATCCTGCTTCAACCCTGTATAACTCTCGGCATTTTAAGAAGAGTAAAACAGCTAAAACACTTTGTATTAAAAACCCCATTAATCTAATGACTTTAAATTTTGATAAAAATATCATAAGTAAGGATAACAACATTAAACCAAGCATGATGATTCTGACATGAATGCATAAAACGCAGGGTTCCCAAGCCAGGGCATATTGGTAATACAGTGCAACAGCCATGGAACTTGTGGCCAAGATAAAAATAAATAACCATAGACTAAAATGGCGTTCGAGTTTCATAAGAGAGTTTAATATAGACATAAGAAAAAGCTGGCCCTTTGATATTTAACGTTAGTTTACCGAAGGTGTTAAAAAAGTCATCTAACCGTTTTTTAAGATGGTGTTTTGGATTGTTTGTTACTCATTAATTTCACGCCAATAGATAATTCTGTCATGCCCTCTGTATTGCCCAAAGCTGGCGGTTGAAGTCGGGTTGGTGTCGGGTGTGAGAGGGTCATTATCCCAGTCATATTGTAGCCATGACTCTACCTGAAATTCTAGATCGACCGTGCCTGTATTTGAAGCCCCAGGAGCAGATAAGCTTATTTGATTGCCTAAAGGCGGAGAGGGCGCTTTTCCCGAGATCAAAGTGCCACTTTTGCTTGCAGATGTAGAGCCGCCTGATAATGACGGATTTAAGGTCATATCTGTTGCATTATACGTACTGCAATGATCACTCTCGTTCGTGGCAAAATTTGAACCAGCCCAATATTCTGTTCGCATCGGAATAGTTAGGCTTTCTGTTTCTGGGCCAAAGGCATTATCCATCACCCAGCGGCCATAACGCAGTTCGATGGCTGAAGGTGTAATATCAAAAGTTGCAGGAATAGAGGTCACACCATCGCCATCTTCGATTTTGTCTATTTCGACTTCTATATCACTATCGAAAGGGCGTACGCGAGATTCCGGATTTTTAGTGTATGTAAAGGTGTCGTCACTCCTAAAGGTGTAGGTGATTTGCCCTGCATTGGCTGAAGTGAAGGAACTAGGGGTTTGATTTGAGACGCTAAGTGCTAGTTTAACACCATCGGTACCAGTGTTATTTGTATCAGTGTTGGGAAAGGCACGGCTAATATATTTGTTTTCCGGCGTCATCTTTAAATAACCCGCTTCAGTATAGTTTTGGGTAATCATATTGTTGGTGTTCATCGCTTGAATAAGAAGGCTGGGTGCTTGATTGTAAGTAATGGGCTGACCGATGTAACTAAAGTCGGGTGTGCTGCCGATATTACAGAAAGAGGCTAAGCTGCCGGAATTAATAGTCACCTTGAAGTAATCTGGAATAAAACGGCCTATATCGCTAGAACTTTGTGATACTTCCTCACCAAAATAATTTATATCTTTAAAATATAAACGCGTTGAACCCACTTCAGAGTAGCTTGCATCTGTATAGCCATAAACACCATTATTGAAATCACTCGACCCCAAACCCGAGGCTTCCCAAGAGGCGGGTATAGGTGCACCTTGTTTGCTTTTTAATTTTTTGCCGATTGAGATGAACATGTCGCCAGCAACTGAATTTCCATCTATTGGGCCGGTTCGTTGCAAGTAGGTCATGATACTGCTTGTATCATTGTTTGGTTTATAGTGACTTGCTGTCGTTAGCGTACCCATATCATCTTTGCATTGAGCTGTTATTTCGAGCTTAAACCCTTGTCCGGCTTTATGTGTTGTGGAGCCATTGATGTTGGTAGTCCCTGATGACGCTGCAACTAAGAAATTCTCTGGATACGCAACAAATGCGTTTGTACTCGCCGACATTTGAGAATACTGAGCGTCATCAAGATTAAAATTAAGGTCGATGAATTTGGCTGCATTGTCATAGCTAACATCAAATGTACTTTCCCCATTTGTAAAATTTAGCGTTAAGTTGTCGTTATTTGCATTATTTTGCTCAGTAATCTGTTTGTTATTAAGAGTGATTGTTGTGTTTGAACTGGGTGTATTGTTATTGTCCAGTGTTGCTGTGAACCAAGCATTCATGGTTTTGTTACCAGTAAATCCTGTCAGAACTTCACAGCTTTTACCGGGGGTATTATCTGTTTTGCCATAAGCCACCATTGTCATATTGGTTTTTTTACCACATACAAAACTAGAGGGTTGTTGAGTTACTTTAAAACCAGTGGCTTTGAAGTCGGTATCCTTATCATCGCTTGTAGTTGATGTGACTGAAGCAGCAGTGTCAGTTGCTGTGACTTTTATGTCAGTCGCTTCATTATTAAAATAGAGATACGCCTTTTTATTGCCTTTATTTGAAAATGAATAACTTAATGATGAAATGGCATTACCTCCCACATTGCTATCGAAAAAAGAACTGCCACTTGGCCCACTAAGGTCAATCGTACCTGTATAATCTTCTTTCACACTGCCATCGATGCATCTTGCTGTGATATCAATTTCAGCACGGCTATCAGGGCAAGCCAAAGCATAAGTTGGTTGTGTTATATCGAAACGTTTCAAAATGCAGGAAGCGCAAGGACGTGTTTCAGCGGCATACTTTTGAATGGCGTTAATAGCGAGAGCACGTTTAAAAATTTTTACTTCATCAATGCTGCCATTAAAATCCCTGCTGCGGTAGTTGTCATCGGTGCCTATGTATAAAGGCAGATTATTATTAATAAGTGATTCATTGGCGTAACTTTGGCTATTTGTTTCGATGCCATCAATAAATATTTTCTGGCTAGCTTGGGACTTAGAGTAAGTGATAGCCACATGATGCCAGTTACCTAAACTTAGGTTTGTGTTATTTGAAGTGAAGCTCCTGCTAGCCCCAGTGCTAGAATTCCACCACCAAAGAATTTTTCCTGCTGGATCAATATGAAACTCAAAGTTAGTGTCTTTTGAGACAATGGTCATTAAATCTGAAGCAGGGAAAGCGCTTGGCTTTACCCACGCCATCACAGTGAGTTCATCGCTGATATCTAAAATAGGGTTATCAGCTACTTCAATATAATCGCCTGTGCCGTCAAATAATGCGCCATTACAAACTTTTGCCGGGAAGGCAGTGGCGTTACCAACAGATCGTCCGTTGAGCCCACTGTTGCTACTATCAATAATTTCACTGCTTGTACCATCCCAAAATGGCCCTTCAAGTTGATAGTTAGCGACTAATGAAAAATCGGCATGGAAGGCTTCTGAAAAGGCTAGGAATCCTGCTCTTTCAGTGGTATGGGCGTTATCTGTATCGGCTGCCCAGTCTTCTTCTATCTTAATACTGACTTGGCTATTCGAATTTGAACAGCGTCGTAACCAGCCGCCGTCGCCGCCATCCCACGTCATTTGACTACCCACCACAAGAGGCGGGGCTGGGTAGCTTTGTAAAAAGTTATA
>CAXBDA010000089.1:0-10578 GCA_963974595.1 uncultured Oleiphilus sp. | reverse complement strand
ATGTACTCCTAAAGCTGGATCATTTAGGTGAAGAAACTCTGAATCTAAGGCTACCGGGTATTTGTGAACTATCTAAAACATTTGCTCATGTTGATCCTGTTAAGGCGCCCGTGCCAGTTGTACCAACTTGTCATTATATGATGGGTGGTATTCCTACCAATATTGGTGGTCAGGCTCTGACGCAAGATGCTAATGGTCAGGATCAGATTATTGAAGGTTTATATGCTTGTGGTGAAGCTGCCTGCGTCTCTGTTCATGGTGCTAACCGTCTGGGCGGTAACTCGCTCTTGGATTTGGTGGTGTTTGGGCGAGCTGCCGGTATTCAAATAGAGAAATCATTACGCGATGGCTTTTCTTCTGATGATGCGACAGAAGCTGATATCGAGTCTGCTTTGAAGCGTTTGGATAGACTTAATAACTCGACTAAAGGTGAAAGTGTTGCTCAAGTTCGTGCTGATTTACAAAGCACTATGCAGCTATATTTTGGTGTGTTCCGTGAAGGCGAGAGTATGCAAAAAGGCCTTAAGATGCTCGATGAAATAGGCGAACGTTTAAAGAATACTCACTTGGAAGATAAGAGTTCAGCCTTTAATACTGCGCGTATTGAAGCATTAGAATTGGATAATCTTTTTGAAGTGGCCTATTCGACGGCTGTGTCCGCCGAAGAGCGTAAAGAAAGTCGTGGTGCGCACGCACGAAATGACTTCACAGAGCGTGATGACGAAAATTGGTTGAAACACTCCATATACTTTCCAAATGAAAAGCGTGTTGCTAAGCGTGATGTTAATTTCTCGCCTAAGACTGTTGAAGCATTTCCACCTAAAATTCGGTCTTACTAAGGAGAGATATCAAAATGTTAGTAAGTCTATATCGCTATAATCCAGAGCAAGATCAAACACCTTATATGCAGGATGTTCAATTGGATATTCCTGAAGGCCAAGACTTAATGGTGCTTGATGTTCTAAACTTGTTAAAAGTAAAAGACCCATCGTTAGCATATCGCCGTTCTTGTCGGGAAGGTGTTTGTGGTTCCGATGGTTTGAATATGAATGGTAAAAATGGTTTGGCGTGTATTACGCCGTTATCTGATGTGGTTAAAAAAGATAAATTAGTGATACGGCCTTTACCTGGTTTGCCTGTTATTCGTGATTTGGTTGTAGATATGTCGATGTTCTACAAACAATATGAAAAAATTAAACCTTATCTGATCAATGATACGCCAGCGCCAGCGATTGAAAGATTGCAAACGCCGGCTGATAGAGAAAAGCTAGATGGTTTATATGAATGTATTCTATGTGCGTGTTGTTCAACTGCTTGCCCATCATTTTGGTGGAATCCTGATAAGTTTGTCGGCCCGTCTGGTCTATTGCAGGCATACAGATTTTTAGCAGACTCAAGGGACACCGCTACTTCAGAGCGTTTGGCTGAGTTAGATGATCCATTTAGCGTTTTTCGCTGCCGTGGTATCATGAACTGTGTCAGTGTTTGCCCTAAAGGATTAAACCCTACTCGAGCGATAGGTCATATTAGAAATATGTTATTACAACGCTCAACTTAATGTGAGTACTTCTTGCAGGATAATTGTTCAAATTTATTAGCCTGTAAGAAAATGACACGATTTCAAACTGTGCTGTTAAGCATTTTTTTAAATCGTGTCTATAATCAAGTGATGAATCCTTTTAGATGAACATAATATGTCATGTTTATCTAAAAACTTAGGAAACGAGAGGAATGGCTCAAAAAGCTTTTTTCAATCGTTAGCTGAGAAAATAACCACTGGGAAAAGCGGGTAACACCTGTATTATCTTTGAGGCAGCAGTCATCCATATTTTTTAGGGCAGTTTGGAAGGATATAGGCCGAACTTTGTCCCTGAATTGCTCATTGACCGCATGAGTGCCTAAAAGATAGTGCCTAGTATTCGCATTTACTGCTAACTAAGGCGAGCTTTTAATGCAAGAAAGCATCATGGAACAACTCTGGCGGACATCTCATTTGTCCGGCGGTAATCTAGTTTATGTTGAACAACTCTACGACACATACCTTACTGACCCTAATGGTGTCTCAGAAGAATGGCGTAGTTATTTTGACCAACTTCCGCGAGTCAATGGTCACGATAAAAAAGATATCCCTCATTCCACGATTCGTGAACAATTTCTTCATCTTTCCAAAAATAAACTCATAAACCAAAATCTAGCTACTCCCGCTGGCGCTACTTCTGAGCATGAGAAGAAGCAGGTAAAGGTTCTTCAGCTAATTAATGCCTATCGAATTAGAGGGCATCAGTCTGCCAAGCTAGACCCTTTAGGTTTAATGGAAAGAGTAGATGTTCCTGATTTAGAATTAGAATACCATGGCTTAAGTGAAGCTGATCTGGATACTGAATTTCAAACGGCTAACTTAGCGTTTGGATCAGATCAGCTGACCTTAAAGCATATTATCGAAGGGCTTCAAAGCACGTATTGCTCCTCTCTTGGTGCTGAATACATGCATATTGTCGATACGTCTATTCGTAGTTGGTTTCAGGATCGTATCGAATCGGTTAAAGGCAAGCCGAACTATGAATTTGAAACACGCTATCATTTATTGGAAAGGTTAACTGCCGCAGAAGGTCTTGAAAAATATTTAGGTTCACGCTACCCAGGTACTAAGCGTTTTGGTCTTGAAGGTGCAGAAAGCTTAATCCCTTTAATGGATGAGCTCATCCAGCGTGCCGGTGGTTTTGGTGCAAAAGAAATCGTGATTGGTATGGCTCATAGAGGTCGTTTGAACGTTCTTGTCAACACCTTGGGTAAAAATCCAAAAGACTTGTTTGATGAATTTGATGGTAAGAAATTGACATCAATGGGTTCGGGAGACGTTAAATATCATCAAGGATTCTCATCTAATGTGATGACACCGGGTGGTGAAGTGCATTTAGCCTTATCATTCAATCCTTCCCATCTGGAAATCGTAGCGCCTGTTGTCGAAGGCTCAGTTCGTGCCAGACAGGTGCGAAGGGCAGACCTTAAAGGCGAGTCCGTCGTTCCAATTATTATGCATGGTGACTCAGCATTTTCTGGTCAGGGTGTTGTGATGGAAACTTTCCAAATGTCACAAACAAGGGCATATGGAACGGGTGGTTCTATCCACATTATTATCAACAACCAAGTTGGCTTTACAACCAATAAGCGTGAAGATACCCGCTCGACAGAATATGCGACTGATGTTGCAAAAATGATCGAAGCACCGATCTTGCATGTTAATGGGGATGATCCAGAAGCCGTTTTGTTTGCCACTCAGGTAGCCATTGATTTTAGAAATCAATTTAAGAAAGACGTGGTTATTGATCTTTTCTGTTATCGGCGTAGAGGTCATAACGAAGCGGATGAGCCTTCGGGTACGCAGCCTTTAATGTATAAAGTCATTAAAGATATTAAAACCACCAAAACGATTTATGCAGAGCGTCTTCTAAACGAAAATATTATCACAGCCGAGCAGTCCAAGAAGTTAGAAGATGATTATCGTAATGCTTTGGATAATGGCGACCATGTGACAAAAAGTTTGGTTCTTGAGCCAAATAAATCTATGTATGTTGATTGGACACCCTTCATCGGGCACGAATGGACAGCGAAAGCCAAGACTGCAGTGAACCTTAAAACACTTCAGCGTGTTGGTAAAAAACTGAGTAATACACCTGAAGGTTTCCCGATACAGCGTCAGGTTCAGAAAATATTGGAAGATCGAAGTAAGATGACGCAAGGTGCGATGCCCCTCAATTGGGGGTATGGTGAAGTGATGGCATATGCTTCCCTGATTAATGAAGGTCATGCAATTCGTATATCAGGTCAAGATGTCGGTAGAGGCACATTTTCGCATAGACACGTGGTTCTTCATAACCAGTCTGATGCATCTACTTATATTCCTTTGCAGCATGTTAAGGAAGAGCAGGCCAAATTTGAAATTTTTGACTCTTTTCTTTCGGAAGAAGCAGTTCTGGCATTTGAATATGGCTACGCAACAACAAATCCTAATACTTTAGTTATTTGGGAAGCCCAGTTTGGTGATTTTGCAAATGGTGCTCAAGTCGTTATCGACCAGTTTATTACCAGTGGTGAACATAAGTGGGGACGCTTGTGTGGTTTAACAATGTTGTTACCTCATGGCTATGAGGGGCAGGGGCCAGAGCACTCGTCAGCAAGAATTGAACGATATCTCCAGCTTTGTGCTGAGCATAATATACAAGTTTGTGTTCCGACGACGCCAGCTCAAATCTTTCATATGCTAAGAAGACAGGTAAAACGTCCTCTAAGAAAGCCTTTGATCGCGATAACACCGAAAAGCTTGTTAAGACACAAAGAAGCAATTTCCTCGCTCGAGGATCTGAGTGAAGGTTCTTTCCAGACAGTAATTAATGACAATTTAATTGCCGAGCCTAAAAAAGTTAAACGCGTCATTATGTGCAGCGGTAAGGTTTATTATGACTTGCTTGATTATCAGCAGAAAAATGAAGTGCAAGATACTGCCGTTATCAGGATAGAGCAGTTATACCCGTTCCCAAGTGATGATTTGAAAGAAGTTTTGATGAATTATCCTAAAATTGAAGATGTTGTATGGTGTCAAGAAGAACCCCAAAATCAGGGTGCATGGTACTCGACCCAGCACAGAATGCGTCGAGTAACCAAGCAAGTTGATGAAAAGATCTACCTAAGATATGCAGGTCGAAAAAGCTCCGCTGCGCCAGCTGCAGGTTATATTTCGGTTCATGTTGAAGAACAAAATGCACTTGTTAACAAGGCATTTACTGTTAAAAAGATTAAATAAGGATTGGAAATGTCTACAGAAATTAAAGCCCCAACCTTCCCTGAGTCAGTAGCGGATGGAACAATAGCCACATGGCATAAGCAACCTGGTGAAGCGGTATCTCGTGACGAACTTATCGTTGATATTGAGACAGATAAAGTTGTGCTCGAAGTTGTCGCGCCTGCGGACGGTGTTATCGAATCTATTTTGAAACAAGAAGGTGATATTGTTTTAAGTAGTGAAGTGATCGGTAAATTTGTCGAGGGTGGGGCAGCAAGTGTATCCACTAAGGCAGAGGCACCGGTAGCATCAAGCTCTGAGCCAAAGGAAACACCAGTAAACGATATTATCATGAGCCCTGCTGCTAAAAAGCTTGTAGAAGAAAATAACTTAAATGCAGCAGATGTTAATGCTACTGGTAAAGATGGTCGTTTGACTAAAGAGGATGTCGTTAACCATTTATCTGCACCTCAAGCAAAACCAGCAATGCAAGCTAAGCTGTCACCAGTTGCAAATACTCCTGTTGCTCCCATTGATGCACCTTCCGGCGTCAGGGCTGAAAAACGGGTGCCAATGACGCGGTTGCGAGCAAGTATTGCAAGGCGTTTGTTGGATGCAAGTCAGAATACAGCGATGTTAACAACGTTCAACGAAGTTAACATGAAACCATTGATGGAGCTTCGAAAGCAATATAAAGAGTTATTTGAGAAAAAGCATGATGGCACAAAACTTGGCTTTATGTCTTTGTTTGTTAAAGCCTCAGCAGAAGCATTGAAACGTTTCCCTGCCGTTAACGCTTCTATCGATGGTGATGAAATTGTCTACCATGGATATCAAGATATTGGCGTGGCTGTATCGAGTGAAAAAGGGCTTGTCGTACCGGTGCTCAGAGATGCGGACACCATGAGCTTAGCCACGGTAGAACGCTCTATTAAATCGTTCGGTGCTAAAGCTCAAGCAGGAAAACTTTCTATTGAAGAAATGACCGGTGGTACATTTACGATCTCTAACGGGGGTGTATTTGGTTCATTAATGTCGACACCTATCTTAAACCCACCTCAAACAGCAATATTGGGGATGCATAAAATACAAGAGCGCCCGATGGCGGTCAATGGCCAAGTGCTTATATTGCCAATGATGTATTTAGCACTTTCTTACGACCATAGAATGATTGATGGAAAAGAAGCTGTGCAATTCCTCGTTACTATTAAAGAAATGATTGAAGATCCAGCAAGAATTCTTCTAGAAATTTAAACCTTATTTTGGAGCTAAACGTTAAATGTCAAATAAGTATGATGTCATTGTAATTGGGGCTGGTCCTGCAGGGTATGTTGCTGCTATTCGGTGTGCACAACTTGGTTTAAATACAGCATGTATTGAATTGTGGACTTCCGATACCGGTAAGCAAGTTTTGGGTGGCACATGCCTGAATGTAGGGTGTATTCCTTCAAAAGCGCTTCTTGAGTCTTCCCATAAATATGAAGATGCAAAACATGAATTTAATGTTCATGGCATCGGTTTAGACAATTTAGAAATGGATGTTTCTAAAATGATGGATCGAAAAAACACCATCGTTAAGAATCTGACCGGCGGCATAGCATCTCTATTTAAAGCGAATGGCGTCACGTCAATACAAGGTAAAGGTCGCTTACTTGCTGGCAAGCAAGTTGAAGTAACTGATAATAAAGACGCAGTCACTGTGTATGATGCCGAACATGTCATTATTGCAACCGGCTCTAAACCTGTTGAAATACCACCAGCACCCTTAGCTGACGGTTACATCGTTGACTCTACAGGGGCTTTAGATTTTGATGAAGTGCCAAAGCGTTTAGGTGTTATTGGTGCCGGTGTTATTGGTCTTGAGTTGGGTAGTGTTTGGGCTCGCCTGGGTTCGGAAGTTACTGTGCTAGAAGCTCAGGATACTTTTTTAAGTACCACAGATCAGCAAGTCGCCAAAGAAGCGCTGAAGCAATTCAAAAAACAAGGTTTAGATATAAAACTTAAAGCGCGTGTCAGTGGTACAGATATCAAACGCGGCTTAGTCAACGTTAGCTACGAAGATACAAAAGGTACGCAAGAGCTTAAAGTAGATAAGTTAATTGTTGCGGTTGGCAGAAGCCCAGTAACCGATGGGCTTTTATCTGCAGACTGTGGTGTGAATCTTGATGAGCGTGGTTTTATCTTTGTTGATGATCACTGTAATACCGGTGTGCCTGGTGTCTACGCCGTGGGTGATGTTGTTAGAGGGCCAATGCTAGCGCATAAAGGCTCTGAAGAGGGAATTATGGTCGCAGATCGTATTGCTGGCCAAAAAACTGAAGTGAACTACGACACGATACCTGGGGTTATTTATACACACCCAGAAATTGCTAATGTAGGCAAAGCTGAAGAACAGCTCAAAGCAGATGGTATTGAATACAACGTGGGTGTTTGTCCGTTTGCAGCAAGTGGTCGAGCCATGGCGGCTAACTGCACTACAGGCTTTGTAAAAATTCTGGCAGATGCAAAAACTGATCGCATTCTGGGTGTGCATATTATTGGCCCAAATGCCTCTGAACTGATTGCCCAAGCCGTTATTGCGATGGAATTTGGTTCCAGTGCTGAAGATCTTGGTCTTACTGTATTTGCTCACCCTACATTATCTGAAACGGTTCATGAAGCTGCATTGTCAGTGAGTGGGCACGCAATTCATATTGCAAATAAGAAGAAGCGCTAATTATCTTGCATTCAAGCGCAGGGTTGTTTTTGAACAGTCCAATTTAAGGAAAGGCGAGAAAGTTAGCCTTGTTTGGTTAACAAATTAGGATGATTTTAATAAGTTTGACAACTTACTTGAGTCGTCAATTAATTACTAACATGATGGAATAAGCTATGAATTTACATGAGTATCAGGCAAAACAACTTTTTGCCGAGTACGGTTTGCCAGTATCAACAGGGTATGCCTGTGATACACCAGAGGAAGCCGCCGCTGCTGCCGATAAAATTGGTGGTGATATGTGGGTGGTTAAGTGTCAGGTTCACGCAGGTGGTCGAGGTAAAGCAGGCGGCGTTAAACTTGTTAAATCTAAAGAAGAAATTAAAGCGTTTGCTGCAAACTGGTTAGGTAAAAACCTGGTGACTTATCAAACTGATGAAAATGGTCAGCCTGTCACTAAAATTCTAGTTGAAAGCTGTACGGATATTGCCAATGAGCTCTATTTGGGAGCTGTCGTTGATAGAGGCTCTCAGCGCGTTGTTTTTATGGCATCAACTGAAGGCGGTGTAGAAATAGAAACCGTTGCAGAAGAAACACCAGAACTTATTCATAAAGCTGCGATTGACCCTTTGGTTGGCCCTCAGCCTTATCAAGGTCGTGAGCTAGCCTTTAAACTAGGCTTGAAAGGTGAGCAGATTAAACAGTTTGTTAAAGTCTTCATGGGTTTAGCCAATATGTTTAACGACCATGACTTTGCGCTCTTGGAAATTAACCCTCTTGTGATTACGGATGAAGGTAATATTCATTGTTTGGATGGAAAAATTGGTGTCGATGGCAATGCGTTATATCGTCAGCCTAAGATCCGTGAAATGCATGACCCCTCTCAAGAAGATGAGCGAGAAGCAGACGCAGCTAAATGGGAGCTCAATTATGTCGCTCTAGATGGCAATGTAGGCTGTATGGTTAATGGTGCTGGTCTTGCAATGGGTACTATGGATATCGTCAATCTGCATGGTGGAAAACCCGCTAATTTCTTAGATGTTGGTGGTGGCGCAACAAAAGAACGTGTTGCCGAAGCATTTAAAATTATTTTATCAGATGACAATGTTAAAGCCGTACTCGTCAACATATTTGGCGGTATCGTACGTTGTGACATGATCGCTGAAGGTATCATCGGTGCCGTTAAAGAAGTTGGTGTGAAAGTACCAGTCGTTGTTCGCTTAGAAGGTACTAATGCGGATTTAGGGCGCGAAGTTTTAGCGAAATCAGATCTAGACATCATTGCAGCAACATCATTAACAGATGCCGCTCAACAAGTTGTTAACGCTGCGGAGGGCAAATAATGTCTGTATTAATTAATAAAGATACCAAAGTGATTTGCCAGGGTTTCACTGGTGGACAAGGAACATTTCATTCAGAACAAGCTATTGCCTACGGAACGCAAATGGTGGGTGGTGTAAGTCCGGGTAAGGGTGGCACAATTCATTTAGGTTTGCCCGTATTTAACACCGTTAGAGAAGCTGTAGAAGCGACTGGTGCAACTGCCAGTGTTATTTATGTGCCAGCGCCTTTTTGTAAAGATGCAATTTTAGAAGCGATTGATGCGGGTATTGAGTTAATCGTAACGATTACAGAAGGTATCCCCACACTTGATATGGTCGATGTGAAAGTCAAGCTCGATCAAACTGGCGTGCGTATGGTTGGACCAAACTGTCCTGGTGTGATCACGCCTGGTGAAACGAAAATTGGTATTATGCCTGGCCATATCCATTTGCCAGGTAAAGTCGGTATCGTATCCCGTTCAGGCACACTAACCTACGAAGCTGTTAAGCAAACGACTGATGCAGGTTTTGGTCAATCCACTTGTGTTGGTATTGGTGGTGATCCTATTCCGGGTACTAGCTTCATTGACGTATTAAAAATGTTCCAGGATGATCCTCAAACAGAAGCTATTGTGATGATTGGTGAAATTGGTGGAACAGCTGAAGAAGAAGCAGCCGATTTCATTAAAGCCAATGTTACTAAGCCCGTTGTTTCTTACATTGCTGGTGTCACAGCGCCAGCTGGTAAACGGATGGGGCATGCAGGTGCAATTATCGCAGGCGGTAAAGGTACAGCGGATGAGAAGTTTGCAGCACTGGAAGCGGCGGGTGTCAAAACTGTTAGATCCTTGGCAGATATTGGCTCAGCACTAAAAGAGAAAGCTGGTTGGTAGAATATTGACTAAAATAGTATAAAAAGGGGCTTTGTTGCCCCTTTTTTTTTACATACCGCTAAGCCTTGCTAGACTAAAAATAATGATAAAAAAGAGGTTTAAGAATGAAGGGATTACACGGTTGGATGCGTCTTCTTGAAGATAATGAAGCCGCAGTATTATCGACTTTACTGAGCGAATTGGATCGTGTAACGGGTTCGGATGATTCTTCTGGTGAGCAATTAGCAAATATCATCCTTAAAGATGTGCACCTGACTGCAAATATTATTCGTGTCGCTAATTCGGTCACTTTTAATCCAAATAATGCACCTGTGACAACCGTTAGTCGCGCTGTCATCAATATTGGTTTTAAACATATCAGGTCACTTTGTTTATCAATTAAGGTTTTAGAGGCTGTTCTTAAGGAAAAAAGCTCACCGTTGCTTTTGTCAACCTTAGCAAGTTCTCTGCATGCTGCAAGCCAAGCAAAGGCGCTCTGCTTTAAAATGAAACCGAGTCAGCAGGAAGAGGTATTTGTTGCCTGTTTACTGAGCCATTTAGCTGAACTATTAGTGTTGGGAGTGCAGGAGGCCGAGGTTAAGTTGTTGAGCGATGATTTAGAAGCTCACTCAACAGGTCAGGAGAAAGACCGTGCTGCTGAAAAATATTTAGGGGTTAGCATCACGCGGCTATCAAAAACACTTATGAAACAATGGCGGATGCAGGGTTTGATAATGGATGTTATTTCTAGTCAAAACTCAGATGAGTTAGCTAAAAATGTTCAAGCTATTCATCTGGGAAATGAAATTAGCCGAGCATCTTTATTAGGCTGGGATTCTGCTGAATTTAAAGACCTTATGCAGAAAATATCAGATTTTCAGGAAATACCTCCCGAAGACGTTAAACGAA
>CAXBDA010000088.1:0-10808 GCA_963974595.1 uncultured Oleiphilus sp. | reverse complement strand
TTAAACGACAATATCGGTCTCGCTACCACCCTAAAAAAACGGCATTTAAAGTCGCCTTTATTATCTTAACCACAAGTTTTTGGCTGAGTGGCCCAACTCTCAATAAAATTGAATGGACCTCAGCACTTGATAAACAGCTGAGCGTCGCGCTCCTTCAAACAAATATTCCACAGGAAGAAAAATGGACACCTTCCCAACGCCCTAAAACCATTAAGCTGTTAGAGGAAATGACGGCTGACGCATGGAGCAGTGATATTATCGTATGGCCTGAGACCGCGGTGCCCTTCTTATATGATAGAGCTCAACCATTTTTAGATAAAATAGGTAAAGAAGCGCAGGAACACAACAGCACTATCATCAGCGGCATTCCATTCAGAAAAATTGACCAAACAACAAATAGACAAATTTTGCACAACAGTATTATCAGCATTGGCCAAGGTGACGGAATTTATCATAAACAAAAGCTAGTGCCTTTTGGTGAATACGTTCCGTTGCAAGATATATTAAGAGGTCTGATCGCTTTTTTTGACCTGCCCATGTCAGATTTCAGAACCGGCACCAGTGAACAAAACCCACTAAGGTCATTCGACTACAACATCTCTCCCTTCATCTGTTATGAGGTGGTTTATCCAGACTTTGTTCGACACAACGCCAAAGGTAGTGAGTTACTCTTGACCATTAGCAATGACAGCTGGTTTGGCGAATCCATCGGACCTTTACAGCACTTGGAAATGGCACAAATGCGCGCGGCTGAAAATGGTCGATATATGATCAGAAGCACCAACAATGGCATTAGCGCTGTTATCGATCAACAAGGTAAAATTATTGATCAAAGTGAACAGTTTGTGCAAACCACCCTGCATTCAAAGGTATCTTTATTCGAAGGCGACACTCCTTTTATGAAATACGGTTCGTTTCCTATTGGTCTGTTATCTCTTTTGGGTGTTGTCTTTTTTGCCATGCAAAGACTAAGGCATCACAAAAGCCTTTAACTAACCGAAAACCAACATAATAAATAAAAGGATTAGTTAAGCGAAAGAGTACCTTCGGAGCGAAAACTGGGCTAGAATATTTGCCCTAAATTTTTTGTTGTAATCCCTAATTTTAATACGCGATGCTGCGCGCTTACACTTTTATTTCGGATCAAAAGCAAACCTATTAAACAATCGGGTAAAATTGAAGACACTTATGCAAGAAGAAAATTCACCGTCAACACAATCAATTTCTGAAGACTATCAACCCGCTGCTATCGAAAAGTTAGCCCGTGAGTTTTGGCAATCCAATAATAGTTTTGCTGTTACAGAAGATGCGTCTAAAGAAAAATATTACTGTCTTTCAATGTTCCCTTACCCTAGTGGCAAGCTTCACATGGGCCATGTTAGAAATTACACGATAGGTGATGTTGTTTCCCGCTACCACCGCATGCAGGGTAAAAACGTCATGCAACCGATGGGCTGGGATGCGTTTGGCCTGCCTGCAGAAAATGCGGCCATACAAAATAAAGTTGCCCCCGCTAAGTGGACCTACGAAAACATTGATTATATGAAAAACCAGTTAAACCAGTTAGGTTTTGGTTATGATTGGAATCGTGAAATTGCGACGTGTAAACCCGATTACTACAAATGGGAACAGTGGTTTTTCACCAAACTGTATGAAAAAGGCCTGGTATACAAAAAGAACTCTACTGTTAACTGGGACCCGGTTGACCAAACCGTCTTAGCGAATGAGCAAGTAGTCGATGGCCGCGGCTGGCGTTCAGGCGCGTTGGTTGAGCGTAAAGAAATCCCTCAGTGGTTTATCAAAATAACTGATTACGCTGACGAATTGCTTGAAGATTTAGACCAGCTTGACGAATGGCCAGAACAAGTCAAAACCATGCAGCGTAACTGGATTGGTCGCTCTGAAGGCCTGGAGTTTTCGTTCGATTTAAAAGGTCGTGATGACACCTTAAGTGTTTATACAACCCGACCAGATACCATTATGGGTGTTACTTATGTTGCTGTTGCCGCACAACATCCTCTTGCTTTAGAAGCCGCTGAACATAATTCTGAAGTAAACGCATTTATCAACGAATGCAAAAACAACAAAGTTGCCGAAGCAGATATGGCCACCATGGAAAAGAAAGGTGTGGCGACGGGTGTTACCGCAATTCACCCACTAACAGGCGAAGAAGTACCCGTTTGGACGGCTAACTTCGTATTGATGGATTATGGTTCTGGCGCGGTTATGTCTGTGCCTGCTCACGATGAAAGGGATCATGGTTTTGCCAAGTCTTTCGGGCTCCCTATCAAACAGGTTATTGCACCTAACGATGCACAGGATATCGACATCCAAGATGCGGCTTTTACCGAAAAAGGTGTACTAATCACCTCGGGTGAGTTTACGGGTTTAAGTTCTGAAGAAGCATTTGATGCCATCATCACAAAATTTGAAAAACTAGGTACTGGCCGCAAGCGTATTAATTACCGCCTTCGCGACTGGGGTGTTTCTCGCCAGCGTTACTGGGGTGCACCGATCCCGATGATAACGCTTGAAGATGGTACCGAAACACCTGCGCCTCTTGACGAGTTACCGGTTATTTTGCCTGAAGATGTCACACTGAACGGCGTCACATCACCGATAAAAAGCAATCCTGAATGGGCGAAAACAACACACAAGGGCCAGTCAGCTTTACGTGAAACAGATACCTTCGATACCTTTATGGAGTCTTCTTGGTATTATGCTCGTTATTGCTCACCGCAATCTAAGGATCAAATGCTTGACCCTAAAGCAGCGAATTATTGGCTGCCGGTTGACCAATATATTGGCGGTATCGAACATGCCATTCTTCACCTCTTATATGCCCGGTTCTTCCATAAATTATTAAGAGATGTTGGCTTAGTTGACTGTGATGAACCGTTCAAGCGCCTTTTATGTCAAGGCATGGTATTAGCAGAAAGTTTTTATCAAGAAGATGAAAATGGTGGAAAAACCTGGATCTCACCTGCCAATGTAGACATTGAAGCCGATGATAAAGGCAAAATCACTCGTATTTTATCCAAACTAAATGGTGAGCAAGCCTTTAGTTCTGGTATGAGCAAAATGTCTAAATCGAAAAATAATGGAGTCGATCCGCAAACCACGATTGATCAGTACGGCGCTGATACCGTTCGTTTATTCATTATGTTTGCAGCACCGCCAGAGCAATCTCTTGAATGGTCAGATAGCGCGGTTGAAGGCTCACATCGTTTTTTGAAAAGAGTCTGGAAAGCTGTTTACTCACATACTAAACATGGTAAGAGCCCAGCCCTTGATCTTAATACGCTAAATAAAGAACAAAAAGATTTAAGACGCAAGACTCATGAGACGATCCGGAAAGTCAGTGATGACGTGAGTCGACGCTTGACCTTTAACACAGCTATCGCCGCAGTGATGGAACTAATGAACTCCGTGGCTAAATATACTAAAGCGGAAGCTCAAGATCTTGCTGTCATGCAAGAAGCACTTGAAACGGCAGTATTATTACTCGCACCAATCACACCTCATATCAGTCATACATTGTGGTCTGCATTAGGCCATGATGGTGCGGTTATCCAAGCTGAATGGCCGAAGTTGGATGCATCTGCTTTGACGAAAAGTTCGCAAGAAATTGTCCTTCAAGTGAATGGGAAAGTGCGTTCGAAAATTGAAATGCCGGCCGATGTTGATAAAGCAAGTATGGAAAAAGCGGCACTGGCTGACGACAATGTCCAACGTTTTATTGCTGACAACACCATTCGTAAAGTTATCGTTGTGCCTGGAAAGTTGGTGAATATTGTTGCGAATTAAGCAAATTTCAAAACCAAAACTGAACCTGCGCTTACTCAATGCAGGCTCAGTTAATTTTCTCACCTTATGTTTACTATCTATAAGCATACTCTCTTTGTCTGCCTGTGGTTTTCATTTAAGGTCTTATGCAGAAAGCGTCTCATCTATTAAAGAGTTATCATTAGACTGCCCCAACACCAGTTCCTGGGAGTTGTGTCATCATTTAAAACAAACACTCTTATTGAACGGCATACTCATTACTGATAATGCCCCTTTACAATTAACCATTAGCTCAATGATTCAAAATTCACGTGTATTATCTCTTCAGCCTAATGCTTCGGCTGCTGAACTGGACCTTATCTCAGAAGTTTCTTATTCGATCACATCTACCACTGATAATGCGATAAAACATGAGCAAACGGTGGATATCAAGAATAGCTACAGACATGATTCCTCAGCATTGCTCGCAAAAGAGCGCGAACGTGATGAGTTACAATTACAACTCAGCAAGCAACTTGCTGAAGAAATTGTCCGTCAAATTACAATTTTAGATTCTGACGAATGGTTGAAGTCATCCGGTTCTGACTCGCTAGTCTTGTCGCCCTCTCAACCCGGGAATCAATAAGTCATGCGTCTTCGAGCCAACCAACTGGATGCCGAACTGAAAAAAAGCTTACTACCCGTTTATTTTGTCACAGGCGATGAGCCTTTATTGATCCAAGAAGCACTCGATAACATTCGTCTTGCCTGCAAAAAAAATGGCTTTGACGAGCGAAAAATACTGGAAGTTGATCGGAAATTTAATTGGCAATCATTGATTGAAGAATCTAATACGCTTTCATTATTTTCAGAAAAGATTCTCACAGAACTTCGTTTAGGCGGTTCCAAGCCTGGCGCCCCCGGTGGAAAAGTTGTTCAAGCCTATTGCAAAGCATTACCAGAAGACAAAATCCTTTTAATCAGCGCCAACAAAGTTGATGCTGGTACGCTTAAAACAAAATGGTGCTCTGAGCTAGACCGTGTCGGGGCTATTATTCAAATTTGGCCGATATCTTTAAATGAAATGCCCCAGTGGCTCAGCCAACGCGCGAATAAAATGGGCTTACACATCGAGCCCGATGCAATTCAGCTTTTATCTGATCGCTTAGAGGGCAATCTATTAGCAGCCCAGCAAGAACTAGAGAAATTAAAGCTACTTTATCCCGATAACACCAAGATGATTAATACGGATAAGGTCTTACAAAGTGTTTCTGACTCGTCTAAATATGACATATTTAATTTAACCGATGCCTGTCTGAATGCGGACGCTAAACTATGCTCAAAAATAATTAGCAGCCTCAAACTAGAAGGTTTAGAAATTTCAATTGCGTTATGGGCCATGAGTAAAGAGTTAAGACTTTTAGCGGCTCTCGTAAGAGCAAATTTAAAGGGACTGAATATACAAACAGTCTTTAAAGAGCAACGCGTCATCCAAAAACGCCAAGCTCAGTTAAGCCAAACCGCTCGAAGGCTAAGCCTTACTCGTATTCAACAGCTTTTAGATCAATGTAAATTGGTTGATGATTTAATCAAAGGTGTGCAAAAAGGCATTAACCCTTGGGATATTATTACTGATATTGCGTTTGGTATCACGGGCATCACACTTCCCTATAATGAATATCAAAGTAAATAGCGACTTACTCACTCAAAACCAGCACTTCGACAGTTAGTTGAGTTCTATTTTATTTCTTTTATTTTTCTAACAGAAACAATATGTTAAATATTTTTTTGATTTGTATTTTTTATAGGTAAATAGCAGATTAAAAATTGAACAACCGGCAATCTATGCTAGGGTCAAATTACAGCGTAAATTTAAAATATCTAACTGCCGCTGACAAATATGACAGAGGTGACCCTATGTTTAATCCTGCTTACTACGCATTTAAAATACTATGCCGCAAGCATATACAACGCCCTGTTTGTAGAGTAGCGCTAGGCCTATTTGTAGCATATTCAATGGCAAGTCATGCTGACTACAAGCAAATTATAGATGAAGGTTTTTGGACAAGCGTATACCCGAATGGCGGCAACACGTTTTATTGCGAAACCTATTTCAGTAAACACTCCCCTATTTTAACCGTTAGCCATATATACCCAACGACATGGATAAGTAAGACTTTAGAATGCAGAAGTGAACGTTCGTGTCTTCGATCTAATCAACACTATCAAAAGATATTATCTGACCTTCACAACATGGTGCCTGTCGAATCAATTTACCATTTCAAACTAAAAGACTCCATCTTTGGAAATTTGGATACCTCAATCGATAAAAATGAATGTAATATCAAAAAAAGATACCACATTATTGAGCCACCCGACACAGTGAAAGGCGATGTTGCTCGAATACACTTTTACATGCATAAACAATATAACCTACCTTTGAATAGCAGCTCTTTATTTTTAAAAACATGGTCTAAAGAAGACCCGCCCAGCAAAGAAGAAATAGAAAAAAATAGAAAAATTAAAGAGATACAGGGAAATGAAAACCCCTTTATTTCTAACCCTGATTTAGTTGATCAGCTCGAGTTCTGATTTAGCAAACTCAACTTCTGCTCATTGAGCCTGTCGAAATGTGCCCGATTGTAGCGCTGAGTTTACCCTCAAGACCCTTCGACGAGTTCAGGGAGCGCTAATTGCCACGCTCATTCAAGTAATCAATTAACCGTAAACCTCAAACCAGCATGACTTTCCAAGCGTGTTAACAAAGCATCTCCCATTGCAACAGAAGGCGTTAACACTCCACTTACCTTAGGTGTCTTTGCTTTATCCAAGGCTAAACATGCCGCACTCTCACCTAACATTTTAGAAGTTGAGCCATAACCAGGGTCACGATCACCTGTTACTTCAGCTGTCATAATTTCACCATCACGAAACACACCGACGACAATAAACTTATAGAAACCCGCTTCTCGCTCTGCTTTGCTTGGGCCTTCACCGGGTTTTGGAAAAAATCGATTAAGGACTTTTTTGTAAAACGAATCTGGCTTACCCGCCATAATCGCAGCCAGTGCAACCAAGCCAACATACCCTTTCAAACGCCCTATAAAGCCTTTGCCGCTCACCATCGCTTCTTCATACTGAAAATCTTTGCCGTATGGATAACCAGATAAAGCATGAGACCGTCGCACAACACGTGTATTAATGGCTGCCATCACAAACGGCATAATCCAAGAACCGATATCGGCCTCAAATTTTACGGATTGAAGGTCGCCTTTATCTGGGCCTGAACACTCACCTTCCGGATTCAAACCATAAGGATTAAATAAGGTTTTGGCGACTTGAGGATCCTGGCTGGCTTCTAACATTACGTTCTGCATGCTGGCATAGGTACCACCACTAAATCCACCACTTGCAGATTTCAACAACATTTTAACTTTTACGCAGTGCTCACCGAAGGTTTTCTTGGCTTCTTTCTGAAGAAAATAGGTACCTAGGTCAGATGGAATTGAATCAAAACCACAGCAATGCACAATTCGGCTGCCAGTCTCTTGAGCTACTTCGTGATGCTGATCGACCATTCGACGAATCCACTGCGTCTCGCCGGCTAAATCACAATAATCAACGCCATTTTCAACACAGGCAGCGACCAATTCATTACCATATTTTGCATAAGGCCCAACGGTTGTACAAATCACCCTGGTCCGTTTAACCATGGCATCCAGACTAGTTTTATCGTGGCTATCTGCAACAATTAGCGGAATAGATTCATTACCCACACTGGAGCGAACTTGCTCTAACTTCTGTTGACTACGCCCCGCCATAGCCCATTTAAAATCATTCGTTAAGCCGTAATGACGTAAGTAATATTCAGCGACAAGACGGCCGGTAAAACCGGTTGCACCCCAAATAATTACATCAAATTCTTTATTTGTATTCATGATTTTCCTCGAAATTTAAGCAGATCCAGTTGAATTTTTTCTTTTATTTATGACTTGAGCATAACATTTTGTTAGGGAAAATCGCTATCGCCTACATGATTAATTTACGCAACAGTTTTGCCAGCACAGAGATTGCAGCCTATATTTAATGCTGTGCTTCTATACCAAGGGAATATGCCGAAATTTAAGATCAGGGTTATCGTTATTTTCGTTAGAAACAAAGAGCACGTTTTTAAACAATAAAAATTAAACAGGTATTGGTTATGGTTAATCAAAAAGATTTATCGACTCGTCACAATCTGCCATTGGCTTGGTCTATCGCTTTACTGGCAACGGCTATGAGCCATTCAGTTATGGCAGATATCAGTATTGATACAGCAGATGGTTGGAAATTTGGTGTAAATGGCCATGTACCAGTGTTTGCTATTCTTCATGACAGCGATGCGCTTGACGAAGATGCTTTTCGAATAACGACAGGCTTCAATCCAGCAACGGTTCAATTTAATGTCGACGCTCCTACACAAAACGGTCTGGATGTTTCTGCTAACTTTCAGCTGAACAGTCACTTTGCCGGTGCGGACGGCGTGCAAAATTCCGGTTTCGGCAGACAAGGATATGGACGAGTATCAGGGGTGGAAAGCCGAGTGGCGGAAGTAACGATTAAGGGTGATTTTGGTATCCTCAATATTGGTAAAAGCTATGGTATTTTCGGGACACCCGCCATTGGTGATAACGGCAGCGGCTTGGGAGTAGGCATTCATAACCCTAATGCTGGCAATTCCACCAGCGGACGCATTGGTAATGGCTATTTCTATGCCAACTTCAACCCTCGCGTTATGTATACCTCAAATAATATGAATGGTTTTCAATTCAAGGTCGGGGCCTTCCAACCGGAAAAGCCAAACGACCCAGGTTTAGATCCAAATAAAGTCAGAACAGAACTACCTAGAATTGAAGCTAACGTAGTCTGGAATAGTGACGATGTTTCACTTTGGTCAAGCGGCTTTATCCAAACGGTTAATTCCAATGTCACAAGCGTCGATAATTTTACCATGAACGGTATCGACTTCGGTGGTTCGTTAGCGATCGGTGATGTCGATTTAAGAGCAAACTATTCCATTACTAAAGGCACTGGAAATGACATTGTAGGTGGACATGGTTTTGCCGGTGGTGCTCAGGAAGAAAGCGCAGACCAATGGTATCTGGAAACCACCTATAAAACGAACCAAACGACTACACTTGGTATAAGTTATGGTGAAGGCACTGATGATTTATTCAGCTCCGAGTCAGAACTTGCCATGTTATTTACCCGACATAAAGTCACCGATACTTGGATGCTAGTAACTGAATTGCAATACTATAACAACAATACTGGCGGTGACTACAACGCCTTTATTCTTGGTTCCCAGTTCACCTTCTAAGCACTTATCCAGCCTTTGCGCAGATCCATGCACAAAGGCTTTTTTCTCAGTCAAAAGCTGCGAATCCAAGCTTAAACTTAAGCTTGATAAAGGGAATAAAGTATTTACATGGCCGACATGCCGCCATCAACAGGAAGCGCTATGCCATTCATATAAGAATTGGCTGGCGACAGCATCATCACCATAACACTCACCACTTCTTCAACGCGGGCAATACGTTTCATCGGGCAACCTCGAGCAAGATTTTTGTTTACTTCTTCGATGTCACCTTTAGGGTTCATAATTGGGTTATCGACCATGGGCGTTGCTGTAAAAAAAGGACAAATGGCGTTCACGCGCACATTCATACCACCACACTCAACCGCTGCCGTTTTGGTCAAACCGATCACTGCATGCTTGGCAGCACCATAACTACTTCCCATCGGTGTGCCGCCTAAACCGGCCATAGAACTCACATTCAAAATAGCACCGTCACGCTGAGCCGCCATTACTCTTAGTTGATGTTTTAAACCAAATGCAACACCTTTTGTATTCACATCCAGCTGCCTGCTCAAGGTTTTTCCATCAAGCTGTGTTAAAGGTGCCAATTGTGGCGCTAACCCCGCATTATTCACTGCAATATCCAACTTTCCAAAGGTCTTAACAGCTAAAGCAACAAGTTCTTCTGAGTGTGTTTCTTCAGCGACATCACCGACTAAGGAAATCACTTTTGCACCAGCAGACTCTAGTTCAGTTACAGTTTCAACCAAACCCTTTTCATTGAAATCGGCTAATACCAAGTTAGCGCCACGCTTTGCTAACTCTTCTGCCAAACTCTTACCAAAACCACTAGCAGCACCTGTAATAAGGGCTGTTTTTCCTGAAAAATCTAATAAGGCATCCATGAATCTTTCTCTAATTTTTTACGTAAATTTGTTTTTCACTCGCTCCCTGAGCCCCGTCGAAGGGTCTATCAAATTAAACTCAGAGTTTCATGAAGTACGTTTCGACGAGCTCAACGAGCGGAAATTTATTAAATGGTCAAACCACCATCAACAACAATACATTCACCTGTTGTATAAGAACTTGCTTTAGATGCTAGGTATAAAACGGTTCCCGCCATTTCGTCTGGCTCTGCATGACGATGCATAGGTATCATCTGCATAGCGGCTTTATGCATTTGCTCATTATCAAATAAGGCACCTGCAAATTTAGTTTTAGTTAAACCCGGGAGTAAGGCATTGCAACGAATACCGAGCGGTGCACACTCTTTTGCAAAAGCTTTGGTCATATTAATCACCGCTGCTTTGGTAATGGAATAAATACCCTGCATCATGCCCGGCTGAAGACCATTTACAGAAGCAGTGTTGATGATTCGACCGCCACCATTTTTCTTCATCAACTTGCCAGCAGCGACAGACATAAAGAAATAACCACGAATATTCACATCAACTGTTTTATCGTAAGCGGCTAAATCGGTATCCAGAATATGCCCAAAATAAGGATTTGCAGCTGCGTTGTTTACCAGAATATCTAAACGACCATGCTTCGCTTCAATAGTGTCGAACGTTTGTTTAATCTGATCCATATCACCAACATGACAGGCTAATGCTTCAGCTGAACCACCCGCTGCAATGATGGCATCTGCAACCACTTGGCAATCTTCCACTTTTCTGCTGGAAACAATAACGTGTGCGCCCTGCTC
>CAXBDA010000087.1:0-10911 GCA_963974595.1 uncultured Oleiphilus sp. | reverse complement strand
AGTTATGCTGACACCAAGCTGGGCCTTAACTTCAATGCAGAGATCAACGAAAGATTCAGCATCGCCAGCCAGCTACTTAGCACTAAAGAACCTGATAACTACGCGACACATGTAGACTGGGCTTTTGGTGCCTTTAAGTTATCTGACTCCCTCACAATCAGGGCTGGAAAGCTCAAGTTCCCAGTGGGTTTGGTCAATGAAATCAGTGATGTGGGTTATGCCTACCCCTGGATACAGGCTCCGGTATCTTTTTATTCCGAAACAGGGCCAAACCTGAACGGGCCGCAAGTTACGCGAGAAGCCTATACCGGTGCCAGCCTGTTATGGCAAGTCGAAACCGGAGACCTAGTTGTTGAATTCGATCTATTCAGAGGCGAAATTAACCTTGATGGTATGAATACCCGCAAGTTGACTGGCCTTGCAATAAATGCCGACTGGAATGACTTGATCCAGCTTGAATTAAGCTCTTATCAAGGCACCATGCGCGACATTGGGTTGGAAGATGCTGTTGCAAGCTCGGCAGGCGGTTCAGTCTGGCAAAACACCTTGTTATCGATGCAAAGTAGCATGGAAGGCGCCAAGCACTCCGCTGATAGCTTCGGTATTAAATATGACAACGGCCATGTTCTATTTATGTCAGAAATTTCCAAAATGGAAATGGGTGACTTGGCTGCCATGAAAACCACGGGCTGGTATAGCACGCTGGGTTATCAGGTAGGCGCATTTTTACCCACACTCACATTTGAAAACCTTGAACAGGGTGATGGCTCCGGAGCGTTTGACGACGATCAGGACATCACAACGCTGGGCTTACGTTGGGATTATATGACAAACGTCGCCATAAAGTTTGAAGTCGCACAGATCAAATTAAACAATGCCAATGGTAATGGCGGATTGTTTGGTTATGTAAACAATCCTGAAGACGACACTATCAATATGTTTGGCATTGCCATTGACACTGTTTTTTAAAGGAAATTAAAAATGAAACGTTTTTATCATCTATTAAATTTTACTGGCCTAAGCATGATCTGCTGGGCACTGCTGTTCAGTCACGCTGCGACAGCGGAGATCGCAATTATCGTCAATTCAGGCAACCCGGAATCCACTATTAGCGCCTCGCATGCAAAGAAACTATTTCTAGGTAAGAAAACATCGTTTGCGAGTGGACAGGCAGCGGTTGCTGTCGATCAAGCTGAGGGCAACGAAACCCGAAATATGTTTTATCAACAGCTTGCTAATAAAAGTGAAGCACAAATGAAAGCTTACTGGTCAAGAATGATTTTTTCCGGCAAGGCTACCCCTCCCAACACTGTTGCAGACGATGCTGACGTCAAGGCTTGGCTTACCGGCCATAACAATGGCATAGGCTACATCGACAGCAGTGCGGTAGACGCGTCAGTCAAAGTTCTGCTGATACTTGAATAGTTTTTCCAGAAGGCTGGCGATTAAATACTGCAGGTGTGGGGATTAACGTCAGCCATAAAATACACTCCTAACGTATGGTTCCTAACACATAGTTCTTAACACATAGTTCCTAACACATAGATTGGAGACACTGCACTTTGAACAGATTTAATTCCATCTCAATTCGCTTTAAAATCCTGATCATTGTTCTGATTGCAATGCTCGGTTTCAGTGGTTTGCTATTTTTTAACTATCTGGTGACGAATGAAAACACCAGTCGTTTGCAAAATGTCAAGGACATCTACTTCCCGACTCTGGAGCGTATCGATGCCAACCTGGTCCGTCTCGACAAAATCAAGGAAACCCTGAATGCAGCGGTTACCAGTGCAGAGATTGACATGTTAGAAGATACCGATGAGCTGGCCCTGAAAACACGCACCGCGTTTGACGACATTGCGAAACTGGATGCCGAAACGACCAATGAAACCCATAATCTCTCCGCGTTATTTGATCGTTATTACACCAATGCCAAACAACTGACCACAGGTTTGGTAAATGAAACCATTAAACCCGAGAAAATAAAATCAAGCGTTGTGAAAATGCGCGATTCGCTAACCGTATACAGCAAGGCCTTAACTGACTTTCGACTAGCGGGTTATGAGCGATTCACCAGCAATATTTCAGATGCGAATGACGCGTCTGAAGCTGCACTTAGTATCGGCCTAAGCGTTAGTTTATTCGTTATTGTTATTGTTGCCTTAAGCGGTTTCTTAATCGGTTTAATGATAGAACGCAATGTGATGAATGTTGTAGATGCCCTAGATGAAATTGCCGAGGGTGAAGGTGACCTGACCCAGCGCCTGGATTCAAAAGGCAATGATGAAATAGGTAAACTGGCCAACAGCTTTAACCGGTTTATGAGTAAGCTCCAACCCATTATTCGACAGGTCTCAGACTCCACGCTGGAACTGTCTACCTCAGCCGAAAGAATGACCTCGATTTCAGCGGAAAATAAAACCAGCAGCGCCAGACAGCATCAAGAAACAGAGCTGGTCGCGTCTGCCATGACAGAAATGACCGCAACAGTACATGAAGTGGCGCGCAACTCTGAAAGTGCCGCAATGTCTGCGCGAGAAGCCAACACCGAAGCGTCAAAGGGGCAAAGTGTGGTGGCAGCGACTATCGACTCTATCAACCAACTTGCAAATGAAGTAGAGGCTGCAGCCGACGTCATTCAGCGTCTCGAAAAAGATTGCGTTGACATTGGCTCCATCATGAATGTCATTCGCGGTATTTCCGAGCAGACTAACCTTTTGGCCTTAAATGCCGCGATTGAAGCCGCTAGAGCAGGCGAACAAGGTCGAGGTTTTGCGGTTGTCGCTGATGAAGTCAGAACCCTGGCAAGCAGAACCCAGCAATCTACCGATGAGATCCAGGAAATGGTTGAGCGATTACAGTCAGGCACCACCCAAGCCGTAAATGCAATGGCGAAGGGGCGCGCCCAAGCCCATGCCAGTGTTGATCATGTCGCTCGTGCAGGAGAGTCATTATCTGTCATCTCCAATTCGGTGACGATAATCAGCGAAATGAATGCTCAAATAGCGACTGCGGCCGAAGAACAAACCGCTGTCGCAGAAGAAATTAATCGTAATATCATTACCATCAGCGATCTGGGCCATCATGTAACCAGCAGTTCTGAAAAAGCAGCCTCATCCAGTGGTGAAATAAGCTTGATGTCCAGCAATCTTCGGAACCTTGTCGGAAGATTCAAAGTTTGATAAGGCCAAGATAACCCAGAGCTTAAAGTGTGAGGTTAACGGCGGATACCGCAAAGAGCTTAGACTTTATCTAAGCTCTTTGGCCTGTTTCAGATACTCCTTCTTTCATCACTGAGCATCACTTAGAATACATATTGTATACGCGCACGCAGCTCGTTTCCGTCATCAGAATTAACTTCGCTGTCACCCACTGTATAATTCACGCCCAGGCGGGCATTATTAGTGGCATACCAGTTTAAGCCAACGGTATAAGCGCTGGCGTCTGTTTCACTCAATTCAACATCGCCAAAATCCCCATCACCTGTTTCGTAGCGAGCAACAACTTCCCAAGCACCTGAAGCCGCCATAGGTTTAACTCGCTTAAATTTGCCATCTTTATAAGGGCGGCTTTCACCCGTCACTATCCAGCCCGCCTGAAGATAATAACCATCAATTCCACCTTCAGAGAGCGTATCTCCGTTAAAGTATTCAGTCTGAACATGGAAGGCTCCCATAACAGCAGCGGCTTCAAACCCCAGCGCACTTTCAAGCTCACTATTATTACCTCGATCGGTATAGGCCAAACCGAAATGAACGACATTACCCTTTTCTGTCACAGGTGCAAAGACTACACGCCCAGTAAAAGCAAGTTGGCGAGCCTCGTCATCACCTTTACCATCACCAACACTTCCCCCTTCGTAGATACCTGCTGCATAATTAAACTGACCATTTTTCCCGCTCAATTGAAGGCCTTCATTACGACCTGGCGTAAAACGCTCAGTCAGTGCAGAACGTTCAAGCACTGAAATATCTTTCGAACTGGTGAGCTGCTCTAGGCCAAATGGCTCTTTTGCGCGGCCGACCGTCAACTTAGCTGCATCACCCCAGCCTTTATATTGAATATAGAGATCTTCAACAGTACCACTACTACTATCTCCGTTTTCGCCCAAGTTAAATTGAGACTTATAAGCCCACTCTCCAAGGTGACCCTTGACAAACAAGCGAGCTCGTCTTACATCAAAGTCCGACTCATCATTTTTGCCATTTTTTTCTGAGTAGTTGTAGTCATACTGTATTCGGCCACCCACCTGAAAAGAGGCCTTCTTATCACTGGTTTTTACCTTAAAACCACCGTCGGTACTCAGAATCAGGTCAGGACCTTCCGTCGTTACTGTGCCAGCCTGAACATAAGAAATAGAGGCCATTGCAACGGCCATGCTTATCAATGTCTTTTTCATTGTTACTCCCACTAAGTTAGATGAACACATGTCTGATCACTATGATCTGAATGTAGCTTAGAAAAAGAATATTGCAATTTGATGTCAACCACATGACAGAATTATTACAGTGACACGGCATACACATAATCCACTCACCTTGTGGATTATGTGGTTTCAAATAGACTGATTATTTAGTCTGGCCAAGAGCCTCTAATAGCTTCTTTGCTACAAGTGCTGATGAAGCAGGATTTTGGCCTGTAATCAACACACCATCTTGAATGGCAAAGGGTGTCCAGTCTGCGACTTTTTGATAATCCCCGCCGCGGGCTTTGAGCTCATCTTCCAGTAAAAAAGGTACAACCTCAGTAAGTTGAACGGCTTCTTCTTCTGTGTTGCTAAAGCCGGTCACCGCCTTATTGTTAAGCAGATACTCACCTTCAGCATCTTTTACATTCAAGAAAACAGAGGGAGAGTGACAGACCGCTGATACAGGTTTATTGTGACGAACAAAGGATTCAATTAAATCGATGGAGTGTTGATTGCTGGTCAAGTCCCATAGTGGCCCATGACCGCCCGGATAAAATATTGCGTCATAGTCTGACTCGCTAACATCGGCTAGCTTAACGGTTGATGCAAGGGCTTGCAGCGCTGTTTTGTCTTCATCAAAGCGTCGAGTTGCATCAGTCTGAAAGTCTGGCAGCTCGCTTTTAGGATCGATAGGGGGCTGACCGCCAGCGGGTGATGCCAATGTAAGCTCTGCGCCAGCATCAAGAAATACGTAATAAGGTGCCGCGAACTCCTCAACCCAAAAACCCGTTTTCTCTCCTGTGTTGCCGAGCTCACTGTGCGACGTTAAGACCATTAATATTTTTACTGAAGAACTTGTCATTTTAACTCTCTCAATTTAGCTATGTGTAAAAAATAAGACCGAAAACACTGAGCACTTAGCTCGTGTTCAATATCCTAAAGGCAGTCTAGGCCTTAACTATAATTCTAACAATGCAGATTAAATTGAATTGATTGTTTCAATAATTGAAACAATGTAGCATAAGAAAATAAGATACTTATACAGGTAGAAAGGGTTTTGAATGTCTCCTTTGAGCAGTTAAAAAGCATGGTGGTGTTTGCCCAAGTGGTTGATCAGGGCAGTTTAACGGGGGCAGCCAAGCGCATAGGCCTGTCTCGTGCCGTGGTAAGCTACCATATCAAAAAGTTGGAAACACACTTGGGTGTGACCTTACTTAATCGCTCTACTCGCAGCCTCAAACTGACTGAAGCAGGCCAGCAATATTATGAGCGCTGCCACACTATTGCTGAACAAGCCGAAGCGGCTAACCAACAAATTGAAAATCTTAAGCAAGAGCCTGAAGGCTTATTGAAAATCACCTGCCCGGTAAATATTGGCTTGCAAACGATTGTTCCCGCACTGAATGAATTTAGAAAGCTTTATCCGAAAATCGACCTAAATGTAATGCTCACCGATGAGGTCGTTAACATTATTCAGGAAGGGATTGATCTGGCTATCCGAGGTGCCCCGCTAATTGACTCAGGGCTGCAAGCAAGCAAGTTATCGACTCTGCATACTTGCCTGTGCGGCTCTCCTGATTATTTTAAAAAGCATGGTCGGCCTAAAACACCCACCGATTTAGACAAGCATAACTGGGTCATCTATCAGTTAACGCCTGGTATTCTAACCTTGAATAAAGGGAGCCGTTCATACAGCGTTAAAGTCAGTGGGGGTATTAGTACGAACAATGCCGCTGCCAGAACAGCTTTTGTGGAAGGTGGACACGGCCTAGGGCGAATCCCTATTTATGATGCCTGGCCAAAAATACAAAATGGAAGCCTAGAGACCATTTTGGATGACTATGTGCTACCTGACATCAACATATACGGTGTCTTTCCTCCAGGCACAACCGGTGCTAAAAAACTTCGCTTACTGATTGATTACTTGAAAGAGTATTTTGAGAAAGAGAGTCGCAGGGCTATTTATTAGTAATTTGAGAGAAATGGAACAACGATTAAGACATATAAAAAGCTATTCCTATCTATTGATCGCTTCTAGCGCCATACTCATATTGTTACGTATTAACTTAGTTGCTTAAACGCGGCTTAAAGGTAACAAAAGTCCTTAGGCTGGTTCAATTAGCTTTGGGTTTATGACGTTACAGTAGGTAGAAAGTATCATGAGCAAAGGACAAGACAGTAAAAAACAACCGCTTTTAACAGCAAAAGAAAAAAAAGCCGCAAAGGCAGCCAAGAAAGCTGAAACCAATGTTTTAGGTAAATAAGCTAGAATGGCCATCGCGTTATTCGGTGGCCATTATCCAGCAACGCTCCTCCTTCCCCTTTAGTTTTTCTCCAATGCCTGTTTGAGACGGTAAGCGAGCCCCTGGATCTGCCGTGTATTTTCAGGCCCCATGCGCCATAACCATTTATCAATCTGGCTGGCGTCTTCGAGTTTCGGATCAAGAAATTTATAGGTGACCGACGTCGGTTTTTTGAGTTCAATCGGCGGCACGAGAACCTCTACCGCCAATATTCTTTCAATCATGATATCGACCTGCTCATCAAAACTACCGGGCAACCCCAACTCTCCAAAGGCCTGCTCCAACAGTGGATACCAGGCACGATAATAGGCTACTAACTTATCCTCCTGCATATTGACCAAGACATTGACTACCCTTTCATAACGCTCAAAGTTTTGTGTGCTGACAAAATAGCGTTCATCTCGCTCTTCTACCGCAAACCCTGCCAAGCTAAACGTGAATGGTCGGTCTGAGTAAAGGGTATTGCCTTCAGCGGCCTGAGTGACTAGCAAAGTCCATTTTCTTAGCTGCTCTTCTGGTTTTAACCATTCAATTGCATCGGAGAAGATTTCTTCTGCCACCGAACGCACCTGAGTGTCGCTTTCGTTAAGAGATTCAGGCGATGCTTGCAGCACAACGTCAGGTTTTTTGGAAAGAGAGGCGGAGCCCCCCTTATCAGTGGATTTCGCCAAGTTAGGGCTGTATTCACCGCTCCCGTCTTGGTTTGGCTCGGTGTCTCGTCTAACTCGCGAGACTTCACTTTGATCTTCGCCTTTCTCAAACACGAAAGCAGGCAAGTCATTGCTGACAGTTGCTATGCTCTCTCCAGAGAGCCTATCCCAATTCAACCACAGCAGACCGCCTGTAATAAGGAGGATGGACGCAATTCGAATGCCCCAATTCATCTTTGATCCCTCATAAAAAATGTCAGAACTCATCTGAGCATAGTAATGAAGTCAAAGCCGAATGACTAGGTAAATGAAAAGGAAGCTATGAGTAGATTGAGAGTTCTCGTATCACGGATACCGAACCAAACAACAGTTTTAAATATTAGTCTGGGTTTTCAGGGGAGACTGGTTCCTCGTTGCTAAGCGCTTCTCGATCAGCTTTTGAGATATAAATCGACTTGGTTTTCGGCGCTAACTTTGCATTAGCTCTCTTGCGTCTATTTTTAAGAATAGACTCCCTCTTTTTCTTGCGATTCATTTGATGACCAATAGCGTATATGAGTGTGGTCTAATTTTAATCGCTATACGCTCAATAACAAGTAATTATGCGATAAGAGGCTTGCATTATACAATGGTGGCGATCAAATCAAATTCAATTGGCTACTGGTTATTTCGTCAAAAGATGTACCCAGAAACAATACGATACCATCCACGACCGGGGCTATCTGTCTCTCAATATATAAGTCGTAATCTAAAGCAGATTGAATATTTTCAAGCGGCTCTGGCCCATTAAGCGTATAACAATACTCTATCCAGCCTCCTCTTTGATATCGCTGCCGCTTTCCTTGAGACACCAACCACTGTTCAGCTTTTTTAGCTGCCTGTACATGCGGTGGGATATTTTTTTGGTACTCATTTAAGCGCCGCCTTAATCTTTTTCGGTAAATCAACTTATCGTCAAATTTCCCAGCCTTGATATCGTCAACAAGATCACAAATATAGGCTTTGTATTCTTTGTTTAGGAAGACTCGGTCATACAGCTCTTTTTGGAACTCTCTTGCAAGCAGCGTCCAGTCTGTTCGAACCGTTTCCAAGCCTTTAAAAACTAACGAGTAGGTTTCGGATTTTGGATTATCTGAGTCAAAACCTGCTGAACAAACCATACCAGCATAGCGTTTTTTAGTGCCTTCACTCGACCCTCGAATCGTTGGCATCAGGAAGCGTGTATAATGATTTTCATACTCTAATTCTAAGGCGCTGACGAGCTGATATTCGGATTGCAAATAGTGTCGCCACCACGTGTTGACCTTATCTGCTAACAATTTTCCAATTTGATCTATATCTACACTGTCATTTTGTAAATTAAGCCATACGAAAATTGAGTCAGTATCGCCATAAATAACCTGATAGCCCTCCTCTTCTATTAAGCCCTTTGTTTTAAGCATAATCTCATGGCCACGCAGCGTAATAGAGCTAGGTAATCTCGGATCGAAGAATCGACAACCGGGCGTCCCCATCACACCATAGTAGGAGTTCATAATAATTTTGATGGCTTGGGATAAAGACGCATTATCATCTAGCTTAGCTTGGTCTCTGGCCAGCCAGAGACGCTCAATAAGGTTGGGTAAAATGCTATCTTGTTTCTTGAAATAAGCCCCTCGGTAGCCTTTTGAAAATATAGAACGATCATAATTTTCAACAAAACCTGGCGCTGCATTGTCTATCAACCGGTCCCCTTCTACCAAGCCATAAGGGTCTACCATAAAGGTTCGAATAATACTTGGGTATAGGCTTTTAAAATCCAAAACTAAGACATGATCGTACAGACCCGGTTGAGAACTCATGACATATCCACCTGGACTACCAACCCCCTGAGGATTAACAGGTAGATTCGGTGCAACATAACCTTGACGATGCAAACGCGGTAAATACTGATTTTCAAACGCCGCGACAGAACCACCAATTTTATCTAAAGGAAGACCCGTTAAGCGTGAACGCTCGATAGCAAAATGAATCAGTCGGGTTTTCTCAAAAATTTCCCAAACCAATTTGCAGTCAGACACGTTGTAAGCGGCCAACGCAGCCTTATCTTCATTAAATAAACGCAGTATTTCATCGCCACGATCATCCGGGTCATATATCAACTTACCTTTACCCAGTAAAGCCTGGGAAACAAATTCCAGTGAGAAACTTTCGAAATGATAACTGGCAGATTTCAAGGTATCGATGCCATCTAACACCGCCCTCCCCGGTACTAAAACAAAATAGTGTTCCTCATTCTTCGGGCTGGTGCGCCACTCTATAGGCTCTTTATTACGCCCAATAAAGAGTTTAAATCCATAGCGCTGACAGGCTTGATCAAGCACACGAAGATCGAAATTAATACAATTCCACCCAATTAAAATATCGGGGTCAGCTTCTTGCAACCATGCCATAAATTCAATTAACAGTGCTCGTTCGTTATCTACCATTAAGCACTCAATTTTGTTCTGATCAAAACAAATCTCTTGATCCTGACCGAGCATAAATACTTTTTGAATGTCTTCAGTGTAAACGGCAATAGATAAAATATTGCTGGAAGGGTAAGCCGTCTCTATATCGAAGGAGACCAGCTTAAATTTTGGGGTAAATTCGTGAGCTTTGAGCGAAACATTATGAGCATAACGAAACTGGTTATGTGTTTGAAAGTTTTCAGCCGTAATATTCATCGAAGCGGTGATAAAACGCTCCATTAAATAGCGATCAACAGTTCTAACATCTGCCTCCAGAGGTTCTATACCCTTATCCTTCAGAATATTGGCTGCCTGCCGCAAATATTTTTGCTGGGAAAAATAAAATGCACTCACTGGCTGTTGGGAAAATGCGTGCAAAGGCAGCGATTTAGAGCGATGAAGGCGATGAGCCAGTAAGCGCTTTGCTAGCTCAACAGCATCAGCTTCAACAAAAAATACGCCTTCCTGCTGTTTCTGTTCTACAAGTAGAGGCCCAGAGTCCGTATATAACCAATATCGCAGTAGTAAACCTTCGTGCGTATCACGCCATTGACGTGTGAGTAAAAAGCCTTTTTGCTGGGGCATAAAACGTTAATCTAGACACTGAATTATATGGAATAAGGCAAAGCAAACACCTAAATTTATGCTAACTTTAATGAAGTTGGATTAATTAACGACTATTTGACTGTCTTTCACCTAGCTTGAAAAAAACACAAATAACTATCACCTGTTCGAGTACATCTTATAGATAGTTGTTATAGGATACTGCCTTGAAAACAAAAAAAATAAAATCCTCTATCGCGCTAAAGCTTAATATGCCTATCGTAGGTTTATGCTTTGTTATGCTGGCGTTTATTTATGCTGCATATTTAACACAAGATGAAAACATCCAACACTCGCAACTGCATCATATAGCAAAGAGCATTTCAGAAAACATTACCATTGCAGAACAAGCAAACATTACCCCATCTGAGTTAAGAAGCATAACGAATATCCTTGCTACGAAGAAAAGAGCTCAGCGAATTATTGTGATTCAAGATGACATCATCATAGATAGCCTT
>CAXBDA010000086.1:0-11020 GCA_963974595.1 uncultured Oleiphilus sp. | reverse complement strand
TTTCAACAAAAAATAATAGGTATTCCTGCATTACTAGAAAGGCCGCTTTTGCTCACCTTCGTTAGTTATCTCAATTTTTAATCTGGCTAAATTATCCTGAAAGAAGTCAGCAGCCTTACGTCTCGTTTGCGGACGTGCTTCGACTAAATCAACTTTCAAGATGGAATTGCATTAGCTGGTCAATACAAAATAAATATTCTGTAGACCATTCATCACAAATCTGGTGTATAATTACACCAGATTTGTATCAAGAGAGGTGTAAAATGCCGAGACAAAGTATTACGTTAACAGAGCAAAATGATTCTTGGTTGCGAAATCATGTAGATCATGTTCAAGATTACTCTAATAAAAGTGAATTGATAAATGACCTTATTCGCAGCGCGAGAAGGGCTGAAGCAATTAATAGAAAGCTTGAAGATGCAGAATCCAGTGGTTTTGTAAATCAAACGGCATCTGAGATGCTGGCTGAATTCAAGTCAGAACTGAAATAAGGCATGTTTGAATTTAAGATATCTTCGAATGCTAAAGAAGACCTAAAGCGGATATACGCTTACGGATATAGCGAGTTTGGAGAAGCTCAGGCAGATACCTATTACCATGGTTTTTTCGATATGTTCGAGAAAATTTCTATCAACCCATATCTCTTCCAATCAGTTGACCATATTCGCCCAGGTTATAGACGCTGCTCTTATTGCTCCGATAATATTTACTACCGTGTTAATGGAACGGTCGTTGAAATAATGGCTATTTTAGGAGGTCAGGATATTGATAGCTGGCTATAGGAACTCTCTAGAGTTAATAAGCGATTACTGAAAGTCGAGGTCTTCTTTAAAAGCCAAAATTAATTTACTTATTTTGATGAGCCCTTAATTCCGGCTTTTAAAAAATTGCATAAAAAGGAAGTTACTTAAATTGTAAATAATCGCCTTTTAACGAAATTCTAAACCTGGATTCGTTCGGCAAGATCAAGCGCATCATCTACTTCAACCCCAAGATACCTTATAGTGCTGTCAATTTTAGAGTGCCCTAGCAATATCTGAATAGCTCTAAGGTTCTTTGTTTCACGATAAATAATTGAAGCTTTTGTTCGCCTCATTGAGTGAGTGCCATAAGCTGCCTTATCTAAACCAATACTGGAAACCCATGAGTCAACAATTCGAGCATATTGCCTTGTCGATAGATGTTCAGACTTTTTACACCGACTTTGAAACAAGAAATCGTTAAAGCCTAAATGCTGAATCTCAATTAGTTTATTTAAGGTCGTTTTTGTTTTCGCTGTAATTTCAAATTGAACAGGCGTTTTTGTTTTTTTCTGAATAATTTGTGCTCGAGACTGAATGCCATCGCCATGGCTTATGTCACTGACTGACAGCCTGACAAGATCACAACTTCGAAGCATGCTATCAATTGCTAGGTTGAAAAGAGCTAGGTCTCTGATACTTTTCGCTAATTCTAGGCGAACTCGGATGGACCAGACTTGTTCTATTTTGAGTGGCAGCTTTTGCCCCATTACATTGAGAGGTTTATATTTTTGATTTGAGGTAATCATAATAACTCTCCTTTAAAGTAAGGAAAGTTAAGTATACTCCCGAAGTATCGTAAGTACCTTCATAAATATCAGAGGAGGGTTATGTGCCATAACTTGCCGTTGAAGGTTGATTTTGGTTTGGCCGAATATTACTGGCTTCAAATTCCTGGGTGATGTCTGTAGATGGTGAACAACCAACTTAACAAAGTGTTAAGTCGGCTTTCGGGTCTTCCCTAATATAATTTGAGCTAGCTTGATTGTTTATTAAATAAACTAAAAATGAGGCTTCTAGGTGAATACTTGATAGGTGTTCTAGAAAACGTAAATGAATCCGACGCCGACCTCAGCTTCATAGTTGTTGCGTGCGATTGGGCTATCCGCAATGTCACTACTATAACGCTCATAAACCGCCTCGCCGAAAACCTGCCAATTCTCATTTACATAATGGCGATAATTGTAATTAAATCCAAACGAGCGAAATCCTCCACTCAGGTCGGTCTCATTCAGTCCCGATGCAACTGATTGCTTTGCATCTATACCAAAATCTTTATTGACATAATCGCTATCGTGAAATACCACAGCGATGGCAATTTCATGGCCGGTTCCATCGTTCTGATCACCGAAGCGGTGCCCAACTCCAAAAAGACCAAGACTTCCGTTTTCACCGGTCACCACTCGAGCATCTAACCAATAACGCCAATCTGCATCAAAAGCACTGCGTGCTTGTAGCACAATCTCAGCTCCCTCATCTCCTTCACCAAGACCATCTAAACGACCATCATCGGAATCACTTTCTTCGCGAGCCTCCTCGAAGCCCACGGAGGCCTCGAATAGCCAAGTGTCAGAACGAAGACCACGCCAACCTATTGCTTCACCGGCCCAGAAGAAAATATTATCACCTTTACGCCATTGAACCGCACCGGCAGGATCGACTTCTACGCCAAATTCATCAGACCCTTCGTAGGCTGATTCGTATTCAACGCCCAAGCCAAGTCCGAAGGCCCAGCCATCATTACCCCGAGTAAAGTCATCGATTGAAGGTAAGGGCACCATAGCTGTTTTTGTGTCCTGGGCTAATGCTGTTTGAAAGGCGAGTGTATATAAGCAAGTTGTCAAAAATATAGCTGTAATCTTTTTCATTTAAATTCAACTTAGAGAGTGAAGAAATAATGATTATAGTACGTGAAGAATATATTAATGGATCACGCACAATTATTTTCGCTTGAAGGTTCGATTCTAGTGACTAAAAAGTGTTCTAATATCCCAAAAGCACTTTTAATCAACTCTATCAGACACTCATCTGGTCTCAATATAATAAATGCGATAACTATGGTTTTGTACGCTTGGCGATAAATTTCAGCATTTTCAATGGCATTCGCTTCATCTCTTCTTCGTTAATGTCTCAAAGCTGAGCAGCAGACTTGCGGGCGTCATTGGCACTAGTGAAGGAAGTTCCGATTAGATGTCTCAAAAAGTTACATAAAATTCATTGGTGGCAAAGAGCTTAATCTTGATCTAGGATATCAATCAGATGTTTACTTGGTTCCATGCGTTGATGAAGGACCCTGAATATTGCAATGCCACCTTGGCACTCTGCATAATAAATGAAATGTGACTCAACTCTTACATGCAAACAGCTTGGTAGTTGGATATCAAACGTATTTCCCTTCTGAGGGTTGCAAGCTAATTGTTCAAACATTATTTCTATATCTTTGATATAACGTGCAGCCCGAGCAAATCCGAATTGCTCTAGGCTATAATCAAAAATGGCTTCTAAATCTTCATCTGCTTTTTGGTGCACAAAAAAACTTTGGTTTTTATGCATTATGCTTTTTCTTCATCCGTTGAATAAAATCATCAGCATTCCAATTTTCGATAATGGGACTATTTTCACCATCTTTAATAAGTTGGCGTAATTCTGCTAGCTTTGATTCAGCGTAATGCTCTTGTAGAAGTCTCAAGCCAGCGCGAATGACTTCACTTTGGTTAGAGTAATCACCTGAACTAATCAGACCTTCAATAAAACCGCCTTGATCATCAGTAGGTCTAAATGTAACGGTATCTGCCATAACAAACCTCTTCGTAAGAATATGTCTTACAAATAAATTTACATGACTTTCTTCAGGCTGGCAAGGAATTAACAAACACGGTTAAACACTATCTACACTTGGATTCGTTCGGCAAGATCAAGCGCATCATCTACTTCAACCCCAAGATACCTTATAGTGCTGTCAATTTTAGAGTGCCCTAGCAATATCTGAATAGCTCTAAGGTTCTTTGTTTCACGATAAATAATTGAAGCTTTTGTTCGCCTCATTGAGTGAGTGCCATAAGCTGCCTTATCTAAACCAATACTGGAAACCCATGAGTCAACAATTCGAGCATATTGCCTTGTCGATAGATGTTCAGACTTTTTACACCGACTTTGAAACAAGAAATCGTTAAAGCCTAAATGCTGAATCTCAATTAGTTTATTTAAGGTCGTTTTTGTTTTCGCTGTAATTTCAAATTGAACAGGCGTTTTTGTTTTTTTCTGAATAATTTGTGCTCGAGACTGAATACCATCGCCATGGCTAATATCACTGACTAACAGTCTGACAAGATCACAACTTCGAAGCATGCTATCAATAGCTAGATTGAAAAGAGCTAGGTCTCTGATACTTTTCGCTAATTCCAAGCGAACCCTTATGGACCAAACTTGTTCTATTTTGAGTGGCAGCTTTTGCCCCACTAAATTGAGAGGTTTATATTTTTGATTAGAGGTAATCATATTAACTCTCCTTAACAGAAAGGAAAATTAACTATACTCCCGAAGTATTAAAACTCCCCTATGATTATCAACGTCGGGATCTAGTGCAAATTCGAGACATTGATGATGGTGGTTTATCTGGCTGAATTGCCTATGAATCTCACAAAAAAAAGCCCCGGCAAAGAGATTGCCGAGGCTAAACCTTCACGCATAGAGGTTCTTTACTGATCTTCTACCCTTTGATGTCTGAAGAACACGCCGCCATCACCAAAGGCAGAACTATTAAAGGCAGAACTTAGGCGAATGGTGCCCACTTTCACTGCACTTTGACGCCTTTCTTTCGCATACTTGCGCTGGAAGTAGCCAAAGATTGAGGTACGAATCGACTGATCGGTAGCATACACATCATAAACCGGCGTGCCCTCTGGCAAACTATTCAAGTCGTCACGGAAGTCATGTGATGAGGTAGCAAACATACCTTTCACTTCTGGCCTTGGCACAAAGTAGACTTGCGTGGGCGAAACAACAGTTGGTTCAACCATGCCATCCGCCGTGACTTTCGCCATCTTAGTTACGGATAAGGTCGTTGGTTTGCTAGAGACTAATGAGAACAAAGCAGTGGTGCCTAGGGTCTCATTTACTTCCTTGTCGACGTACTGCGATAACTCATTGGCAAAAAAGTCATGGTTATTACCTTGGCCTGACAAAGTATATAGCGCTGAGACATTCCGTGAGTTTTTACCATCAACGAATACTTTCCATGCTAAGCCTGGCGCAAAGCCTCTGTCATTCGGGTCACCGGTCACAGATAAGCGTAATAGACCACATTCAGCACCTTTGAACACACCGGTATAGGGATGACCCGCAACCGGTTCAAACGCTACCGTCGCCATGGAACCATAAGCGTGTATCGGTTTTTCGTAGCCTAAAGGCGCAACGTCATCTTTATTGTTAACTTTTTCCCATAAAATCGAATCGATTAAGCCACCAATATTAACTGGCTCTAGGTCTGGTCTTTCACCCGCTTTATAGGCTGTACGCTGTGCACCATTATTCCAAAGTAGTGCTTCTTTATCGCAGGCCGCCCAGTCTTTATAGTCTTCTGGAATCTTCAGATCCCAAGGCTTAAATGCATTTTCAACGCCGGTTAAGCTAAAGCCTAGTTGAGGGAAGTGTCGTTTGATCACATCCACCATGGTATTTTCTTCAACCCAGTCTATACCTTCTGCCGTATAGGTTTCAGCTGTGTAATCTTGCGTGAAGAAACGGTCTGTCATTAAGCGACGGGAAGCATTTAAGATAAAGATCTGGAAAGCCGTTTCACCAAAGGCAAAGCCTTCAGGACGCACAGTTTCAGCTAACTGGCCTACCATTGCATCGATTTGTTCAATGTCATTATTATAAACGCGTTTCAGTTCTGCTAAGGTCGTGGGTTCAGTCGTTAAGTCCTCAAACTTAGTAATGGGTTTCAGGCCAATCTGACGACGAAATTCGTTATACCTTGGCACACCTCGCTCTCGGTCTCGAATAATATCAATGGTGGCCAAGTCGATATCACCAATAAGCGGCATAGACAAGTTACGCATAAATTCAGGATAGTTATTCAAGGTTAATGAGCCTGGGTTGGTAATGCCGAAGGAATACCATAAACGGTCGCCACCTTCGCTATCGAGAATATCTTCTGCATCACCATCTCGCGTATCTTCAATCGCGATTCGATTTGCGACAACATTAGAACCCACGTCGTATACATCGACCGCATCTCTTAACAAAGGGTGCATGCGGTAGACCGCTACAAACTCTTCGGTTAATACATAGGGTACATCGTAGTTATTCGGAGAACTTTGGCCAACTAAGCCACCCAAAGCATGGTCGATCGCACCCGGTTTACTAAGTTGTTCTGCTTTTTCTGGGTCGAATAAAGCAATAGTACTAGCAATCCATGAACTGGGGCCTTTCAAGTCATCCAAGGCAGCTTGAATGGTATCTCGACCCTCTCGGTCACGAACAATGCCCCACCAGTTGGCTTCCATCGATAATTCAAGTGCTGGGTTCGCTAGCAAGGCTGGCGTCCATTCGACTGTGTGAATCTTGGCCATTAGTGCCGCATTGACTAGACGCGCTTTGTCATAAAGCCATTGATCTGTTGCATCAGGATAGTGCTGCTTAAGTCGGGTTGCGATGGCATTATGTTCAAGAGTGAACAGCTGATGCATCATGCTTAAACCCACCCACCAGTTATTATTAAAACCGGTAATCGGTACGCCGCTCCAAAAATCTGTCGGCAATGTGCCGTCGCCTTCAATATTTAGCTTTCCATCAGCAAAGGCTCGAATACTATTATTCGTTGCTTTATCACTGCCGTATAACTGCGAGCCATCCCACCAGTGTGTGTTCGCATTTCGGTAAGTCGGTGGCAAATGTGAATCCGCTTCTGTTCTGTCTGGGTCTGGCGCTGTCCGCTGAACAGACATGACGCCAGAGCCCAGCGGGTCACCATTTGGTAAATCAAATTCGATCGGGTTATCGACTGCATTGGGCCCGTGATCAAACCAGTCATGAACCATGAACTGAATCCAGGATGCGGCAATAAAGTTGATACTGGTAGCAGGTTGAAACTGCTCCCGAGACATCAAAGCGTTACTGACTTCACGCGGATTGGGAGTGAGTAAGGTATCCGCTTCGGTTTCACCATAAGCGGCCTGAAGCTCAACGTTACGACCAAAGCGGCGATAAACTGATCCTTCGGATGGGTTTTCAAGGATATTACAGGTCCCGTCTTCAGTTCTTGCACCATGACTGCGTTCATCACAGACAATATTGGCATTCGCCAATTCGAAGTCTTCTGTTGAGAACATATTATTTTCTAATAATTCAGTACGTTCTAATCCGAGCGTTAAAGCTGCTGCAGCAACGCCAAGCGTGCCGAGTTTAATGAGTGACGGCCAAGTCACCCAAACAGAATTGATCATGTGGCTCTCTCCTTTTTATTATTGTCAGAATTTTGTCTTGTAAGTTCTTTCTCATCCCGGCCAGCTTAGCTTGGGGGGCAATTTACTGGCACGAGATGAAAAAGACTTCTTTTACAAGAAGCTGGGCAGAGTAAGGGGCTCATTAAAAATAGAACACCCTCCCAAAGGATGGGGAAATAAGAAATTAGAGTACAAGTAGTCGCCCAAACACAGGTAAAGCCTAGTGTTTTACGAATTTAAGATTCTTGTCCTATAAACAGAAAAAATACTTATATAACGACTATTTCACAGTTTTTAATTATGTAGACTACTTTTTGAACTATTGATTAGCTCATCAAGAAAGGCTTGTATAAACTAGATTCATCGATAATACAGAGTACGTTTGTTAACAAATCTTACTAACGACATAGCGTATAAAATAATGAAAACGATACAGCGCCAAAACTTAAATAAGTTGATTGATAAAGGTTTAAATTACCCTCTTATACTCATTGTGGCTGCGCCTGGCTCTGGGAAAAGCACCACCTTAGAGCAATGGATTTACCAACACGAGGGAGAGACTCGCGACAAACTCAAAATCATACACTTCGTAGCAGCACCTAAATACAATGACGGTGACAAGCTTTTTGAAAAGATATTCAGGCGTTTAAGCGCAGTCACTCCACTGTGGGAAGCTTCATTTTTTAAACTTTTCAAAACCGACCAAGAAGCCGACAAAGACACCTTGGTAGATATTTTTATTCAAAGTTTTTCAGAAATACCTCACCCGCTTACTATCGCGATAGACGATTTCCATCACATCAAGTCACCCCGTATTTTTGATATTTTTAACGCGCTGATGAGCCGTTTACCCAAGCATATTACCCTTATCCTTTCCTCTAGAACCTATCCAAATTTATCTATTTCGAAATTCAAATTAGAAGAACAGGTGTTAGTGATTGATGGCGATGATTTAAAACTGAATCGAGAAGAGCTGTCTCATCTCAATGATCTTTTATGTCATTCAATGATAAATGAATCACGTCTCGAAATTTTACTCAAACAGACTGAAGGTTGGTTTGTCGGCATAAAACTCGCGCTGCTTGCCTATACCAAAGATGGCGACAAAGCGCTGGAATGTTTCAGCGGCACACAGCCGGAGTTGTTGAATTATTTTGCCCATGAAGTCATTAGCAAGCTGCCAGTAGAGTTACGCAATATCTTACTATCCACTTCGATTTGTGCGACCTTTAACCAGAACTTATGCGATGCAATCAATGACGATGCGAGCAGTTTAAGAAAGTTAGAGGAGTTAACCCAGCACGAATTATTGATTACACCCGATAACGACGAGCCTAACTGGTTTCGTTTCCACCCTTTACTTCAAGCTTTTTTATTGCAGCGTTTAGAAATCGAAAAAGGCAGTGAACATATTCAGTCTTTACACCTGAAAGCTGCTCAAAGTTTGTTACAACAACAGAAAACCCGTTTGGCCTTGTATCATGCACGGCTATCTAACAATGAGCAGTTTTATTTTGACATTCTATTAACGGCCACCAATGAATGGTTAAAGAAAGGCGAATTTGATCCGGTTATTGACGCCTTGAACGAGTTAACGGAAGAAGAGTTTTCGAGCCATTCACACCACCATATTAATCTTATTTATGCGCTAACATTTTCACGCCGCTTCAATCAAGCCAGCTTCCAACTAGAGCAGTTCAAGCAAAAAGACCGAACACCCTCTGAAATAGATACCATGCGTTTCTTGCGCTTCTTGATAGAACTTTTCCAAAGCGATGCAGAATTGCAGCACCTAAAACTACCTGACAATAGGATTTCTGAACACACGCCCACCGATGTTATTGGCTTTTATCTGGTGATTGAAGCTTACAACTGCATGTATAACGGCCGGTTAAATGATGCCTTTAAATTATCTACCAAGGCTAAACATTTACTGATGACCATTAATCACGATTTTTTCCTCAGTTACGTTAATTTGATACTTATCTTGTGTGACCGATATTTAGGCAGGGGCATCGAAGCGATTGAACTCATGCTAAGTGTGTTCAATCCGATAAAGCACGGCCCGAAAACACCTGTTTGGGTTAACATCGCCAGTGGCATGGTGATCGTTGATTATGAACAAAATCGGCTTGAGGAAGCGTTACGCTTAGGTGAAACCTTAATCCCCTTGGTGAGCCATTCAGCTGTTACCGAAGTGATTATTAACCCTTATCTTTACAGCGCACGCATCTTACATATTATTGGACAAAAGACGAAAGCCAAACGTTTGCTTGATCAACTGGAACGGATTTTGTCCCTCGGAGATTACGAGCGCTTTAATAGTCAGATCATCCATGAAAAGATGCGCCAAGCCATTCAGGACACAACAGGCAACACCGCAGAACTATTATATAAACGCTATGGTCTAGCGACTGTCATTCAACATGGGGTTTGGCAAAAGGGAGCTATACACTATGAAGAACATAGAGAACGGCTTGCACTGGCCTGCGTTTATGCACTTATTACTAAAAACCGTTTCGAACAAGCTAAAGATATACTAAATGAACTAGCCGCCGTTTTAGACAAACAAAACTTGCCTTCTCGCGCTCTGGTCGCCCGTTGCAATTTAGCGATGATCGCATTCCAACAAGGCAAAAACGATGCGGCTATCCATCAGTTAAAACGCCTCATAGACCGTTACGGCTTAGTCTGTTTTTCACGTATCGTATTTGATGAAGCGCCTGGACTTGAACAGTTATTTCAGTATGCAATGACAGAGCATGCTTTTATCATCCACCCAATGTTCCAAGAAATTTTCTCCAGCTTATTTGCCGAATGCCACAACGAGAATGAGCTGGTTCACCCCACCCAGCGTTTAACCGAAAAAGAAAGTGAAATTTTTGAATTACTCGCCACAGGCTTATCGAACGCAGAGATCAGCAAACAGTCTGGTATTGCGCTCAGCACTACTAAATGGCATTTAAAGAATATTTACTTCAAACTAGGTGTTGAGAACAGAAGTGCGGCATTAATGCTGGCTCATAAACGACCTGCTCTGTTCCAGTCGGATTTGTAAGAAATTAATAATTGCTAACTAAAGCGCCGGATAAATTACAGTTCTTCAACTATATAGGAACTGGCGCCCATACTATTTCTGGCATCCGAAAAGCTAGATGCTATATTGAATAGATGACAAATTTCTCGCGCTTGCTCAACACTCCATACTTTTATGTACTAATTTTCTTGTCAGTATTTTCTGCGCAAGCTTTTTGTGCGTTTGAAATCGACTCGGACTCAGGAAAACCGCTGCTAATTGGGAAGGGCTTGCAGTTCTTAGAAGATAAGACAAGCACCTATTCAATCGAGACAATAAGAGCGGGAAATATTGAATGGCAAACCAACTCAGATAAAGTATTTAATCAGGGCTATAGCGCTTCAGATTGGTGGATAAAGTTCGATATCAAGAACCTTGGTGCTGCTAATAACATGGTCTTAGAAATAAGTTATCCCGTTTTAGATTATATCGACATCTATTTTGAACATAACAATGAACTTATTGCTCAATATGTCATGGGAGATAAGTTACCTTTTGACCAACGACCCTTTCAACACCGACTTTTCCTAGCGCCATTGGTAATGGAATCAGGACAAACGCAAACCGTCTATATTCGCCTCAACTCAAGCAGTTCGATTCAGGCCCCCATTGCGATTAGGGATATCAAGGAATTCTATGAATCCGACACAACAATGAGTGTCAGCCATGGTTTTTATATAGGTGGAATGGTGGTT
>CAXBDA010000085.1:0-11477 GCA_963974595.1 uncultured Oleiphilus sp. | reverse complement strand
CAAATACAAGACTATCAAATTTAATCACGCAATATATTGCCTGTCGTAAGGTCAATAATTTGAGAAGGCCGCGCTGCTCCGCCCAGCATTCCGGGAAGAACATAATCCAAACCACCCTTAAAATAGTGACGAATATCGCGCACACTCATTGCGGGTTTTTTGCCCGCCGGATTAGCAGAGCTTGAAATAACGGGCCCACCAAAAAAGTCCGTTAGCTCTTTAATGAGGGGATGAGAACTGACTCTCACGGCAACCCCCGAATGAGAACCTTTTATCCAGCTAGGTATTTTCTGTAATGCATCTGGCACAATCCAAGTGGTAGGCCTGGACCTTGGTTCATAAAAGCGCGCGCTTATGTCTGGACTAAGCGGCGCAAGCAAACTTGAAAAATGTTCAATACTTGAACTGACCAATATTAAGCCTTTCTCAACAGGACGCCCTTTAAGTGCCAATAAATAGTCGACAGCTTTTTCTGAAAAGGGGTCGCATGCTAAGCCCCAAACAGCTTCTGTTGGATGCGCAATCACCCCTCCCTGACGCAAAATATGAGATGCAAAATGTGCCTGCCAACGAAGTTTGGTATGCATAGCCGAAACACCTAATGAGTCAACTCAAAAAGAAAGCGATAAATGAGTGCCAAATTTTACTGACTAAAGCCTCTGATAGCCACCCGCGACAGATGAAAGCAAGCCTTTTAGTTCAAGCATCACTAAAAGCTTGTTTAATTCACTCACATCCATACCTAAACACTGCAGCAAATCATCAAAAGAGGTACTTTGATGGCCTAATACTGAAATAAGCTTTTGCTCATCCATCGTGAGATGCGAATAATCCGCTTGCTTTGAGATGGCTGTTTGTGGACACCTACGATCGATATTATTTTTGCTGCCGATAACGCTAATAATATCTTCTATATCGTCAACCAGCGTTGCGCCCTGTTTTATCAGTGAGTGCCCGCCTTTTGACAAGGGGTTATCAATGGAGCCTGGAACAGCAAACACATCTCTATTTTGTTCGAGGGCAAACTCAGCAGTAATGAGAGAACCACTTTTCAAGCCTGCTTCAATCACCAGCGTACCTTTTGACAAACCCGCAATAATTCTGTTCCGCCTTGGAAAATTAGCGGGTAATGCACTGATATCAAGTGCCAACTCACTAACCAAAACACCTTGATCCTGTATTTCTATGGCTAATTTTTTATTTTGTCTGGGATAAATACTCTCAAGCCCTGAACCCAACACCGCACAGCTTACGCCCGGCGCATCAACTGCACCTCGATGAGCATAACTATCCACACCAATGGCTAAGCCGCTGGTGATGCAATAACCTATTTCAGCTAACTGGCGTGCAAATAACGCTGCATGCTTTTGTCCAGCGAGCGTAGGCCTTCGACTGCCTACAACCGCAATTGCATCATGCTCAAAAGCCTTAATCCGGCCTTGCAAATACAGCAAAGGAGGCGGGCAATAAATTTCTTTAAGGCTAGAAGGGTAAAGTTCATCATCTAGACAAACGAGATAGTTATTGGGTTTATCTGCCCATGCCAATAAACGATCAAAGTAAGGCCCAAGCCGCTCAAGTGGCGTTTTTTGTTCCGCGATTAACCGGGCTAACTTAGGTTTTAAGCCACTTTTGAGTAACTCCTCATAAGAGGCCTGTAAAATTTCTTCCGCTGACACAAAATAATCGTATAACAGGTGGAAGCTTTTTAGCCCCAAGCCTTTGATGTGCGATAGTTGCAAAACAGCAAGACAGGAACCGGAAACTGGAAAATTTCCAGCGTATGTAGAATGTGACATTTCGATCTTCCTTGATCAAAAAAGGCGCTAACCAATAAAAGAGAGCGCCTTCGAATAAACATTATTTCGTCAATAAATTAAGGGGTTCTAACTTCATCCATCACTGCTAATGGCCTAGTGGCTTGTAGAATTAAACCATAACTTAATTTTTCGAAGACTCTAAACACCATCATGATACCAGCACGCTCTGATGGAAGCTCAATTTTTTCTTTCGTGAATGGGTCTCTCATAATGCCACCCGCTTTATAAATAGCCAAGACATTGCCTTCAACCAGACCATCACGCTCGCCACGATTCACCACCACAACATTATACTGGCCAATATTCCCCACACCGGTATTGACTGAAATCATTTGACCACGAATATCGAAGTCTGGCTTGCTTGGCATAAAGGTTGAATTAATGACCCTATCCTCAGTTGGAAGCAAGCGATCACCTTGACGAAGCTCTTCATTTGAACGCAATACAGATAAACTAATCACCTCATTATCGACTGCGGTCACTTTAGTCGTTGCGATAGATTTTGCTTCTAAGCCTAAAAACTCATTGGTATTAGGGTCAATAAAGTCTTTACCTGAACGATAAACGGCCATTTTCTGTGCACCGCCTATATCACCGCGCGCAAATACGGTATCGCCTGCGGCCGTAATAAGGTGCTGTTCCTTCCCGATCAGGATATAAGGCGCTGTACTTAGATCTTCAGGTTCAACAATACGATTTTCAGACAAGAAACTCGCAATCGCCTCTAAGGGAATAGTGGGAATAGCTTTTGAAATAGGCGTTGCTTTAATCTTGGGGCTTAATTTAACGACACCATTTTCAGGGCCGACTTTTAGCATAGTAACTCTTGGCTGGCCATCGATATAGACCAAGCCGATCAGATCACCCGGATAAATCAAGTGAGGGTTAGTGACTTGAGGGTTGGCATGCCAGATTTCTGGCCACAACCACGGTGATTTCAAGTATTTACCAGAGATATCCCAAAGTGTATCGCCCTTAACAACGGTATAGCGCTCAGGATAATTATCAGCCAACTCAGGCGCGGCCCAAGCAAATGGCGTTAATAAAGAGATAATAAGAGTTGAGGTGATAAAAAGCTTTCGTATCATGAGCTGCCTACATAAAATAAGTCGATAGATCTTGGTGTATCATCGGATAATGTGACTGGAAGCGGCATGACTCATCATTTTATGAGTCATTTTCTTCTTTATATCCATAAACTATAGATCAACATTTGAGAATTTGTACTAAATTCACTTCCATTAGATAATAGTAGCAGCGATATCGTGACTCGCACCACAAATTCATCTAGCTTTTTTAACACATTGGATACAGTAAGCCTATGTCATTACTAGAAATACTCGAATATCCGGACCCTAGATTGCGTACCATTGCGAAACCGGTAAAAGAAGTAACACCTGAAATAGAAACACTCATTGATAACATGTTCGAGACCATGTACGACGCACCCGGGATTGGCTTAGCTGCAACACAAGTTGATCAGCACATCCAACTCATTGTCATGGATTTATCTGAAGAGAAGGAATCACCTCTGGTGTTCATCAATCCAGAACTCACTATTTTGGATGGAGAGCCTGAACAGATGCAAGAAGGCTGCCTTTCTGTGCCAGGCTTCTATGAAGATATTGATCGTATTGAACATGTATTAATCAAAGCACTCGACAGAACAGGCAAAGCCTTTGAACTCGAAGCTCGAGGCCTGCTTGCTGTTTGCATTCAGCATGAAATGGATCATTTGAATGGTAAGTTATTTGTCGACTACTTAAGTTCATTGAAACGCAACAGAATAAAAAAGAAACTTGAAAAGCAGCACCGTAGTTTAAAACACGCTTAATATTTTAAGCAGCGTCAGTTTTCTAACGACCCTACATTTAAATACAACATAGAAGCGATAAATCATTGAATATTATTTTTGCAGGCACACCCGTTTTTGCGGCTAGAAGTCTCGAAGCAATTATGGCTCACGGCCATAAGGTCATTGCTGTATACACCCAGCCTGACAGGCCTGCTGGCCGAGGTAAAAAACTCGTAAAAAGTGACGTTAAGCTTGTCGCAGAAGAACATGGCATTCCTCTTTTCCAGCCTGAGAAACTGACAAATGCCCAAGACCAAACAGTATTTTCAGACTTAAAACCCGATCTGATGATCGTCGCAGCTTATGGCTTATTGTTACCTCCCGAAATTTTAGCTATCCCCACCCATGGCTGCATCAACATCCATGCCTCACTGTTACCTCGATGGCGAGGCGCTGCACCCATTCAGCGAGCCATACAGGCTGGCGATACCGAAACCGGCATTACCATCATGCAGATGGATGAAGGTCTCGATACCGGCGACATGTTAATGAAACTAAGTACACCCATATCTGCCACTGAAACCGCTGGCAGTCTGCATGAGCGATTAGCCGAACTAGGCTCAGAGGCCATTCTGGCCTACTTAAAAGAACATCAAAATCTAGGGGCCGAAAAACAAAATAATGCCTTAGCCTGTTACGCCAAAAAACTAAGTAAACAAGAAGCGCTGATTAACTGGCAAGACCCAGCTAATCAAATCGACAAAAATGTTCGGGCATTCAACCCTACTCCTGTTGCTTTTTTTGAACTGGATGATATGCGTGTGCGTGTTTTTGAAGGTGCCTTGGTGGATCATAACGGAGCTGAGCAAACAGGTACTATTTTGAAAAAAGATAAACACGGCATCCTCGTTAAATGTAGCGAAGGTGCCTACCTCATCAAAATCCTGCAATTCCCCGGGTCAAAAGCCATGCCGGTACAGGCATTTGTAAATGGCGGGAAAAATCTGCTTAATCCCGGTGATGTTTTAAACTCTCCTGAGCAGGGTACAAGCCTATGAACAATGGCAAGCCAAAAAATAAACCACCCGCACCGCGAGCACCAGAGTTAAAATCCATAACAGATACCCGTGCGCTCGCAGCTTTGCTGGTTTATCAAGTCCATGTTGAGCATAAATCTCTGAACGCCTTACTCCCACTGGTTCATCATCAAGTTGATGACAAAGACAAATCCCTGCTACAAGAGCTTGTTTTCGGAACATGTCGATGGCTCTTATGGTTAAACACCGTATATCAACCCCTATTAAGCAAACCGCTCCATCGCAATGATTTTTTAGTTGAATGTATTCTATGTGTTGGCCTTTATCAGCTTTTATTTACCCGTATTCCCTCTCATGCCTGCTTGAACGAAACAGTAGAGTCGGCTGAGAAACTAGGCCTCCACCGTTTTAAAGGTCTAATCAACGCATTACTGAGACAAGTATCCCAGCAAAACATAAATATTGAAGATAAAGACCTCCGTGAAACAATGTCGATGGCCAGCCACCCTCAATGGTTTCAAGACAAACTAAAGCATAATTGGCCTGACAACTGGCTAGATATTTTACAACAAAATAATCAGCACCCACCGATGACCTTAAGAATTAACGCTAGTTTTGACAAGACCAACTCAGCCACACTAGCCCAAGAAAACTATCTAAAAAAACTCACACAACACGATATTCCGGCACGTGTCTCTATCATTAGTCCATATGGTATTATTTTAGAGCATGCCTGCCCTGTTCAAAACCTACCTGATTTTATGGAAGGCGGTATCAGCGTTCAGGACGAAGCCGCCCAGTTAAGCAGTGAACTGTTAAATCTAAAACCTAAGCTGCGGGTTTTAGATGCCTGTGCCGCCCCTGGTGGTAAAACCTGCTCAATGCTTGAGAAGGAGCCGACTCTTTCTGTTTTAGCGCTCGACTCGGACGCGAACCGGGCACAACGCATAGAAGAAAACCTGACAAGACTAAAACTAAAAGCCGAGATCAAAATAGCAGCAGCGGAAGATTTACCTACTTGGTGGGACGGCAAAACATTTGATCGCATATTACTTGATGCGCCTTGCAGTGCAACCGGAGTCATTCGCCGCCATCCAGATATAAAGTTACTTCGACAAGAAGGCGATATAAAGCAATTGGCAGAACTTCAACTAACATTAATCAGCTCACTCTGGAAAACCCTGGCACCTGGCGGTTTGATGGTTTATGCCACTTGCTCGGTTTTTTCCCAAGAAAACAGCCGGATTATCGAACGGTTTCTTAAACAAACCGACGATGCACACGTGATTCCGATAGAGGCTGACTGGGGATTCGATACAAAATTTGGTACACAGCTATTTCCTGAAAAAAATGCTCATGATGGTTTTTTCTATGCCCGACTACAAAAAATAAATACACCGAAAGAAAACGAGACAGATACCTAACAAAAAGTTTAGAATCACGCCCCTAATGAGGGCCTGAGTGACACGCAGATAGACTTTATGAAAATTATTATCATTGGTGCCGGCCAAGTGGGCGCCACCTTGGCAGAAAACTTGGCGAGCGAAGAAAATGACATTACCGTCATTGACCAGGATGGTGCGCGCCTGAGAGAACTTCAAGATCGCTTGGATATCCGAACGGTTTATGGCCAAGGCTCACACCCAGACATTCTGGCTCAGGCGGGCGCCGAAGACGCCGATATGCTCATTGCCGTGGCAAATAGTGATGAGGTGAATCTGGCCGCTTGCCAAGTGGCTTATACCTTATTTCAAACACCGACTAAAATCTGCCGTGTTAGAGCAACACCTTACCTTGCAAAACAAGAGTTATTTTCCACTAAAGCCTTTCCGGTTGATGTACTTATCAGTCCGGAGCAAGTGGTCACTAAAAGTATTTGCCGCTTATTAGAATACCCAGGTGCCTTGCAAGCACTCGATTTGGCGCAAGGTAAAGCAAGACTTGTCGCCATTCGCGCTGCGGAAGGCGGCCCTCTGATTGGCCATGAGCTTTCTTTAATTAGAGAGCATATGCCGACTATCGATACCCGCGTAGCGGCTATTTTCCGAAAAGGTCGCCCTATCATTCCCACGGGGGATACCGTCATCGAAATTGACGATGAGGTTTTCTTTATTGCGGCGACGAATCATATTCGTTCGGTCATGAGCGAACTTCAACCTCTTGAAAATAACTACCGACGTATCATTATTGCCGGTGGAGGCAATATTGGTTTTAGTTTGGCAAAACGGCTAGAGCGTCATTATCAGGTAAAACTAATTGAAACGAACTATGAGCGTTGCGTAGCGCTGTCTGAAACGCTCGAAAAAACCTTTGTACTTCATGGCAATGCTGCCAATAAAGACATGCTGCTTGAAGAAAATATTGAAGAAACCGATGTATTTATCGCGGTAACCAATGATGATGAAGCAAACATTATGGCGTCGATGCTAGCGAAACGCATTGGAGCTCGAAAAGTGATGGCACTGATCAGTAACCCTGACTACGTTGACTTGATTCAAGGGGGTGAAATCGATATTGCGATATCGCCTCAACAAACCACCATAGGAAGTCTGCTCACTCATATCAGAAAAGGTGATGTAGTCAACGTACATGCGCTTCGAAGAGGGGCGGCTGAAGCAATTGAAGCGGTAGCTCACGGTGATCATCGCTCATCAAAGGTAGTCGGTAAACGTTTGGATGAAATCGCACTCCCCAGCGGCACCACGATTGGTGCCATCGTAAGAGATCAAGAAGTGCTCATCGCGCACGATCACATTCGTATTCAATCTGATGATCATGTCATTTTATTCTTGGTCGATAAACGTAAAGTACGTGAAGTCGAGAAGCTTTTCCAAGTGGGCTTAACTTTCTTTTAATCGTTCTTTAGGAATAGCTGTCAATGCGTTTTTCAACCGTCTATCGGATTTTAGGTATTTTGCTGATGTTATTCAGCTTTACCATGCTGCCGCCGATTGCTGTTTCGATGTATTACAATGACCATCAATTCTTTGCATTCTTCGATGCCTTCTTGCTCACCTTGGGGATCGGACTGATCATCTGGTTTCCCGTCAGAAATAAACGTAAAGAGCTGCGGGTGCGTGATGGATTTATTGTGACGGCACTTTTTTGGTTAGTACTTAGCCTGAGCGGTTCTATCCCTCTGTACTTTTCTGATCAACCCGACCTGCGCTTTGTCGATGCCTATTTTGAATCCTTATCTGGCCTTACCACCACGGGGGCGACTGTCATTACCGGCTTAGACGAGCTACCAAAATCGATTTTATGGTATCGCCAACAGCTTCAGTGGTTAGGTGGCATGGGTTTGATTGTATTAGCCGTTGCCATTTTACCGATGCTCGGCATTGGGGGTATGCAACTTTATAGAACAGAAGCACCCGGGCCAGTCAAAGACACCAAATTAACCCCCCGGATTACCGAAACAGCCAAAGCACTTTGGTATATTTATCTTGGCCTCACCATTGCTTGCGCGCTCGCTTACTGGGCTGCAGGGATGAGTTTATTCGATGCCGTTTGCCATAGCTTTGCCACCATCGCCATTGGTGGTTTTTCTACCCATGATGCCAGTATCGGTTATTTCGATAGTACCGTTATTGAAATGATTGCTGTCTTCTTTATGTTTACCGCCGGGGTCAATTTTGCCTTACACTTTGCGGCATGGCGAAGAAATAGCTGGCGCACCTACCTGCAAGACCCGGAATTTAAATTCTATGGCAGCTTAATGTTGTTAGTGGCTATCTCAACCATTGGTGTTTTGTATTTTACCGGTACTTATGGCTTTTCCGAATCATTCACAACCGGCCTGTTCGAAGTTGTTTCTATTGCGACAACAACAGGATTTGCCACAGCAGACTTTGCTAACTGGCCCTTTGTACTACCTTTTTTATTATTCTTAATTGCCTTCGTGGGTGGCTGTGCAGGCTCAACCGGTGGCGGCATGAAGGCCATTAGAATTTTACTTATCTACAAACAAGGTTTGCGTGAAATTAAAAGACTGATTCACCCAAATGCCATTATTCCTGTTAAAGTAGGTAGAAAACCCGTACCAGATCGAGTAATTGAAGCGGTTTGGGGCTTCTTTTCTGTGTATTTATTTGTATTCGTTATTTTGCTTTTATTACTTCTCGCGACGGGCCTTGATCAAGTAACCGCTTGGTCTGCTGTTGGCGCAAGCATTAATAATCTAGGCCCTGGCCTGGGTGATGTTGCCGCTCATTATGGCAACATTCCCGATTCTGCTAAATGGGTTCTTTGTTTTGCCATGCTAATGGGTCGATTAGAAATTTTCACTTTACTGATCCTGTTCACCCCCTCCTTCTGGCGTAATTAGGTGAAAAGAAACGTTACGTAGTAATAAATAAAATTGAAGCAGTATAGGCCTGCTCTATACTATTATTTATTATTACGTATTTATTACTACGAGACTTTTATAGAGCAATTATGCTACATAGGGTCTCAAAACAAAAAGTCATCAATTGACATAAATACCTAAAAATAACAAACGAGATCTTTGCACTACTGCTTAAGATATAAACTCGGTGAATTGGTCTTAGTTATGCGTTTAAGAATCATTGTATGCTTGGCTTTGTCGGTACACTTGGCAGCACACGCGACCCTGCCTGACAATCAAAGCAAGCTTGTGACACTACCTACGCTCGATTTACGTTCCAGTGCTTGGGGACAGGGGGAAGACTTTAAACTAGATGGTTTATGGCATGCCTATTGGGGGCAATTTTTAACACCAGAAGAACTCAAATATACTGATATTGAACCCATCCTTTTCCCTGTTCCTGGTGTATGGAGTGATCAACCAAATAAAAAAAACCGTTATACGACGCATCAATTTAATGTCGACTCGACAATAAGCTCAATAGAAAATAGCACAGACACTCACAACAATCCTGATAAAAAAGTTCTGCCTGCTTTAGGCTTTATGACCTACCACTCAAGAGTATTATTACCAGACACCCTAGACGATGTTTACTTATATATTCCAGACATGCCCAGTGCCTACAAATTATTTGTAAACGGTAAATTAGTCTCTAAAAACGGTGAAACAGGCTTTTTCCAAAATACCGAAAAACCAGGTTTTGTTCCTAAAGTGGTCAAACTAACGCATCAAGGTCAGCTAGACATTGTTATCCATGTATCAAACTTTCATTATCGCGAAGGGGGCATCTGGTTTAGTTTGCGGCTGACAGATCAATCTGGCTATTTTTCAATGGCCCAACAACCTATTATTTCTGCGGTATTTTTCGCTGGTATATTAATTGCCATTGGTTTATATAATTTTTCTTTTTTTGCGTTTCGTTCAAGAGAACTAGCCGCTCTTAACTTTGGTTTGCTCTGTATTGTTGTCGGCGTACGCCGCTTATTAATAGATGAACGCGTCCTGTATCTTTTCGACTGGTTCAGCTGGGCAAGCTTGCAACGTTTAGAGCATCTTTGTTTTTACTTATCCCTACCTCTTTTTATGGGCTATTTTACAGCGCTTTATAAAAAGCATATCCCGAATAATACGCCTAAAATAATCTGGATATTAACCAGTCCCTTTATTCTGATTAGCTTACTATTTACCAATAGAATATATACCGAGCTAAACGTTGCATTTCAAGTTCTGGTGTTAATATCTATCAGTTTCACCTTAGTCATGTACATTAAAGTAGTTCGTGAAAAAGGCGAAAACGTTAAGGTTTTTGGCATCAGTCTATGCTTACTGATGCTCACTATTGTCCATGATGTAATGAAATCTAACGGTCTGGTGGGCACCAACATTAATATTGCCCACTTTGGTGTCTTGGCCTTTGTTATTGCTCAATCCATCGCGCTACAACGCACTTATTTAAAAAGCCTGAATTTAGTTGAAGCGATGTCGCAGCAATTAACAGCCCGAAACAAAGAGCTTATCGAAATGGATGCATTTAAAGATGAGTTTTTAGCAACCACCTCACATGAACTGAGAACACCGCTACAAGGAATTTCCGGTTTAGCTAAAATATTGCAAGAGGATGCAACTGAAAGTTTTACGCCAGATCAACAAAATAAAATCAGCCTCATTGCCAAAACAACCCAACGTTTAAGTATTTTGGTCAATGATATTTTAGACTTTTCAGCGATCAAACACGGTAAACTTAAACTTAATAAAACTCAAATAGACCTCATCGCCCTAGCTGAATTAACCTTTTCAACCGTATCCCCGCTATTAAGGCAAAAAGAGATCAAGCTCACAGCCGACATTGCTACCGATGCACGCTTTATTAATGCTGACGAATTTCGTTTCCAGCAGATATTAATCAATATTGTCGGTAATGCCGTCAAATATACCGAAAAAGGCTTTATTGAGCTGGCAAGTTATACAACGAGTGAGCACATTATTATTGAAATATCAGATACAGGTGTCGGCATACCACAAGAGAAACAGCAATCGCTATTTCGTCCATTTGAGCAAGTACATGTCGAAGGGCATCTAACGGCAAATGGCATCGGCCTTGGTCTATCCATCAGCCAACAATTGGTAGAGCTTCATGGTGGAAGCCTTGAAATTAGCAGCCGAGTTGACCAAGGTACCATCGTTACCTTAAGTTTCCCTTTAAGCATTAGCTCAAGTGTCAAGCCATCTATCGACCAAGCCTCGCCAAGCTCAAGCATCAATCTGACTGATAAACAATATATTCAAAGCAACCAGCAAGTAGATACAAACGAAACCCCTACAGTAACTGGAGACTCCGCAGTTGGCCCGCTTATCTATATTGTTGACGATGAGGCCGTCAATTTAGAACTTTTACATTCTTTATTAACCAAACAAGGCTATCAAGTTGAAAAATTTTC
>CAXBDA010000084.1:0-11653 GCA_963974595.1 uncultured Oleiphilus sp. | reverse complement strand
ATACAAGTCTAACCTTAAAACTTTATAGACATTGATAACACTAAAAAACCGCCATATGGGCGGTTTTTTAGTGTTAAGTTCAAACACGCTTCCAAAGCTCAAAATCACAATGAATCAATAGCCCATTCATTAATTTAACCAAGGGTTTAACATAGCTATTTATACGTGTTACGAACTTTTAACTGGTTATCCCTACCAAGTATGTTAAAAATTTAATCTGGAAATATATTTTAGGATTAGTCTGAATGAGTTGGTGGGGAAAGTTAGTCGGTGGAGCGCTAGGCTTTGCATTGGTTGGGCCTATTGGTGGCCTTTTGGGGGCCGCTCTTGGTCACAGTCTTGATAAAGGCATAAAAGATTTAGAAAGCATTCCTTTAGATAGCAAATTCGATAAACAAGAAGATATACAAGCTGCTTTTTTTACTGCTACATTTTCAATTATGGGGCATGTAGCAAAAGCTGATGGCAAGGTAACAGAGTCCGAAATTAAAGTGGCTCAAGATATCATGCAAAAAATGCAGCTTAATGATGATCAACGAAAACTGGCCATCAACCTGTTTACCCAAGGTAAACAAAGCGACTTCGACCCCATTTCAGTTCTCAAGCAGTTTAAAAAGGTATCCTCTAGACGCTCTAATTTGTTAACCATGTTTATGGAGATACAGCTTTCTACTGCTTTGGCAGATAGCGAGTTACATAAAAATGAACAAAAAGTACTACTAAATATCGCTGAAGAACTTGGCTTTAAGCGTAGTCAATTTGAACAATTATTAGCTAGAAGCAGCGCTCAGCGCTCTTATTCGAGCTACCAGCGATATGCACCAGAAAAAAAGAACTCAAATCAAGTTATTTCAGCAGCTTACAGAGTCCTTGGTGTAACTGAAAGTTGTTCAGATACAGAGCTAAAAAAAGCATATCGCCGCTTAATGAGCCAACACCATCCAGATAAATTAGTTTCAAAGGGGCTACCTGAAGAAATGATGAAGCTAGCTACCGAAAAAACTCAAGAAATAAAAGACGCTTATGAGCGAATTAAACAATTTAGAGCTAAACAAGTCTGAGGTTTAAAATGAAAATATTAGTAATTGAAGACGATAAAGATGTAGCAGCATATTTGGTCAATGGCCTTAAAGAAAATGATCATGTTGTTGATCATTCCGCAGATGGAAAAGCGGGCTTATTACTTGCTGCCAGTGAAACCTATGACGTGATGATCATTGATCGCATGCTTCCGAGTATGGACGGTCTGTCCATCATCAAAACCATTCGTGCGACAGGGAACCAAACACCCGTTTTAATTCTAAGTGCATTAGGCGATGTTGATGACCGTGTAGAGGGTTTACGTGGTGGTGGAGATGATTACCTTACCAAACCTTTTTCATACACCGAGTTACTAGCACGTCTCGAAGTATTGGTTCGCAGAGGCAGCACTAAAGGTTCAGAGAAAATAACCCATTTAAGTGTCGCAGATTTACAAATGGATCTATTAGCGCGTACTGTTAGACGAGGCTCAGAAAAAATTGATCTTCAACCTAGAGAGTTTCGCTTGCTCGAATATTTAATGAAACATGCAGGCCAGGTTGTTACGCGTACGATGTTGCTCGAACAAGTTTGGGATTATCACTTCGATCCACAAACAAATGTTATCGATGTTCATATAAGCCGATTACGCTCAAAAATAGATAAGGATTTTCCAAAACAACTACTGCAAACTGTTCGTGGGGCAGGATATATTTTAAGTGAAGATTCTTAGGCTTCTTAGAACATCGACTTTTCAATTGGCGGTGATGTACATGGTACTCTTCGCCACCTCTGTCTTTATTCTTATGGGTTTTATCTATTGGGCAACGGCAGGTTATATGTCTAGCCAGACAGATGAAACCATTGAAGCTGAAATAATTGGCCTAGCTGAACAATATCAGCGCCAGGGTTTAAATGGCCTGATTAGTGTCATTCGTGAGCGTGTAGCTAGAGACCCAAATGGTAAAGCCGTGTATTTATTTACCGCCCGTGATTTCATTAAGTTAGCCGGAAATATCAATAAGTGGCCTGAAGATGGAGAGGTTCAGGATGGATGGCTTAATTTCACACTCAATGACAACCTTGGCTGGTCAAACCCTGAGGCCCGTCCGGCACGCGCACGGGTATTCATTGTGCCTGGAGGTTTAAGACTTCTAGTCGGTCGCGATGTGCATGAATTTATGGCGCTTAAAGAGTTAGTAGAAAGAGCCATAAACTTTGGCATGGCAATCACCTTTGCACTTGCGATGTTTGGCGGTATCATGATGAGCCGCAGTACCGCAAAACGCATAGAGTTAATCAATCAGACCAGCCAAAAAATAATGAAAGGCAACCTTCTTCTTCGTATTCCGGATCGTGGAACGAATGATGATTTTGACCAGTTAGCGAGAAATCTTAATGAGATGCTCGATAAAATCGTCCAACTGATGGACGGTATCAGGCATGTCTCTGATAATATTGCTCATGATCTTCGTACACCCTTAACACGACTTCGAAATCAGCTAGAAAATACGTTATTGTCAGTTGAAAGGGATGAAGACAGGCAAAAGGTAGCGAATGCCGTTTCCGAGGCAGATCAATTACTTGCAACATTCAATGCCTTATTAAGAATTGCTCGTTTAGAAGTCAGCAATAAGGCTTCTAACTTCATGAAGTTTAATCTTAGTGAGCTGGTCTATGATGCAGGTGAACTTTATGATGCCTTAGCCGAGGATAAAGAACAGCACTTTCATCATAATATTCAAGACGATATTCAAATGATTGGTGATCGTGATCTTATATTTCAGACGCTGTGTAACTTAATTGATAATGCCATTAAATATACACCTGAAGGCGGAGAAATTTCTCTTTCATTACAGTTTAAAGAGAAAGAAATTTGTTTAAGGGTTGCTGACAGCGGTATAGGGATTCCTGAGGAAGAAAGGGATAAAGTATTCCAACGATTTTACAGAGTGGCGAAAAGCCGTTCACTACCAGGAAATGGTTTAGGCTTGAGCTTGGTACTTGCTGTGATGGATATTCATCACAGCAAAGTTGTGTTATCCGATAACTCACCTGGACTAGTCGTTGAACTTATTTTCCCTAAACAAACCGCGTTTGTTTAATAAATGAATTAACGATTAAAATTGTGCTTTAACTCTTTCGATTGTGTATTTTGCTGGAAAAACAGCTAGATTACCGGCACTGATGAATAATTTTTCAGTTGAATCAACGATGCCTTCTATACGGGCTTTGCCAGAACCAATTCTGGCATTTAAGCTATCAAGTTCACCTTCAAATCTCTTTTGACCAAACATAATCAGAGCAATCAAGTTATGGCGATTAATTTGATTATCAACCCCCATAGTATCTAACTGGTAACCTAAGTTATCTAATTGAGCCAAGACGTTTTCAGCCAATTCATTTAACTTTTTTTGTGCATTCATGTTGTTCTCCAATCGCAAAAGAGCAATGTTTCAGATTAATTCTGGCAACAATACGTATGAATTTTAGGCTATTCAACCTAAACATTTTTTGTAACATCATGTAAACAATACTATTAGACTACACAGAATAAAGCTAGCAGTTATTCGCCTGTATGCTCTAGCTGTGTTCATTATATTCAATCGATGTAATACACCAAAGAAAGGTGTTTTTCTCTGTTTTGACAAACACCTCATCATCTTGTTCTTTACCTAATAGAGCCCGGGCCATAGGTGAATCAATTGATATATAATCATGTCTACCAAATATTTCATCATAACCAACTATCCTAAAACTCTTTTGTTCTCCCTCTTCATTTTCTATTTGTACCCATGCACCAAAATACACTTTGCCTAATTGATCAGGGTGAAAATCTATTACTTTCAATTCATCAATCGACTTCCTCAAATATCTAATACGTCGATCTATTTCGCGTAATCTTTTCTTATTGTATTGGTAATCTGCATTCTCACTTCTATCGCCCAAACTAGCGGCCCAACTCACTTTTCTAGTTGTCTCTGGCCTTTCTATTCGCCATAAATTATCGAGTTCTTGCTTAAGGTTTTCATAACCCTGTCGTGTAATAAGCGGTGTTTTCACATATTTTCCTTTAGACTTTCTTGTATTATTACCTGTATCGCGGCCTCTTATCTAAATACCATAAACGCTGTGACACACTAAATAGCTATCACACAACATTTTCATTATTATCCGTGTTTTAAAAGGATCATAGGGAAGTACAATGCTAAGGCAACCTAATATTTTTTATGCTTTGTGTTTATTAATTTTAACGCCTGTTTGTATGGCAGAAGAATTTGACGATATAGATTTTGAGTTAGAATTTGCCAGCCATCAGAAATCAACTATCGAAAACTTCCCATTACAAGCGATTGATCAAGATGCATTATCGGATACCGCGATAGAAGGTGCGTTACAAGTTCAGACACAAATAAGCTCGAACACGGATACAAGCGGTAAACCTATTTATCAAAAACAAGACGAAGAGGATCAAAAAAAACAAACAGAAGATGCACTGTCTGATGCTGAAAAAGACCTGATAAATGAGGATGAATTACTTAATTATTCACAGATCCTACCAATACAGCCGCAAATTCAACCTATTTATCAGCAGCCGACCGGTAGAACCTATATTGAGCATCAAACTACAACCGTATTCAAACCTTAAATTTATTCAACTGTCACGGATTTAGCCAAGTTTCTGGGTTGGTCTACATCTGTGCCTTTGATCAATGCAACATGGTAACTAAGCAGTTGCAGCGGTATCGTATAGACTATCGGTGCAATCACATCTTCACAATGAGGCACATCTAAGACCTTCATTGTTTCATCACTTTGAAAGTGAGCTTGCTTATCGGCAAAGACGTACATGAGCCCACCTCTTGCTCTAACTTCTTCTACATTTGAATGTAACTTTTCTAATAATTCATTGTTAGGTGCCACCACGATAACGGGCATATCAGCATCTATTAAGGCAAGAGGGCCATGTTTTAATTCACCAGCCGCATAGGCTTCGGCATGAATATAGGATATTTCTTTTAATTTAAGGGCACCTTCCATCGCAACAGGGTACTGCTCGCCACGACCTAAAAAGAGACTGTGCTGCTTATCAGAAAAGTCATCAGCGACTCGCTTAATTAAGCTATCCATATCCAGGGTCTGTTCAATTTTTGCCGGTAAAGTAAGTAGTGAATTTATAATGGCCTTTTCTTGCTCTTTACTCAGTTGTTGGTATTTAGCAATTGATAATACTAACAGTAACAATCCTGTAAGTTGGACAGTAAACGCCTTCGTTGAAGCAACACCAATTTCTGCACCCGCGTTCATCATATAAACTAAATCTGATTCCCTTACTAAAGATGAACCAGGAACATTGCAGATAGTCAGGCTTGCTTTATAGCCTATTTTTTTTGCTAAACGTAATGCTGCCAAGGTATCGGCTGTTTCACCAGATTGGGATATCGTCACTATTAATGAGTTTTTATGCACAACGGACTTTCGATATCTAAATTCAGAGGCAATTTCGACACTACAAGGTATGCCTGCGATTTCTTCAAACCAATAACGTGCAACCATTCCCGAATGATAACTGGTACCACATGCAATAATTTGAACATGTTCAATTCCTGACAGGATACTTTCAGCTTTTTCACCAAAGGCCGATATATTTATCTCTCCATCTACGATTCTGCCTTCTAAGGTATTTTTAATTGCAATTGGCTGTTCATAGATTTCTTTAAGCATGTAATGTTTATAAGGGCCTTTATCGCCAGCATCATGAGTAATGTCTGATTCTTTTATGACACGCTCGACCTTTTGGCCAACCTCATTATAAATTTGCACACCTTCTCTCGTGAGTTCAGCAATATCACCTTCTTCAAGATACGCAAAACGATTGGTAACTGGCAATAGTGCAAGTTGATCTGATGCAAGGAAATTTTCACCCAGCCCATACCCGATAACTAATGGACTACCTGATCGAGCGGCTATTAAGCGATCTGGATCATTCATGTCCATCACGACCGCACCATAGGCACCTTCTAGCTGTTTAACTGTTGCCTGGAATGCAGATAATAGATCGGGATGATGCTTTTTTTCTTCATTTACCAAGTGAGCAATGACTTCTGTATCTGTATCAGAAGTGAAGACATAGCCTTTTTTCTGAAGCATTTCCCTTAGCTTATGATGATTTTCGATAATACCATTATGGACAACAGCAACGGACTCAGAAGAAATATGCGGGTGCGCATTTTCTTCGCTTGGTTTACCATGTGTAGCCCAACGTGTATGAGCGATTCCTATACCGCCTTCATGATTATACTTTTCCAGGGCATCCGCTAGACTTTGAACTTTACCATTTCGTCGGACACGTAGAAAATCTCCATTTCTTTGGATTAAAGCAATCCCGGCAGAGTCATATCCACGATATTCAAGACGCTTTAAGCCCTCTAATAAAATAGCTGAAACATCTCTTTGTGCTACTGCACCCACTATTCCGCACATGTTTTTTCCTTTTAACTTATTTTCTAAATTTATTTTTTAGTCGGACGCTGCCAGCTATTAATATTCTTTTGCTTAGCTCTAGCTATCGCTAGTTGTTCTTTTTCAACTTCTTTATTAATTGTTGAACCGGCACCAATGGTGGCATTTTCAGCAATTTTAACGGGTGCGACAAGAGAGGTATTGGAGCCAACAAATACACCGTCAGCGATTTCTGTTTTAAATTTATTTACACCATCATAATTACAGGTGATGGTACCAGCACCCACATTTACTTTTTTGCCTATCAAGGCATCACCTACGTAGCTTAGGTGATTTATTTTACTGCCTTCTCCAAGTACCGTCTTTTTTGTTTCAACAAAATTGCCTACTTTAGAGTTATTTTCTAATTTAGTGCCAGGTCTTAATCTGGCAAACGGACCAATAGAGACTGATTCGAGAATTTCTGTATCTTGAATCAGCGTATTGGCAAATACCGTGGTATTTGAGCCAATACGACTATCCTCAATAATGCAGTTTGCACCGATCTTAACATTAGATCCAAGTTCCACTTCGCCGATAAAAATACAATTAACATCAATCTCAACATCTTTGCCACAGTTCAATGAACCTCGGACATCAATACGCTGAGGGTCATAAAGTGTCACACCACTTATCATTAACTCTTCTGCCATACGGCTTTGATACCAACACTCCAATTCACATAGCTGTAATCGGTTGTTAACACCTTGTACTTCTTGCTCAAATTGAGGGTGGTGTGCTTTAATCTTGTTCCCAAATTTATTAGCCAAAGCAATTAAATCAGTTAGATAATATTCACCTTGAGCATTATTATTGCCTAAAAGGGGAATATATTTATGCAGCTGATTGGATGTTAACGCGAGAATACCTGTATTTACTTCGGTAATATCTTTTACTTCTTCACTGGCATCTTTTTCTTCAATAATAGCTTTAATATTACCTTCAAAATTTCGAATAATTCTTCCGTAGCCTGCCGGATTTTCAAGCGCTACAGTGAGCAAAGCGATATTATCTTCATCCGAACCATTCAATAGAGAAGACAAAGTATTTATAGAAATTAAGGGAACATCACCATACAAAATTAATACTTGGCTATCTGCTGGAATACTCGGCAAGGCTTGAGCAACGGCATGCCCTGTTCCAAGCTGCTCTTCCTGATAACACCAATTCACATCACCTGCGATATTATCCTTAACCATCTCAGCACCATGGCCAATGATTATATGAATGCCCTCTGCATCCAGCTGGCTTACAGTATCTACAACATGTTGCAACATCGGTTTACCAGCAATCTTATGCAGCACTTTTGGAAGATCCGATTTCATTCGCGAGCCTTGCCCGGCAGCTAAAATGACAATATGTAAACTCATAGATACCCTTCTATCGTAAAATAATTTTATTGGAGTGTAGCCGATAAATGAAAAAAGGCAGCTCAAAGCTGCCTTTTTTCATTATATTTAATATCAATTTAAATATTAGTGTTTTCTACGAAGTTGCTGAATAGTTCGTAATCTAGCAGATGCCTCAGCTAACTGGGCAGCTGCCCTTGAATAATCAACCTCACCAGATTGATTAACGAACTCTTTTTCAGCTTCTTTCTGTGCTTCAAGCGCAGCAGCTTCATCTAGATCATCAGCTCGTTGTGCACTATCTGATAAGATAGTCACGATATTGGGCTGAGCTTCTAAGTAACCACCAGAAACATAGAAAACTTCTTCTTCACCGCCTTGTTTAATGATTCGAACCGGGCCAGGCTTCAATCTAGTCATTAGCGGTGTATGACCTGGGGCAATACCCAAATCACCTAGCTCACCTGTCGCAACGACAAGCTCTACTAAACCTGAATAAATTGATTCTTCGGCACTAACGATATCACAATGCACGCTTATACCCATTTTCAATTCCTGAATAGACTAAAGAGCATCAAAATGATGCCCTTTGGTTTAAAGATGAATTACATTTTTTTGGCTTTCTCGACGGCTTCGTCGATAGAACCAACCATATAAAACGCCTGCTCTGGTAGAGTATCATATTCGCCATCCAAGATACCCTGGAAACCACGAATCGTATCTTTAAGCGATACATATTTACCAGGAGAACCGGTAAATACCTCAGCAACGTGAAATGGCTGAGATAAATAACGTTCAATTTTACGTGCTCGGGCAACTGTTTGCTTATCGTCCTCAGAAAGCTCATCCATACCCAAAATTGCAATGATATCTTTAAGCTCTGCATAACGCTGAAGAACTGTTTGAACACCACGTGCCACATCATAATGCTCTTGACCAATAATTAATGGATCAAGCTGACGAGACGTTGAGTCAAGTGGATCAATTGCAGGATAAATACCTTTTGAAGCAATATCACGGCTCAGTACAACAGTCGCATCTAGGTGAGAGAATGTTGTTGCTGGAGAAGGGTCTGTCAAGTCATCTGCTGGTACGTATACCGCCTGAATCGAGGTAATAGATCCATTTTTTGTAGATGTAATACGCTCTTGAAGAACACCCATTTCTTCAGCCAAAGTAGGCTGATAACCAACGGCTGAAGGCATACGACCTAGCAGTGCTGATACTTCTGTTCCCGCTAAGGTGTAACGATAAATATTATCAACAAACAATAATACATCTTTACCTTCATCACGGAACTTTTCAGCCATTGTTAGACCTGTCAATGCGACACGCAGCCTGTTTCCAGGAGGTTCATTCATCTGACCATAAACCATAGCTACTTTAGACTTAGTAGGCTCATCAAGATTTACAACACCTGCTTCCTGCATTTCATGGTAAAAGTCATTACCCTCACGAGTACGCTCACCAACGCCAGCAAATACAGATAAACCTGAATGCTTAAGTGCGATATTATTGATCAATTCCATCATGTTTACGGTTTTACCTACACCCGCACCACCGAATAAACCAACCTTACCACCCTTAGCAAACGGGCAAACAAGGTCGATAACCTTAATGCCTGTTTCTAATAACTCTGCTGATGCAGCTTGTTCTGCATAAGTGGGCGCTTTACGGTGAATAGGCATACGTTCTTGTTCACCAATATCACCACGTTCATCAATAGGTCTACCTAGGACGTCCATAATACGTCCCAAAGTTTCTACACCTACCGGTACAGAAATTGGCGCACCTGTATTTGATACTAAAAGACCACGTTTAAGACCTTCAGTACTACCCATTGCGATAGTACGAACAATACCATCACCAAGCTGCTGTTGAACTTCAAGGGTGGTTTCGCTACCGTCTACATTCAATGCATCATATACATTAGGTACAGAATCACGTGCGAATTCGACATCGATGACCGCCCCTATGATTTGTACGATACTTCCGCTACTCATGATCGGTTCCTCGTTAAATTAAATTCTTCTAAATATCAATTTTCGATATTATAAAAACTGTAAAATTCTTTAGTTTAAACCGCTGCTGCACCGCTAACTATCTCAGATATTTCCTGAGTAATAGCTGCTTGTCTTGCTTTGTTATAAACCAACTGAAGTTCATTAATAATATCACCAGCATTATCGGTAGCGCTTTTCATCGCGACCATTCGAGCAGCTTGCTCGCAGGCAATATTTTCAACAACACCCTGATATACTTGTGATTCTATATATCTTGTTAATAAACCATCTAATAAATCTTTAGCATCTGGTTCATAAATATAATCCCAATGGTGCTGTAGCGAGTCTTCTTCAGAAGCTTGCAATGGCAACAACTGAGCAATAGAAGGACTCTGGGTCATGGTGTTTACAAATTCATTATAAACAACATAAAGCCGATCAATTTTACCTTGATCGTAAGCGTCCAACATTACTTTAACGGAACCAATCAAGTCGTGCGCAGAAGGTCGGTCACCAAGATGACCTATTGCTGCAACAACGTTTCCGCCATAACTTTTAAAGAAAGAAATGGCTTTTTGACCAACAGCGCAAATATCTATTTCAACGCCCTGATCATGCCAAGCTTTCATATCTTTAATGGTTTTTTTAAACAGATTACCGTTTAAACCGCCACATAAACCTCGATCGGAAGATATAACAATATATGCAACACGTTTAATTTCACGCTCTTGCAAATATAAGTGATTATATTCCGGTGTCGCGTTTGCAAGATGACTTACAACCGAACGAATTTTATCAGCATAAGGCTTGCCTAGACTCATTCTCTCTTGAGCTTTACGCATTTTACTCGCTGCAACCATTTGCATTGCGCTTGTAATTTTTTGCGTACTCTTGATACTAGAAATCTGATTTCGTATCTCTTTACCAACGGCCATTTTATGTCGCCTATAAAGTCCTGTTCACTATCAGGTAAATTTGAGGAAGTGAATATTTCACTCCCTCAATATTGTTTTACCAAGTTTGTGTTGACTTGAATGTCTCGAGCGCAGATCGAATTCCATTAGCAATTTCATCGTTGAAATCACCTTTTTCATTGATCTTAGCTAATAAAGAAGCTTGTTCCGCGTTCATGTAAGAAAGCATTGCTTCTTCAAAATCAACGACTTTATTTACAGGAACATCATTTAAGAAACCACCGTCTGCAGCAAACAATACAATACCCATTTCTGCAACGCTTTGCGGGCTATATTGTTTCTGTTTCATTAACTCAGTCACACGTTGACCATGCTCAAGCTGCTTACGTGTTGCTTCATCTAGATCCGATGCAAACTGTGCAAATGCTGCCAATTCGCGGTACTGCGCTAAAGCTAAACGAACACTACCACCTAATTTCTTGATGATTTTAGTCTGTGCAGCCCCCCCCACACGCGATACTGAAACACCTGCGTTCATAGCCGGACGAATACCCGAGTTGAATAGGTTAGTTTCAAGGAATATCTGACCATCTGTAATCGAAATTACGTTAGTCGGAACGAATGCTGAAACATCACCACCTTGTGTTTCGATTATAGGTAAAGCAGTCAATGAACCAGTTTGTCCTTTAACTTCACCCTTAGTAAATGCTTCAACGTAATCCGCATTTACCCGTGATGCACGCTCCAATAAACGTGAGTGAAGATAGAAAACATCACCTGGATATGCTTCACGACCTGGTGGGCGACGAAGAAGCAATGAAATTTGACGATATGCCCAAGCTTGCTTAGTTAAATCATCAAATAC
>CAXBDA010000083.1:0-11720 GCA_963974595.1 uncultured Oleiphilus sp. | reverse complement strand
ACTGGGTATTGTGGTGGGATTTATGCGACACAGGGGATGTTTAAGAATATAAAAGCTAATATAATCAATGGCTTATGGTTAAATAAGCCTTTCTGCAGGCAGCACAAACTCCTACCTTTGATCAGGTTGTATGCTCACCTATCATAGCTGAGCAATAAAGGGAGTTATTCATTGTGAAAATCAAATATTTAGTTTTAGTTTTGCCGTCAACCGCACTACTCTACAAGCACTCATCAAATAAATATTCGAAGGTTATTGCGAAAACAGAGGTACTACAAAGACTGTGATTAAAAAACTGTTACTAGCCCTAATAATTAGCCCTGTTTGTTTTGCTGACTGGAGCGAAGAAATTTCGCTTAAACGGAAATACTCTAGCAATGAAACGTTGGTGTCAGAAATTATAGAAGGATACGAGCTAGCAAAGAATGGAGATATTGGGGCCCAAAATAATCTTGGATTACTTTTAGAAAATGGAGGTAAAGTGCATCGCGATATAATTGGTGCCATGAAGTGGTATGAGCTTGCGGCAAAGCAAGGGGCGGTAACAGCCCAAACGCGATTAGGAAATATTTATATTCAAGGCGATGAGGTGCCGATCGATTACGCTAAGGCCTTAAAATGGTTTACGTTGGCCGCAAATCAGGGAGACCTATTTGGAATCTATAATTTAGGCACAATGTATGTAGATGGACTTGGTGTATCTCAAGACATTGAAAAGGGCTTCCAAATGATGCTGGATGCTGCAGATCAGGGAATGTCTGGTGCTCAGCTGAATGTAGCCTATATGTTTTATAAAGGAGATCAGGTTGACCAAAATTATAATAAAAGCGCACACTGGTATCGACTTGCCGCCCTACAGAACAATATGGAAGCACAAGTAGCCTTAGGCGTTCACTACTGGAATGGCTTCGGGTTAAAGCAAGATGACGTAGCCGCCTACGCTTGGTTTAAAATGGCCAAGATACAAGGTAGTAAAAAGTCTGCATCACATTTAGAATCAATTAGGCCTTTTATACCTGCATTTAAGATTGCTGCTGCTGAAATTTTAGTGGCCAAGTGCCGTGAGTCTGGCTACAAAGATTGTGGTCAAGGAGAGAATATGAGCGCGAAAAGCAAAATCATATTGGAGATGAATGAAAATTAACTTCCATACAAGACGCCAGTTATTATTCTGTATCACCTACATCACCTTGGGCAGCACTGTGCCCTTGGTAAGGGAAGCAATGCCATGGATTAATGCTCCGATTGGCTGGGATAAGCTTGGGTATTTTGTTGGGGCTCTCATTTCTGGAAGTATGATTTTTCTTACTATCGGCTTTGCTGTAACTATAATGCACACATGTTTAGCGAAAATCTTTTGGCATCCAGACACAAAAGGACCAGATTTTGACGTCGATGGACTCTTGTACTCCTTGAATCTAGCCCTACTGGCGATCTGTGCGCTTTATTGGTTTTTTTGGTAGAAGACTTAATCAATATTTTAGGTCATGAGAAAACTGTGACGGAAAAAAGTCACAATAATTTTTCCAATCCTGACGGACCAATAAAGAAAAAACACTCACACTCTCGCCGATGATATCGCTCGTTTTATTTTCGTCCGCCAATATTTCGTCCATAGCAGTGTCTAAATATGGCTTTGATTGTTCGAGCAATTTCCAGATATCTCGGACATCATCTCTACGATCAACCGTAATGCCTGCACCGATTGTTGCCATCCATATCTCAAGTGCGCGACGAGTATCTTTCACGTGATCTTCCGCAAATTTAGGAAATTCTATTCCCATGATTTGTGGAACCATCTTCTTCGTAGCCTCTAATTGGCGAGTTATGCCTAGTTTAATGTCTTCTAAATCCTCATAGAATTTTATTAGATCGGAACGAGAGTAATCTAAGGGCCTATGGGCCACACGATGTGGGATATCACACTCCGTAAAAAAGTCATTACCCAGAACGGAAGCAAGAGCCAGCAGCTTTGCCTGCCTAGGTGCACCACCAGATTCCAAGTCCCACTTCACCTCTTTGATGGTCATATGTACCCGTGAATTTTGCAATTTCTTGATAACCCAGCCGCGCATAAATACTCCAATTGTGCTCTACCTAGCTAAAGGCCGCAGTGACGTCTCCAGCGTTTACTCTCTTCCGTAGTTACGCTAGATAAAAATACCGCAAATACAATATCATTTGTTCAGTGAATCATCATAAGATTAAACGTTTAGTTTCTTTTGCTCTGGTTGCCACTTAGCCATATCCAATTGCATCTGACCAATCCCTAGTGACCTTACCCACTTCGCGGCAGAATCAATAGTACTCCAAGTCTTTAGTTTACCCTTGATGGTTTTAGCCGTTGTTACTTCAGAGCCAGTGTATGCCTCAACGTAAATAGTAGACCCTTCTGCCGTTATTTTAATCTTCTTAACAGCGCCGGCTTCTACTAAGGCTCTTAGGATTTTTTCATTCATTCTGACTACTCAATATTTGCTAACCGTCAATATAATATGGTACAAACGCGTTACATTTGCAACATAAGAATTTAAACAATGGTAGCAACTAAAACAGCCACATTAAATCTGCGTATTGACCCCTTTTTGAAAGAAGCCTTAAAAGTAGCAGCTATGCAAGATCACAGAAGTATTGCTAATATGGTTGAAAAGATGATTCGCGACCACTGTGAAATTAAGGGTATTTCGATACCAGACCAACAGGAATTGTTTTCAGAAACTAAGGAGTAATATGGCCGCTATTACATGGGATGATTTCATGCTGCGTGCTAGAACACAGTGGGGTGATAAATATGAGTATAAATATGATAATCCCGAAAACTTTAGCTGGCGAAATGGGTGGGTAACGATAATTTGCAATGATGATTGTCATGAACCAAATGAGATCACACGAATACATCCATGCAACCACATAGTCAAAAATCGGCACAGAAATCCTGCCGGCTGTCGAGCGTGTTTCCTTTTTAATGACAGCAAAAAAAAACAGAAGCCATTCCCTACTTTTCTAAAGGACGCCAGAAGAGTTCACGGAGAGAAGTATCAATATATTGAGAAAACATATGATGGCGCTAAAGCAAACATGTCCATCATTTGTACCATTCATAAAAAGGTTTTCTCACAATGTCCTGATAGCCATATAAATAGAGCTAAGGGTTGTCCTGATTGCAGTAAAAATAAAACCTTAGCCGCATCAAGAGATTGGAGGCTTAAAAAAACGAAAGAGCGACTTTATGAACGATCTGATGGAAATATAGTATTAATTGAGGACTCGTTTGTCACTTGGCATTCCGAATCAGACTTTGTTTGTAGTGAGCATGGTGAATTCAGAGATTACACCGTTAATGTCCTCACCAGAGAATATCCATGTCAGGAGTGTAATAACAGCAGAGTACCTCTTCTTCTGACTCAAGAAATAATAAAAGAAAGGCTCGAGGAAAAGGAGGGTAATTTCAAGATTTTAAACATAAAGGGAGAAGGTTTAGGCGCTGTAATAACGGCCGATTGTTTTGATTGCCCTAGAGATACTTTCATGATCCAAATGGGATCTATCAATTCGAAGTCATATGTTTGTGGTCAATGTGAAAGGCAGAAGTCGGAGGAGTACAGAATATCCAGAGTTCAGGAATACATAAAAGACAGTAAAGACGCAAGATTTAAAAGCTGGCTTGAAAGATCAATTGAGTTTCATAATGATAAATATGATTATTCATTAGTGAAGTACATTGACCAGCACCAAAAAGTTGAGATTATCTGCCCTAGTCACCATATCTTTTGGCAGAAACCAGATAACCATTTAACCAAGGAGTGCCGTAAGTGTGCTGATGAGAAGCTAAATGGGCTTTATACAAAAACATTTTTTGAAAGATTCCCTCAGAAAAAAGCAGTGTCAGCTATTTTGTATTACATAAAAATTAAACATAAAAAGCACATATTTTATAAGGTAGGTATCACTAAAAATTCTATAAAAAAACGATTTGGAAAAGTTGCTACCTCAGCTTTTAATATAACTCCGCTCGCAATTTTGGATACTACTCTTTATGAAGCTTTTTTAGCGGAACAAGCATTACTTTCTGGTTTATCTAGTCCAGACTTACTCCTCGACGACGAAAGTTTTGTGAGGGAATTACGTGACAGTACTATTGGTACAACTGAAATATTCTGCGATTCACTCAGTGATTCTGACATTAAAAAATTCTTTAACCAAAGTACTGCAAAACATTAGAATTCTTTTGAGCCAGTCCCATATTACCCATAGCCGCTGCCTCAATGTAGTCCGACCACCAGCCCATCATAATCCGTCTTTGCTCTAAGTATTTAGCGTTATTATAGTCACGGCGCGTTTGATTGCCATCGACATGAGCTAGGGCAACTTCAACAACATCGGCTGAGAACTGGTGTTCATTTAATACTGTACTGGCGATTGATCGCAGACCATGGGCAACTAATTTACCACCGTATCCCATGCGCTTTAATGCCATATTGGCTGTTTGTTTATTAATCGAATTTCTAGGATTTCTATCGCCGGGAAAGATGTGTTCTCTATGACTGCTAATAGGAGTAACCAGATCAAGCAAAGCTATCATTTGTGGGGTCAATGGAACCGTGTGAGGGCGCTTCTTTTTCATTCTCTCAGCAGGTATATGCCAGACCTGACTATCCCTATCTATTTCATCCCAGCGCGCTCCTGCGGCCTCGCTTGGCCTAACCATAGTATGAAGCTGCCATTCGACTAGACAGCGCGTAACAAGCTTAATATTGGCTTGGCTTAGGTCTTTCATTAACTGAGGTAGTTCTTCTATCGGTATAGTCGGCAAGTTCTCTTTTTGCGGCACCATAAAGGATTCTTTAATTCCAGCTAACGGGTTGCTGAGTATTAAACCTATGTTCAATGCAAAGACCATTATTTCATTCACTCGCTGGCACTGACGCTTAACAGTTTCCAAACTACCCTTAGCAGCTAATGGTTTCAGTACAGCGATTGCTTTAGGCGCAGTAATTTTATGGATCGGCATTTTGCCTAATTTGGGGAATAGGTGAATTTCTAATGATCTCCAAATATCCTCAGCGTGGTCACCACTAACCTTAGTCGCTTTAACCTTTATCCATTCCTGTGCCACGGCCTTCAAAGTACTTTGATTTGCTAGCGCGGCTTGCTGGCCTTTTTCGTCTTTATCTTGTTTAGGATCAATATCTTTTGCCAATAATCGGCTAGCGGCTTGAGCTGCTTTTCGAGCATCGGCTAGTGACAGCGCCGGATACATTCCAAAACTCATATTGGCGCGATTTTTAGTGAAAGGTCGAGAGTAATTAAAGATCCAAAGACGGGAACCATTAGTCTTTACTCGCAGTGCTAGACCACCGCCATCAGCAAGGCTATATTCCTTGCCTTTGGGTTTTGCGCTGTTAACTTGAGTATTGGTTAGCGGTAGTGTAATCCGTGCCATAGTAACATCACTCCATACGATTATTTCTCAGTGTTACTAAGGATGTTACTATAAATCTTGGATGTTACCAAACCTAAATGAACGCTATAGGCACAAAAAAGCCCGCAAACACAAGGATATACGGGCTTTAATGGTCTTTCTAGGGCCTTGTAAAACCCTTATTTGGTGGAGGCGGCGGGAATTGAATAAAAGGTTTAAACATCTGATTTATATAGGGTAAATGGAAATGAGTGGAATGCAATGTTACTTGCAGTGTTACTAAACGCTCTAATCAACGAAACTTATTTCTTAACTTGGAGAACAGTCCTTCACCTTTAGTTTGTACTTGATTTCGAAATTCGGAGGATGATTCCCAAGCTTCATTAAGAGTTTGAGTCGACTTATCCACAATTTCCGTTCTAGTTTCTGCAGAATCACCCCATTTAGTCTTTACTTGATTCCTAAGCTCTGAGGTGGATTCCCATGCCTCGTTAACGGCTTGAGTAGACTTGTCTAATATGTCTTGTCTGGCTCCTGCAGATCCATCCCATTTTTTCTTCCCCTCATCAACAGTCTTTTTAGCTGTATTAACTGCCTCTTTAACCACCTTTTCGTCTTTGTATCTTCTATAAACTAGGGCCGCACCGCCAAGACCAATACCCAAAAGACCAAGCTCAAGAATCAATTCGGCAATACCTTCTCCCTCCTCGAAAACCTCGGAGCCTTCAACACCTGCTGATAAAAGATCAACGCTAGTCCCATCGACAAGTTGAGCGCCTTCGCTAGCCATTCCTTCAATATCATTCGAATAGAAGATCTCTCTCCCATCTTCAACCCTCACACTGTCAAAATGATCATGGAGCATGCTCTCTGCTTCCACATTATCTTCGACCTTAATAACCTCAACAGCCTCCCATGTGCTATCACCCTCATATCCAGAAACACCATAATCATCCCCTGAAAGCTCTGACATGCGTTCATCCACTGGTCGATCAGTTCTGCCAATCTTGACCATGCCCGGATGACTATCACTAACTGCAAAATAAATGTGTTCCATCAGCTATCTCTTGTATTCATTAAGCTTGAAATTAACCTCGTATAGAAATACTTCAATATTTTTTAGCATCTTTTGAGCGTAATACAACTTCTCGTCATACGATCCAGCGACAATAATCCCTTTCACACTTTCATCGCCCAGCTTATCTTGTATCCAACCCATATATCTTGTGACTTGACCAACAGTATCATCGCTCGTCTGATTTCTTTTTAACTCAATAACGACATAGCTACCATCGGTCTTATCTTTTGCAAGAATATCAATCCGTCCTATGTCAGTTCGAAATTGCTGACTTTTCAACTCCCCATCTTCAAAGATAAGGTCATACTTTTTCCCGAACTGTGTCTCTTTCCAATTTCTTATTATGAAGTCTTCTAATTGTTGCTCCATGTAAAATAAGCCACTGCTGATAACTGAAGTTTCATCCTTAACCTCAATGTCCATACAGGCTCTGTAATAAGCGATCAAAGTATCTAATTCTTTGGTAACGATGTCTTTTGAGATTTCTTGACCATCTCTGAAATATTTCACCTCTCCATCGATAACTTGTGGCTGGTAATGCCCGCACACGTATGAATCTCCATATCGCCATGGGTCTTCAATTAATTCATCAATGCGAGTGCCAGTTTCATGTAACTTTGGATCCCAGCTTTCTGCGGAGTCAAAACTTTCTCCGATGCCATAAGCAAGAACTAATGTATTTTGTTCTTTGTACATGAGGTAGACGGGGTAATAACCGTTGGTAGTAGGCATATCAGGAGATACCACCTGTACCCAAGGAACCTTGGCTTGTGTGCCCTGACCAAAAGACACCCTAACCATGAGATTTGAATATTCTTTCGGGTATTGCTTTATTTTAAGGCTATCGGTTTGCGTCTGCTTAACAAAGTCATCCAAGAAACTTAAAGACATGAATATATCCCCTCTCCATATGGTAAATATATAAAGGCTTACTCTTTGAGTATTAAGCCAACCCTTCTAAAAGGCACTTTTGGCTACTCTTTAAGTATGCATGTGGTAATAGGGTAAGAGATAAATACTCTTTTGGCTACTCTATCAGTCATGACTATATACTGAAATAGTAACGGGTATCTTACTCATGATCTTCCAAAACTGAATTTTCTTGGGGCTGTGATTGTTGGGTTCACACACAAGTCTTTACCATTGCAATCATCAATCGGTTGCCAAGTAATCGCATAAAGAGCACAACGGGAATGGGGATTTCTAAACTGTCCCTCTCTCGTACGAATAATTAAGTCCGCATCCAATAATTCCTTAACTGCCTCACCGATCGTTGCTTGACGCTTCCAGCCTCTGTTTCTGAGGACAGCAAGTGCAACTGTCAAATCGCCATTGTTTCTGCCGTTGTATTGAAGTGCAATATCTAACAACAGGGCTTTCGATTTGTAACTTAAACAAGTGTAATCCTCTGTCGTAACGACAGCATGAGGAAACGCCACGAACCTTCCGATCTCGCGACGACCCTTTACCTTGATTCTGCTAACCATTAGATTTTCACAGCTTTAGCTGTCTTTTTAGCTTGCTCCCAGTCAACCTGTTGCACAGGTATCAATTTACTCTTATCGCGGTAATTAACCTTCTTAAGTGCCTTTTTTCGGTCAGTAAAAGGTCTCAGTTCATACAATGCGCAATGAGTTGAGGAGCATTCACGGATGGACTGCCTAAATCCCTCTTCTAGATGAGTTTCTGTACAACCGAAACACTGCGCACACATCGCCTTAATAGCGAGAAGTCTTGACCGAGATTTTTTTTTGAACTGTAGGATAGGGTTTGACTGGCTCATGACTCAGCTCCTACGAGCATGGCACGCTCAGCAACAAGGCTTTTGACTAATTCTCGTAATTGTTCTGGAGAGTAACCGTTGATATGTGCCGCAATTAGCTCATCTGTTTCATGCTCGAGAAAACCAATAGCACGAGCACCCAAACTGATTGGTGGGCACCATAAACCTTTTTGGATTTTGCTATGGAGGGTTGAGCGGGAAAGCCCTAATCTATCAAGAACTTCCGCTTTACGTTCAATAGTTAATAGTGTTGCTCTAGCCATAATTACACCTTATCGGTTATTAGTTTCGGCTAGAGTAATCTTTAGTTTTAGTACAGTGCCTAATATTCCATATGAGGCATGGAATATTCCATAGGGTAAGTAATTGACTAAGGCTCGTCGGCCTTTTTTAAATAAGCCGCTAAGGTCTTTTGTGAGAGTGGCGCATCAATTCCTTTCTCTGCAAGATCATCTAAAATTTGTTTTGCGTAAGTGTAGTATTGTCCTGTTGATGTGCCAACTAAGGCCACGGACAGCGCCTGAATTGTGGCTAAATACATATTTTCTGTCTTAGCCTGAAGTGGCTTGTCCGCGACGACTGAAAGGTTATTGGGATCAAAATTCGGATAAATCATTTTAGCTTTCTCAAGCCCATCCATTTCATAAACCCATGCCGCTAGACTTTTCTTAGTAACCTTGCATCCTTTTTTTGATAAAGATTCACTACACTCATCATCGTACGACCAGCTATCAAGCGCTAAAATTGAACCGCGCCCCTCTCCTAATTTTTGCTTTCTCCAAGCATGGTGTATTTCATCCCATAAGACTTCTTTTAAGGATACCGCCTCATCAAAACTAGCTTTTAGATCAATGTAATCATTGTGATAATCGCTGTGCGGATTAAATACTGCATTGGCATCTACAAATTCTTCAGCCTTAGCTAGTGAGCTATATTCCGACAGATCTGTAATCAGTAATGCCGCTTCCTCAGCATTTAGGGCTACTTTCCATGTCATTCTTCGATTGCCTCCTGTAATCGCGGTCTGATAACAACTAGTAGCGTACGATCTTATAATCTAATCGTTTACCACCCCCAGAGCGCCTCAGACACTATTTAAAACAATCATAAGCAATCCCATAAAGAATCACTTTCGTTTTTACACCGACTATTCCACCAATGGCATCAGAACTGACCAAAACTACGGTATCAGCATTATATTTTTCAAATGCTTTTTTGCGAATAAGTATAGAGGCTTCTTTTGCTGCGGTTGACTGATTGTCGGAGCTAAGGCCTATTAAGTTTTGTGCTTCAGCTGATGCCTGAAGTGGACCTAATTTATCACAGTCATCGACAGCTTGAGTTGCATTCCAATGGAGTATGACCTTTTGAGCTTCAGGTGGCACTTCCAGTGATCTGCAGCCTGTCAAAATAACTAGTAGCAAAAGGATAAGATAGAGGCGCATTGTTTTTCTCCTTATAGACATCCAGAATACTCGAATATTCTATCCAGTCAAAGCAAATCTAGATCTAGACCCCCCCGTCCCGAAGGCGGCTGTTGTGTATATGTATATGTCCCACTCAAAAAAAATTAGCCTAGATCAAAGCCTTTTTTATAAGCCTCATAAACTTCTCACCTCGATCTAGCCCTGATTTGACTGGATGGGGTATTTAGTTATGATTAGGTAATCAATAAAGGGATGGAGCCTATGATTTCAGATTTGGACACTCTTTCTGCTTATTCAACGGAAAATATGCTAGCTTTGAAGCCATTGACAGACGTCACGTGTAAAGTGGCGCCGCAAACAGGCATCCACCTATTTCATTTTTCTCAATCGCTCTGCTCGATGAAAGTTCGCCAAGCCCTAGCAGAGAACGCTGTGCAGTGGACATCCCACCATGTGCTTCTTCCTGCTTATCAACAATATGAACCCGATTATGTTCGTATAAATCCTCGATGCGTAGTGCCTACGTTAGTTTGTGATGGAAAAGTTACGACAGATTCATTGAATATTCTAAACCTTGTAATCAGTAAATTATCGAACTCTGATATCTCGCAAAAGCCATCTGATCATGAATTTGAGGCTATCGCCTTATGGCTGAACAAAGCAGACAGCCTTCCGATCGAAGCGTTCACTTATGGAGATAATCGAGGTACGAACAAGTCTTTTCTATTTAAAAAGGCGGCAGACGGTGGCAAAGGTCATGAATTTAAAGCTAATCTTTTAAGAAAATTAGTTAAACGCCATGAAAATGAAAAGCAGTTGTATGACGCCTATAAAAGTAAGTTAAATATTGTCGAAAATACTCTTAAAATAATTCAAACGCCTACTCGGATGAACGCCTTATATGATTCTGCTGACTCTATTTTAATGGAACTTGAGACTCAGTTGTTGAGTGGCCCCTTCAAAGAGAACGGCTGGCTAGCATCTAAGAAGTTTAGCTTGGCTGACATAGTATGGGGCGTTGTTCTTTATCGACTACAGAAACTTGGTTTAGAGCCATTACTTTGGAGTAATAAGACAATCATAGGTCAATATTGTGAAAAATTATTTGCCAGAGAATCCTTCAAAAGAGGAATTTTGGATTGGAGTAATGTTCCCAAGCATGTGATTCTCCCCATGATCAAGCATAAACTATTTCATCGGACTAAATTAAGCAGTTAGATATTTTAAGTCTGTGCAACAACAATCTGCATAGGTGGTATCTCTCTCAAAGGCTCAGGCTGATTCTCGCCCCAGTTCTTCTCGATCTCGCCCTGATTTGACTGGATGAGGTATTTGGTTATGATTAGTTTTTGAATGAAAGGTGTGAAAAATTATGAACAACGAGCAGACTAAATGGGTTTTAGATTATGAGGTGAGACTTAATGAGTTGTTTTGCGAAATAGATTGGGACTATAACGGATTCACATCAGCTAACGATTTCGATCCTCTTGACGTGGACAAAGATAACTTTTCTGCGGCGGGAATATTTAGTAGTAAATTTGTTGACGCTCTTGAAGGAGGCTATTTTGATTTCCTATTCGACAGCTATTACGAGAAGAGATTAAATGCTGTGGTTCAAGCCATAACCGTTGGTTTTATAAATTATAAAATTTTCCATGGCGATGATACGATACATTTTTATAGTTCTAATAAACAACTTTTATTCGTTCAACTACTAGAGAGCAGAATATTGAAGCATATGCGGAAGTGGGACTGATTAAATGAGCAAGCAAGATGAGAAAGAAGATACCTTATACCCCTGTGGCTGTATTAAATCCAAGGCATTGGATACAGGACACTACTGTTCCAAAATTCCAGAGGATTTTCAAGTGGCTTTAGGGTTTGCTACTGACTGCTTTGACATTTGTGATTTGGAAGAACATATGTCTAGGACTTTGCATTAGATAAAGGGTACAAAACAGACATTATTTTTAACAACTAAAAGAAAGAAGTGACACACTCCAAGGTATC
>CAXBDA010000082.1:0-11743 GCA_963974595.1 uncultured Oleiphilus sp. | reverse complement strand
CCATTTTCACCAGATATAATTAGCTCTCGAGCGGAAGAAAAATCTGAAGCCATGGTTATACATTCACACCCCATACTCTCGACAATAGTCAACCCGAAACCTTCATTTTTTAAAGAAGGTACGATACAGACTTTCGCTTTATTATAAAGAGCGGGTAGTTCGCTATGATTTCTGAAGCCTGCAAGCTCTACGTTTCTCTCTAGACCTTTAATCGTCAGATATTCTTGAATGTCTTTTCTTAAAGGGCCTTCACCAACAATAATAAGTTTGGCCTCTGGTATCTCAGAGACAACTCTCTTGAATACACTCAATAGGAACCAAAGCCCCTTTTGTTCGATTAAGCGCCCTACAAAAATAGTCGTTTTTGGATGCCTTTCAATCTCCGAATCCCGAAAAAATGAACTGATAAAGTCAGTACCCATAGGTATGACTCTAGTAGGTGTTAAATTGCCGATAGTTTCAAGCTCACATTTTAGAGAGTCACTCACAACCGTCAAACACTTCACCCTTTTACACACCCATCTTTTTAGCCATATTCCAAGTTTGCCTTTAAAACCATTAACGTCGCTACCGTGACAAGTAAGCACAACTTTTTGTTTGGGATTAATACCAGCCAAATAACAAGCAATAACGGCTGTAAGCCCTTGCGGTATCAACCAGTGCGCATGAATAACATCATAATCACCATGCTTAATTTCCTTGAAAACAGTATAAATTTGAACCGACATAAAGAAAGGAATGAGTAACAATTTTAAGGGTGATTTTTTTATATTATCCGTGATGCCTCCTCCATAAGCTAAATTCACTCCCGAAAAAAAATACTGGAACCTTTTGACTTCAACACCACACATTATCTCTGATTTTTTAGCGCCAACATCCCATGGGGCTAATACACAAACATTGTAAAATTTAGTCAGTAATTTACTTAACGTAAATACAAAAGCAGGAACCTGATCATCTTCCCATCGTGGAAATGTTGAGGTAAGTACCAAGACTCGACCGCGGGTATTAGTCATCACACAGACTATTTCTGGAACAAAAATATACTCGAATTAAAACTTGCAGCATGCCAAATCTCTTGTTTAATTTTGTATAAAGTTGAAAAATACATCTAACTTTTTAAACAAAAATTCAATTTGAAGGTGATATTTGATCATCCGTTTTTTTATTATTGCCCCTATCATAACCAGAATCTTTATATAACAAGGCCGTTACTTGCTCTGAAATAAACCCCATCAAAAATACCAGTAATGAGGTCACGAAAAGCAACATCCCCATATTAGTGAAGCGACCATCAGACATATAAGTATAGGAATAATATGTTAAGCCCAAAAAGAAAAAACAGACGCTTATTGGGAAGAAAATTTTCAACGGTGAAAAAAGCGTACCCACCTTAAAAATAATCAATAGAAATCTAACACCATCTTTGACCAAGTTTATATGACTATCACCGACCCTTTCAGTTACTTTTATATCGACATAAGCCACACTATAACCAGCCCTGAAAAAAGCCATTGTACTTGTTGTCGGATATGAAAAACCATTAGGCAGCAAAAATAGAAACTCTCGAAATTTTTCAGCATTTACCAGCCTGAAACCAGAGGTTAGATCCTGTATTTTATGGCCGACAATGTTTGATGCCAAGACATTATAGAAGCCATTGCCAAAGGCTCTTAATCCTGAAGCTTGGCTTTCACGCCCTCGTGCCCCGACAACAAGATCATAACCTGTCAAATATTTTTCCAATAACTTTTGGATATCTTCTGGATGATGCTGTCCATCTGCATCCATAAAAACAAGTATTTCTCCCTTGGCAGTCCTCGCGCCTGTTTTTATAGCCGAGCCATTGCCTTTAGAGTAGCTATGAGAGACCACCCTAGCGCCCGTCTCTTCTGCAACCTGTAAGGTCTTATCAGTAGAACCATCGTTGACCACGATTAGTTCTGCATCTGGGTACATTTTCTTCAGCCTTGGAAGAAATAAGGCTAACCCTCCCTCTTCATTTTTAGCAGGTAAAATAATACTTAGCTTTTTTTCAATCGCTTTCAATTTTTCCACGACTCTTATTTCTCCATATGGCTGATTTTTTTTGTTAAGTCAGTAAACCTTATCTTATAGTCTTGCGGCACATCCATCGCTTTAGTTTCTTCTAGTAAAATAACTGCCTGACTTATCTGACCCGATGCGATTAAGCTATTGACTGCAGCTAATCTAAATACCCACCAATTAGGGCTCAGCCCGACCACGTCAACAAAATAATGCGCCGATTCAATATACTTTTCATTCATAGACAAATAGACACCCAAGTCAGCTTTTAAGGTAGTTTCAAAACCAACAGCTAAAGAAGAGTTTAATAATACAGCATCTACAATTCTCTTGGTCGATTCAAGATCAACTTTGCAGTAAGCATTCAATTGACAGTGAAGAAAATCTTGCACATGAGACAAGTCTTTCTGCCCTAAAGCAAACTTTCTGGCGGTCATTACCGTTTTATTTAACCAATCTGTATTCAATGGATAACCCATTTGATCATCTAATCTAATCAGCGATAAATAACCAGAAAAATCTGTCGGATCAAGCTGATTTACCGCTAAAAAATAAGGCACGATCTGATGATAGAGCCGCTCTTGGGCGTCAACATTGTCTTGGTTCAGAAGTCTCGAAAATAAGAATTGGCCTACAGCATAATTGGCCCGAGGAGATTCAGGATTTAAACGTTGCTGCCGCTCTACTAAGCTAGCCATATTGCCCCATGCTGTTGTTCTAACATAGCTTGACCCGCTGACTACCAAAACAGCGACCACTGCCAACACAGCGTAAAGTTTACTTGAAACTAGAATCCTCTTAGAACTAAGAAAGACAGAGCCAAAGGCGAGAAGAATACCAAACATCGGAACATAGTTACGGTGTTCATGTGCCAATTCTAAAGCAATAAAGGTGGACTCTATACTGTGCGCGACCAAAAACCAGAGCACGGCAAACGCGAACCACTTTGCTCGCTGCTTAAAAATTAACGCCAGAACAACAAGAGTTGACCAAAACAGTATGTAGAGAAAGGCGGTACCGTCGAAAAGCGAAGAAAAAACAGTAATATCATCATGATAAAATGTCATGCCTCTATTAACAGGCAAAATAATTAACGATAGGTAGCGGAACAAAATAAGAGGTTCCGTTAACAATCGTTCAGAAAGGCTAAAGTCCCTATGAACATAACCAGACATTAGTTTGTCCCAACCAACGTAGGTAGCTATCATTAAAAAGACCACACCTAACCAAAGAGTGGCGCGCACAAGCTTCATTTGCCACTGATGGCCAGGAAGCACCGCACGCCACTTAAATAGAATTGCTTCGATAACCAATACCAGAAATGGCAGTAACAGCGCATTCTCCTTACTAAAAATAGCCAGGGGGAAAAAAACCAAAGCTGACGCAGCCCAACACATCAGAATCCCAAAAGAATTTCCTGAGTCAATACCAGAGTGCTGAAGCATTTTCATACGTCCATGCAAATAAAACCCCAAAGAAATAAACATAAACAGTGCGGCTAAGCTATTCATTCGTTGAACAACGTACAAAACTGAAGAGACATTAAAAGGATGAATAAGAAATATTGCGGATACCAAGAGAGCTGCCCAGAAAACTCTTTGGCTTTCAGGATTACTTGAGTTTTTTTGCTTATAGACCATTCCAAAAATAAGAAAAGCGCACCAAAAAATCGCTACCCCAACCCCGAGATGAATCAATAAATTAACAATTTTAAAGCTAAATGTATCAAGCTCAAATAAATAATAATTGATGGCAAAGGATACAAAGCTCACAGGCCGATATAAAGGGCCCGCTGGTATTGAAAATGCGGCATTTTTAAGATTTTCGATATTCAGTTCAGTAATTTTTATTGCAGGGTTTTCAGTAATATTGGGAGCATCATCAAAGACAAAAGGACCATCCAAGCCAGGTGCATATACAACACATACCAACAACGCCAATGCTGCTAGTGCAATTAGAGGATAAACACGAGATAGAAAAAGCTGCATTTAATAAACCAGACATTATGTCAAAAGGCTAAAAACAAAAAAAAACACGCTTGACGCGTGCTTTTTTTGCAAAAATACTCTACAAATCAATTATGGACGACATGCACTTGGCATAAATTTGTTTTCCATATTAGCTGAAACAGCCGCCGCTGTTGCGCCAACGTAAGCCATGTTAGCCGGTAGAGCTGGAAAAGCAGCGTTACCACAAACCCAAGTTAAAGGAGAACTGCTCGTCACAGTACCACCTGGAGTCGCAGCAGCCATAGTAATTGTTGCCTGATCAATAACAGCATTAACTTTGTTGCCGTAAGTAATCGTAATACCACCAGTACCATCCCATGCAACTTGCTCTACATAGCTACCCGTTATAGATGTTGCTAACGGCAAAGATGCAGATGCGTGAGTAGTTGGAAGTCGACCGCGATCGGCACGGAACTCACCGATAGCAACTTTTACTTCTTTCGTTAATGTCAGACCTTCAGTAACCTGCGAACGAACTGTATAATCTGTATAGGCAGGAATCGCTACCGCTGCCAAAATACCAATAATCGCGACTACGATCATTAATTCAATCAAGGTAAAACCTTGCTGGTTTATTTTCATGTTTTTCATAGATTTTCTCCGGGTTTTATAAAATATGACCGCCTGCTTTCGTATTCAAGCGTGCCTGACATTAAACATAGCAGAGCTTGTGCCAAGTACAAATAATTTTTTAATCTTTTTTATTATCATTAACTTAAGAAGATAAGTTAAAATTAACCTGTAAAATAATTCACGGCATTTTACAATCAATCCTGTCACGATGTGACGCATTTCGTCACTTACATGCCTTTTTTATACTTCTCGATTTCACACATAAATAAGTAAGTAGGATAAAAATAAAAACATCTTCAGAATTTTAGAATTTATGACTAAGCTAGCACCCTAATTACTTTTAAAAACACAAAGATACACTACACTCTTCTTTATAGAGTAAAGAAACCATACTCATTTTGAGTCACCCCAACCACAAAGATACCCGATATTTTTCATGACAGCAGACAACATTACACTAACCGGCCTTGCCCGAAAATTTGTTCTTGATCAAATCATTGATGAAGAAAGTGCAAAAAAAGCCCAAGTTTACGCTAAAGAAAATAACATCTCTTTAATTACCCACTTGGTTAACTCCAGTATGGCAAAAGCACAAGATCTTGCTTTTTCAGCCGCTCAGGAGTTCGGTGTTCCTGTTTTAGACCTCGCAGCATTTACACTAGAAATGCAACCAGAGAAAGTTGTTGATGAAAAGTTAGTCAGAAAGCATAGAGCCCTGCCACTTTACGTCAGAGGCAACAGGCTGTTTATTGCCGTTTCAGACCCAACAAACATTAATGCGCATGATGAAATCAAGTTTCATACTGGCCTGAGTGTCGACGCCGTATTGGTTGAAGATGACAAATTAAGTAATGCCATCGAGAAATATCTAGAATCACAAGATACAACAATGGGCGATCTTGATGATGCCGACCTAGAAGGTTTAGATGTTGAACAACAAGATGATAAAGACAAAGACGTAAATACTAGTGACACTGAAGACGCTCCTATCGTTAAATATGTCAATAAGATGCTACTCGACGCTATTAAAGCAGGATCCTCGGATTTACACTTTGAACCGTATGAAAAAACGTACCGCGTAAGATATAGAACAGACGGTATTTTGCATGAAGTGTCTAAACCTTCTATTAAACTCGCACCAAAGATTTCTGCACGCTTAAAGGTCATGTCCCAATTAGATATTTCTGAAAGGCGAGTACCACAAGATGGCCGTATTAAATTAAAACTGTCAAAAACCAAATCGATAGACTTTCGAGTCAATACGCTTCCGACTTTATGGGGTGAAAAAATTGTATTGCGTATATTAGACTCCAATAGTGCCAAAATGGGGATTGATGCATTAGGCTATGAAGAAGTGCAAAAAGATCTATTTATGGATGCACTAAAACAACCACAAGGCATGATACTAGTAACAGGCCCAACAGGAAGTGGTAAAACGGTTTCACTTTATACAGGCCTAAATATACTAAATACGCCTGAAACAAATATTTCTACAGCTGAGGACCCAGTTGAAATAAACCTTGAAGGTATTAACCAGGTTAACGTCAATACCAAAGTAGGCTTAGGTTTCCCTGAAGCACTTCGTTCTTTTTTACGACAAGACCCTGATGTCGTCATGGTAGGAGAGATTCGAGACTTGGAAACAGCCTCTATAGCCATAAAAGCAGCGCAAACCGGCCACATGGTTATGTCCACCCTACATACTAATAGTGCACCAGAGACCTTAACTCGTTTAATCAATATGGGTGTACCAGCATTTAACATCGCAACATCCGTGAGCTTAATTATTGCTCAAAGACTTGCCAGACGTTTATGCCCTAACTGTAAAGAGCCTGTTAACATCCCTAGAGAAACATTAGAAAAGGAAGGCTTCACAAAAGAACAAATTGATACAGGATTTACGCTGTACAGCCCAAAGGGTTGTGATAAATGTAGTAATGGTTATAAAGGTCGTGTGGGTATCTATGAGGTTGTAAAAATCACGCCTACTATATCTGAACTTATTATGTCGGAAGCAACATCTATTGAAATTGCGAAACAAGCCGATATTGAAGGGTTTAACAACTTAAGAAAATCGGCTTTAGTTAAAGCAATTGAAGGGGTTACCAGCCTTCAAGAAGTCGAACGAGTTACAAAGGACTAAGTCATGGCAACAAAAATTGAAAAGAAATCCCTATTTAGCTGGGAAGGCACAGACCGAAAAGGCAATAAAACCAGCGGTGTTTTGAATGGCTCTAATATGGCTGTTGTCAAAGCCCAACTACGCAAGCAAGGTGTTAAACCCACAAAAGTGAAAAAACAAAGCGCTACCTTTGGCTCTACTAAAAAGAAAAAAATCACACAGTTTGACATTGCCATATTTACACGTCAATTAGCAACAATGATGAAGGCTGGCGTGCCACTTATTCAATCATTTGACATAGTCGCAGATGGCCTTGAGAATCCATCACTTCGGGATCTTGTTCTTGATATTAAAAACGAGGTCGCTGCAGGTAATAATTTTGCAGGCGCCTTAAGGAAACACCCTCAACACTTTGATGATTTATTTTGCAACTTAGTGGACTCTGGTGAAAAGTCTGGCGCCTTAGAAACAATGTTAGCACGTGTTGCTAGTTACCTAGAAAAAACCGAATTACTTAAAAAGAAAGTTAAAAAAGCAATGAGTTACCCAATTGCTGTTGTTGCTGTTGCCTTTATAGTGACAACAATTCTATTAATTAAAGTTGTACCATCATTCGAATCTATGTTTCAGAATTTTGGTGCAGAACTTCCTGCAATGACACAATTCGTCGTTAAAATATCTGAATGGATGCAAGAATATTTGTTGATTGTAATAGTTTCAATTGCAGCATTCATATATATATTTAAACAAGCAAAGATACGCTCTGAAGCATTTAGGAATTGGGTTGATCGCGTATCACTAAAAATACCTGTGGTCGGAGCCATCATTGATAAATCATCAATCGCACGCTTTGCCAGAGTATTATCAACAACATTCTCCGCAGGTGTACCCCTAGTAGACGCACTCGACTCTGTTGCAGGTGCAACAGGCAATGTCGTTTATAAAAATGCTGTTTTTAAGATCAGAGATGAAGTCTCTTCTGGCACCCAATTACAATTCTCTATGAAAGCATCTGGCGTATTCCCAGCCATGGCCGTTCAAATGGTTTCAATAGGTGAAGAGTCTGGCGCACTGGATGCTATGCTTGATAAAGTTGCTTCGCACTATGAAGATGAAGTCGATGACTTAGTAGATAATATGGCTAGCTTAATGGAACCGATGATTATGTCTATATTAGGCGTACTTATCGGTGGTTTAATTATCGCCATGTACCTTCCGATATTCCAAATGGGTCAAGTTGTTTAGGCTCTCATTACTTTTCTATATACTCAATTCTAAATTGCCCAAGTCACTTTAATATGTAACTTGGGCAATTTTTTATTCAAAGAACAAACACGGAACTTAGCATGACAGAACTCTTTAATATTCTTAATAACCAGGCTATTTTGTTGTTTAGCAGCATTTTAATTTTGGGTTTGTTAATAGGCAGTTTTTTGAATGTTGTTATCTTTAGAGTACCTAAAATGCTTGAACAAGACTGGCACCTTCAATGCGCTCATTTGCTAGAAGATGAAAAGAGAATTGAAGCGCTGGAATCTGAAGAGAAAATAACACTTTCAACACCAAACTCTACCTGCCCTTCCTGCCAACATGCAATTAAACCCTGGGAAAACATCCCGGTTATCAGTTATCTGTTTTTAAAGGGAAAATGTAGCCAGTGCAAAACCGCTATTTCGTTGCGTTACCCCTTAATTGAGTTATCAACAGCACTACTTTCTTTAGTGGTCGTTATATATTTTGGGGCGAGCTACGCAGGACTAGCAGGCTTAGCGTTAACTTGGATACTCATTTCGCTGACATTAATCGATGCAGACACACAACTATTGCCCGATAACATGACCTTACCTCTTTTATGGTTTGGATTAATGCTTAATGCGTTTGGTATGTTCACCTCACTCGAATCCGCTTTATGGGGTGCTGTTTTTGGTTACTTAAGCCTATGGAGCGTTTATCAGGTATTTAAACTGCTGACAGGTAAAGAAGGCATGGGTTATGGTGACTTCAAACTCCTTGCAGCATTGGGTGCTTGGTTTGGCTGGCAGAGTTTGCCTATCATCATTCTGCTATCCTCCGTTGTGGGTGCGATCATTGGCATCAGCATGATTGTTATCAAAGGGAAAGACAAAAACATTCCAATCCCCTTCGGCCCTTACCTTGCCATTGCGGGCTGGATAACACTCATTTGGGGTGACAAACTTAAGTTATTGTGGCTTTCTTGATTCATTTTTTATTAGGTTAACGTATGTTGATAGTTGGTTTAACAGGCGGTATCGGTTCTGGAAAAACAGCGGCCTCGGACATGTTCAAATCATTGGGCGCCAACATTGTTGATGCAGATATCGTTGCTCGTGAAGTTGTTGAACCGGGAAACCCTGCCTTTATCTCAATTATCGAACATTTCGGCAACAGTATTCTTCAAGACGATAAGTACTTAGATCGCGCACAACTTAGACAAATAATTTTTGCTAAGCCAGCAGAAAAACAGTGGCTTGAAGATTTGTTACACCCTATTATCAGGCAAGAAATTAAAAAGCAACTCAATAACAGCAATTCGCTCTACACTATGCTTGTCTCTCCATTGTTATTCGAAACAGACCAATCCAATATGGTTAATAGAACCTTATTAATCGATGTACCTTCTGATATTCAACTAGAAAGAGCATCCAAAAGAGATGACAATTCCAGACAACAAATACAGAAAATTATCGACAGCCAACTACCTCGTGATGTTAAACTTAAAAAAGCAAACGATGTAATATGTAATGATAAAGATTTAGCTGAACTAGAAAAGAAAGTGAAAGAACAACATGCTTTTTATTTGAGACTCGCACATGAACAACATTCTTGAAGTTAATTGCCCTACTTGCTCAAAAGTTGTTGAGTGGTTAGATTCGTCTACGTTTCGTCCTTTTTGCTCAGACCGTTGTAAACAAATAGACTTGGGGGAATGGGCAAGTGAGTCATACGCTATTCCAACTGAAGCTAGAGATGAGTGGGAATTAGCTGAGCAACACACTCAACTTCATGAAGAAAATCAACAAAACCACTAAAAGGACCTTACGTGGACACCAATAGCAAATCAAATGATCTCGACGCCCCTGTTTGTATTTTCTGCCAAATAGCCTCAAAAACTGAAGAGGCCAGTATTGTTTATGAAGATGAGGCTTTTATTGCTTTTATGGATGCTTTCCCCCTCACAAATGGGCATTGCTTGGTCATTCCAAAGAACCACTTAGTTCGTCTCGATGCATTAAACGCTAAAAATAGAGCTAAGTTATTTAATATTGGCCATAAAATTATTGAAGCTCAGAAACTAGCTGGCTATGGTATAAATGGTACTAACTTATTAATAAATGATGGTAAAGCCGCAAACCAAACCGTTCCTCACTTACATCTTCACCTTATCCCAAGAGAGAATGGTGACCTGTTAAAGTCCCTGCCGAAGTTATTTTTACATATCACAGGGATATTTGGGTTCAAAACATCGCGTAAAAAACTCAATGAACAATCTGAGCTAATAGCTAAAAAGCTATAACGCAATGATTCCTGAAGAAAAATCACTCCAAACCATTGGCATTATTCATTCCCCATTTAAAGAAAAGTTTGGCCTTCCTCGGCAAGCTTCACTCATTAAATCATGCACGGCAGAAATAGAACTTTACAAACCTTTCAATACAGAAGACTTTGTAAAAGGTTTAGAGGCATTCTCTGATATATGGTTAATTTTTGGTTTTCATAAGCATGAGCAAACGGCACATCGGCCTTTGGTAAGGCCACCTCGTTTAGGGGGAAATAAGAAAGTCGGTGTTTTTGCCAGCCGTTCACCTTTTAGACCTAATGGCTTGGGCATGTCACGCGTTCAGCTTATTGAAATCAAAAACCTAAATAATAAAATCAGGCTAAGGATATCGTGCCCTGATATGGTTGATGGCACACCAATATATGATATTAAGCCTTATATTCACTATGCAGATTCAAATGAACACGCTATTTGCGGCTTTGCTCAGGAGATGCCAGAGAACACGTTAAACGTTGAATTTTCACAAGATGCACTCAGTGACTTGTCTAAACTAAACCCTCTTATATACCCAGAATTGAAACAAACTATCTATGAACTACTTGCGCAAAACCCTTGCCCTGCTTATAAAGCTATGACTAAAAACAAAACATATGGTATCAAACTATATGATTTAAATATTGTTTGGCGGCAAACAAATCAACTTGCAATAGTGCAATCAATAATAAAAACAATAGAAAAAGTTTAAGTGACCAGTATTAATCACTTTTTCGCGAGTAAGCTTAATGCCGTATTGGCTTGCTGGATAAATTTATGGAAACCTTCAAAATATCCGATTGTTAATGCATTTGAAGTACAACCCATATCTGAATAAATAAAACCTATCATTTTATTATCCACCTGAAGAGGCGCAATAAAAAATTGTTTTTGGCCCGTTATACCTAAGAATTCTGAACCAACATAAGTTGATACTTCTTTAAATTGCTCACCACCCACCCATACTTTTTGATCGCGTTGAAATAATTGAAAAAGAAAACCAAACTGATTTCTTTCATAACGAACAACAAACCTTTCTTTCCAGTTTTCAGTCCCAGCCCCAACGACATACTTAGCAACAAACTTTGAGTGATGTTTATCAAAGATTGCTAACGAAGTTCTTTCTAACCCAACACCTTTGTGTAGCCCTTTTAATAGAACTTTAAAAATACTGTTGATATTAAACTGACCACTCATCATCTGTTTTATCTGATCTAAAGTTTGAACTTGAAATGCATTATCAGGAGATAACTGCTCAGATAGATCGTCATCTTTAGAGCGTATACTTTTAGCCGCTTTTTTACTCGTAGGCACATAATCAAGTAATACTTTTTTCCCAAACGACATAATGGTGTCCGAAGTTATATCAGCCACTTTCATTATATTTCGTTTAACGTCTTCGGGAGGTATTTCCTGAAAATCTGATATTTTCTGCATAAG
>CAXBDA010000081.1:0-11929 GCA_963974595.1 uncultured Oleiphilus sp. | reverse complement strand
CTTATTAAAAGGCACGATATACTTATTAAAAAATACTATAGATTTATTAAAAAACACTATAGAAGACCGACAAATATTTTTTCTATTTGTTTTCATTATTACAAGTAACTCATCAATTAGTTTCACTCTCTTTACCTGCTACTTCTTACCCTCTAACAATAGAAGATGGCTCAATAAGTGTAATATCCTTAGCGTCTAAATCCCTTAGCAAGTCATTAAAAACGTTAACCTGTTCGAACTGGGCCGATGAAAAAAAAGTCAGTTTGGCAATACGCCCTTCCTGGCTGTAGCCAAGATTAATATCCAAGCTGGATTGTGGCAAAACGCCTTCACCCTTTTCTGGCCATTCGATCAAGCAGACTAACATTTCATCAATATCGTCAGTCTTTACAAAGTAGTCTCGAATCCCCATGAACTCTAATTCTTCCGGATCTCCGAGACGGTACAAGTCAAAGTGATATATTCGCAGAGAACCTATTTCATAAGGCTCTACTAGGGTATATGTTGGGCTTTTTACGCACCCTTGATGCCCGGCCGCATTCAAAAAACCTCGGCTAAACGTGGTTTTACCCATACCAAGATCACCCTGAAGGTAGATCACAACAGGATCGAGATTTACCTGCTTATCATGACTACGTTTTGCTTGAGACCACCGAAAAATGCTTTCGCCAAGTTTCAGCGTGTCCGCTTCATTTTTTAAAGCAAAACTAAAAACCGATATATTTTGATTCGACTTTTGTACAGCCATTCACTTCAGCCCTTAACACCAGCTTAGTCACACTTTCTCTTGCTAAATCAGTAAGTAAACTTTACAAGCCTGTTTGAGTATGTTGATATCTTTTAAACTATTTAGACTTTTAATCAATAAATAAAATTTTGCACGTTTAATTTCATATCATCCAGATGTTAGAAACACCTCAGGTGTTTACTTAAAAAAACCGCCTATTTATCTGTTAAGCATAGCAAAACATTCCAAAAGATTCACGAAAATGAAAACATCCAGCCATCAACTCAATGAAACACAATCCAGCGAACTTGCCTCTCGCATCAAAGACTACGCAAAAACTCTCGGCTTTCAGGATATGGGCGTCACTGACACCGACCTTTCTGACCATATTGAGGTGTATCAAAACTGGCTGGATAATAATTTCCATGCTGACCTTGATTATATGCAAAAGCATGGTAAAAAACGCTGGACAGCTGAAGACCTAATTCCCGGCACGCTAAGAGTGCTTTCTCTTAGAATGGATTATATGAGCGACCCGGAGTCGCCAATAAACTTATTAAACGAACCTCAAAAGGCATATATTTCTCGTTATAGTTTAGGCCGTGACTATCACAAACTGATTCGCTCGCGCCTCAAAAAGCTTATTCAATATATACGAGAGTGTGCATCAGATTACCAATTTCGTGCCTTTGTAGACAGCGCCCCCGTACTTGAGAGGGCATTTGCGCAAAAATCTGGCTTAGGCTGGTTTGGCAAAAACACCATGATCATCAATAAGAAAGCGGGCTCATGGTTTTTCCTAGGCGAAATATTTACCGACCTGCCCTTGTCTTTAGATAAACCTCATGAAAAAGAACACTGTGGCAGCTGCCGTGCTTGTTTGGATATTTGCCCGACACAGGCGTTTATCGGGCCACACATTTTAGATAGCCGACGCTGCATTTCTTATCTAACGATAGAACTCAAAGGCAGCATTCCCGAAGAATTAAGAAGTAAAATGGGTAACCGTATATTTGGCTGCGATGACTGCCAGTTAATTTGCCCGTGGAATAAATTTAGTAAAGCCACCCAAGAACAAGACTTCAGCCCAAGACACCAATTAAATGATGCCAATCTTATTGATTTATTTAACTGGGATGAACAAACATTCCTATCAAAAACAGAAGGCTCAGCCATACGCCGAGCCGGTTACGAGTCCTGGCTTCGTAATATAGCGATTGCCTTAGGCAATGCAGACACTCACCCATCAGTCATTGCCGCACTTGAAGACAAACTCAACTACCCGTCTAACATCGTTAATGAACACGTGCGCTGGGCACTCCAACAACATGCCTGACCGCTTGAACCAGAAAATACCCCTTGTAAATCACCTACATCCTTGTAAATCGCTTATAATAGTTGTGTGCAAGCTACAAACATTCAGCTATATTTTAAGGTACTTTTGCATACATTAATTTGATACTCAGGAAAGATTTATGGCTGACAATACCGTCATGATAGTTGACGACGTTGAATCAAACAGACTGCTTCTCAAAATGATCCTTGAAGATGACTACAACATTATTGAAAGCGCGTCGGGCCCAGACTGTTTACAACAGTTGCAACAAAATATGCCGAATATTGTACTCTTGGATGTCAACATGCCGGGTATGACGGGCTACGAAGTCTGTACTGAAATTAGAAAACATAAAGCCAGCGCAACACTGCCCGTTGTATTCATTTCGGCAATGGACAACGTCGAAGAAAGGCTTGCAGGCTTCGAAGCAGGCGGCAACGATTACATTACAAAGCCTATTGACCCTGAACATGTAATGGATCGAATCAAATACTTCATTGATCATCAGACCGAGACTAACCAAGCCAAAGCAGATGCAAATACGGCGATGCAGGTTGCCATGGAAGCCATGACATCAAGTAGTGAGCTTGGCCAAATTATAGAGTTTGTAAAAAGCTCGCAAAGTATCAGTACACTCGAAGGTATCGGTGAAAAGCTCTGTGAAATTGCACAAAATTTTGGTTTAAAGGCATCCGCTTTAATCCATACCACTCCTCCAATCTACATTAACTGCGAACCTGAGTCGATGGAATGCCGAGTCCTCAATAAATTTAAAAACTCCAATGAGCGCATTGTAAGCATTGGCGTTAGAACCATGATCAACAGTGATGATATGGGTATTTTAATTAATAATATGCCCGTTGAAGATGAAAGCCGATATGGCCGGTTAAAAGATCACCTTGCTGTTTTATCCAGTATTTGTGAAGGTCGTTTGCAGACGATTAAATCTGAGCTTTCCGTTAAGCATCAGCGGAAAGATATTTTAACGCGCGTTATCAAGATGACAGAAGAACAAGTCCGAAGCTTTTCTGAAAAATTACAAGTTCATGATAAAAGTTCGCGCCAGATCATGCTAGACATGATAATAGACTTGGAAGCGAAACTATTCACGCTTGGCCTGGATGAAGACCAAGAACAGCAACTTATGTCACTGGCCTACGATGCAAGCGAGAAATTAGACGGCATGAAGAATAACACCAAAGAACTTGAAGGCGAATTAAGTATTATTTTAGAAGCACTCTATGATGTAATGGCTAAAGATAGTTAAATACAAATACTCATCAGATAAGAAAAACCCGTAAAAATTAAGGCCATATCAATGCGCCACATATTTATAACCACCTCAATTTTAAGCCTAATAATCATTGGCGCGACGTCTTTAATATGGCTCCCTGCGCTTTGGATTTTGTTGATTGTTATCCCTTTAGTCATGATAGGGCTATACGACATGCTCCAACACAAGCACTCATTAAAGAGAACATTTCCACTCTTAGGTCGTGGGCGCTGGGTCATGGAATTTTTTAGACCGTTTATCAGGCAATATTTTATTGAATCAGAAACCGATGGTGTCCCGATCAATAGAATGTTTCGCGCGGTTATCTATCAACGAGCAAAAGGAGACCTAGACACCGTACCGTATGGCACCAAGGTAGATACTTATCGCGTTGGTTATGAATGGATAGCTCATTCCATGGCAGCATTGCATGTTAGTGATGACGAAGCACAACCTAGAATCCGAATTGGCGGCCCTGATTGCTCTCAGCCCTATCTGTCCAGTATCTTAAATGTATCTGCAATGAGTTTTGGTGCATTGAGTCATAACGCTATTCGCGCGTTGAATTCAGGCGCCAAAAAAGGTGGATTCTCACATAACACAGGTGAAGGCGGTGCCAGCCCCTATCACTTTGAAAATGGCGGGGATTTAGTCTGGCAAATAGGCACAGGCTACTTTGGGTGCCGGACAAAATCGGGTGATTTTTGTAGCGAAACCTTCAAAGAAGTAGCTTCAAACCCTGTCATTAAAATGATCGAAATCAAACTATCCCAAGGTGCAAAACCTGGCCATGGTGGCATTTTACCTGCAGAGAAAAACACTCCTGAAATTGCCAAAATACGTGACGTTGAACCTTACACCCGCGTTGACTCACCCCCCACACATAGCGCCTTTTCTACGCCTATTGAATTAACGCAGTTTATTGGCCAGTTAAGAGTGTTATCTAAAGGAAAACCAATAGGGTTTAAACTCTCTATTGGCCGAATGAGTGAGTTTATGGGGGTCTGTAAAGCCATGGTGGCGACGGGCATAAAACCCGATTTCATTACCGTAGATGGCGGGGAAGGTGGAACAGGCGCAGCCCCCTTAGAATTTAATAATTCTGTTGGCATGCCACTCAGAGATGCGCTTGCCTTTGTCAGCGATTGTTTAATCGGTTTTGGTCTGCGCGATGATATTAAGATTATTGCCAGCGGCAAGATTTTTACAGGCTTCCATATAGTGAAAAATTTAGCCTTGGGCGCCGATATTTGCAACAGTGCCAGAGGTATGATGTTAGCATTAGGCTGCATCCAATCACTTGAATGCAACACTAACAAATGCCCGGTAGGCGTTACGACACAAAATCCTGCTTTATCAAAAGGTATCGTCGTGACAGAGAAGTCCGAACGGGTGCTTCACTTTCAGAAAGAAACAGTTAGAGCGGCAATGGAATTAATCGCATCTGCTGGTATGAATTATCCTTCCCAATTAAACAGAACACATATTTTAAGACGTGTCAGCCAATCCGAAATCAAACGTTATGACCAAGTGTTTCCGTACCCTACAGCAAACTGTTTCTTAAGTGCCCAATACCCGAAACAATATGCGCCAGCCTTAATGGAATCCTCTGCTGACTCCTTCTCTCCATTAACATGTTATGCCCACTATGAAACAGGGCTAATTGAGTTAATCACGGTAAACAAATAAATAATCAACCAAGTATCTGTAACAGGTAATTACCCATGAAAGCATCCGATTTATTTGTGAAGGCCTTAGAAGAAGAAGGCGTCGAATATATTTTTGGTATTCCGGGAGAAGAAAATCTCGACCTTCTTAATTCACTCATCAACTCAAACATTCAACTTGTGCTTACCCGGCATGAACAAGCCGCGGGATTTATGGCCGCCACCTATGGTCGATTGACTGGCAAAGCAGGTGTGTGCATGTCAACCTTAGGGCCCGGAGCAACAAACTTAGTGACAGCCGCAGCATACGCACAACTGGGCGCCATGCCCATGCTGATGATTACGGGGCAGAAACCCATAAAGAGAAGCAAACAAGGGCAATTCCAGATTATTGATGTCGTTGACTTGATGCGACCATTAACCAAGTTCACCCATCAATTAATGGGTGCAGGCACAATCCCGTCGAAAATCCGAGAAGCTTTCCGCTTAGCCCAAGACGAAAGACCTGGCGCAACACATATAGAGTTACCTGAAGATATTGCCACTGAAGAGACCTCGGCCCCCATCATCAAAAAAAGCCACTATCGTCGTGCTGTTGCCAATGAAGAGTCGCTAGCATTAGCCGTTGAGATGATTCAAAAAGCAACACACCCGCTCATTATGGTTGGTGCCGGCGCCAACCGAAAAAAAACCTGCAAGTCTTTATGTCAGCTAATCGCCAGCTCAGGCATTCCATTTTTCAGTACCCAAATGGGGAAAGGAGTGATCGACGAACGACATCCATTATTTTTGGGTAATGCGACCATCTCCGAAAATGACTTTATCCATAGAGCCATAGATTCTTCTGACCTGATTATTAATATTGGTCATGATGTGGTTGAAAAACCCCCCTTTTTTATGGGTCGAGACTCTCTTAAAGTCATCCATATCAACTATATTACCGCATCAATCGATTCCGTTTATTACCCCCAACTCGGGGTAATTGGAGATATTGCCGACAGTGTTAAAAAAATTGCAAACTCAATTAAACAGCAAACACATTGGGATTTCTCATACTTTTTAAACGTAAAAAAACATGTAGATGAGCACATATCAGAAGGGGCTGACGACTCACGCTTTCCACTTTACCCGCAACGAATCGTCGCCGATGTCAGAAAAGCGATGCCCTCTAACGGTATTATTTGTCTCGATAATGGCGTTTATAAAATATGGTTTGCACGTAATTACCTTGCTCATCAATCTAACACCGTATTACTCGATAATGCTTTAGCCAGCATGGGAGCGGGCCTTCCTTCTGCGATGGCTGCAAGCCTGATTTACCCGAATAAAAAAGTGATGGCTATTTGTGGAGACGGCGGCTTTATGATGAATTCTCAGGAGCTAGAAACAGCCGTCAGACTGAAGCTAAATCTTGTCGTCCTTATTTTAAGAGATAACGCCTACGGAATGATAAAGTGGAAACAAGCCAACATGGGGTTCAATAATTTTGGCCTCGATTACGGCAACCCAGACTTTGTTAAATATGCAGAAAGTTATGGCGCTATCGGGCACAGAGTAGAAAGCAGTCATCACTTATCAGAATTACTTAATCACTGCTTGAACGCACCCGGTGTTCACCTCATTGATGCGCCGGTAGATTATTCAGAAAACGACAGGATTTTAAACCACGAAATAAAAGAGCGCAGCAAAGAATTAGCATAAGGTGTTTGAAAGATAAAGCCATGCTAAAAATACGACAAAGGAGAAAAAATGAGTATTGGGGTCGGCACAAATGATAATGTTAATAATTCTCACTTTTCACCGACCCTATTATTTTCTTTTTTAGACCCTATTATTCCCTCTATTATTCCTAAAATCCGCGCCATAATTCAATTCCTCTAAGCCCCCCTTACCCAGCACAACAGGACAGTTCTTTAATGTCCTTGCTAAACGTTTGCGCACACAACTTTATACCTTCTACCATCGTCAAATAAGGGAATAGCTGATCAGCTAAATCAGTGACGGTCATCTGGTTACGAATAGCCAAGGCTGCACTTTGAATCAGTTCGCCGCCTTCGTGAGCCAGAATCTGCGCACCAATTAAGCGGCCACTGTTTTTTTCTACGACAAGTTTGATAAAGCCATCGGTTTCAAAGTTGGCAAGCGCTCGTGGCACGTTTTCCATATCTAAAGTGCGGCTATTGGTGTCAATGCCTTGCTCTCTGGCCTGCGCTTCAGTCAATCCGACGGTCGCCACCTGAGGGTCCGTAAAGATAACGGCTGGCATGGACGACAAATCTAGCCTAGCATCGCCTCCGGTCATATTAATTCCAGCACGGCTACCCGCTGCAGCGGCAACATAAACAAATTGCGGCATATTTGAACAATCGCCTGCGGCATAAATATTAGAAACGGAAGTTTCCATTTTATCATTTACAATAATGGCACCGGTGCGATCCGTTTTAACATCAATTGACTCAAGATTAAGTCTCGCTGTATTAGCCTGACGACCGGTGCAAATTAGCAGCTTGTCACTTTGAATCGAACCTTCATTTGTCGTTAAAGTAAATTTCTGACCGTCATGGGATACTTCATTTGCTTGGGTGTTGGTTAGTACACGAAGCCCTTCTTTCTCGAAACATTGCTGCAATTTTTCTCCCAATAGCGGATCTTCTGAATACAACAAGCTGTGCCGTGCCAGCACCGAAACCTCTGAGCCTAATCGACGATAGGCTTGCGCTATTTCCAAAGCGATAACAGAAGAGCCTATCACCACAAGATGTTTGGGCAATTCCTTGGAAAATAGTGCTTCCGTTGATGTCCAATAAGGCGTGTCTACGAGACCTTTAATCGGTGGAATCATCGGCACTGAACCTGTGGCTATCAAGAATTTGTCAGCTTGAATTTTAAATTCAGTGCCATCAGACTGACGCAAAATTAAGGTGCTCGCATCTTTAAATCGGGCATACCCTTTAACCAAACTCAGTGCAGGGTTCGTATCAAGAATATTCTGATATTTAGCTGCGCGTAATTCTTCAACGCGTGCGGTTTGCTGTTCAGCCAACAATGATCGACTTAGCTTAGGTTCATGGTTCTCAATGCCAAAAAAGGGATTTTGTCTTTGTTGCTGTGCTAATTGAGCGGCCCGGATTAGAATTTTTGAGGGAACGCATCCAACATTAACACAGCAGCCACCAATGACGTCTGCTCCTTCGATCATTGTAACTTTGGCACCGCCTTCTGCTGCCTTGATAGCACAGGCAAATGCACCGGAACCGGTACCAATTACAATTACATGCTGTTTATCGTTGGGATTAGCCGAGCTATTAATATCTATCACAAGCGCACCAATAGCCGCAATGATGCCGCCAATAACAGGTGAATTTGATATTTCCTCTGACATAAAATGTTCCTCTATCATTAGTTGATAAAGAAAGCATGAATTACGTACTAAAGTACGGAGTCAAGAAACTTTATTTAACTAGGATTGCAGTGAATCAATAATGGGGCACTGGTTGTCATCATCATTGATGCGACATTGTATTAACAGTTCATTAAGTGCTTTTTCAAGGCGATGTAAGTCTGCCATTTTTTTCTTAACAGCAGCTAATTTTTGTTCAGCCAACCCTAATACCTGACCGCAAGGACGGTCATTTAAACTCAGAAGGTTATCTATTTCATTCAGAGTAAAACCCAGATCCTGAGCGCGTTTTATAAAGCGTATTCGGCTTACTGTATCGACGGGGTATTGCCGATAACCAATTTCAGGCTTAGGGGGTTGGGAAATTAAGCCTCGACGCTCATAGAAACGCACAGTTTCAACATTGATACCAAGTGTTTTAGCCACTTTACTAATTGTGAGCGCCATATGTTATGCCTGTGGCTATTTTTTAATACTCGACGGATAACCTGCATTGGTCGTTGCTTCAATCAAACGAGCTGCAGACACTTTTTCATCATCAAATGTGACAACTGCAGATTTTGTATCAAGACTTGCATCAGCGTCAATCACCCCGTCTACATTTTTCAAAGCCCGTTTGACAGTGAAAGGACAGGCGGAACAATTCATTGTCGGTACATCTAACGTGATAGTTTGTGACTCCGCAAAAGCGGTTAGGCTTGTAAGCATTATTAAGAACAAAAAAGTAATTTTTTTCATCATTTTCTCCTTTTATCAAGTTTTTAAGCGAACAATATAATCCAATAGTTACTGGTTACTAAGGCAAGCGCTATGAGGGCGGTTATCCAGTAAATAATTTGACGTTTCTTGCGTGCTTTAGGAATTGCACACACGGTACCCGGTTCACACGCATCAATCGGGCGATATACTTTCCAGCCAGCCCAAACGAATAAGACGACAACAGCAATAATAAAAAAGGGCCGATATGGTTCAAAAAGTGTTAGATTCCCAATCCAAGAACCACTCACACCTAATAACAATAGAACGAATGGGCCAGCACAACAAAGCCCTGCCCCTACAGCTGCGATTAAGCCTCCAATGATAGGAAAATTATGTTCTTTATCTGACAAAATGTATTCCTCGTAGTTAAGCTAACGTCATACTAATACGACTATAGATATATTTATAAAATTGCAAATAATGCCTCACTCACATACCTCTACCGTTTTTGGGAAATTCACCAGGCAACACCGCCCCGATGGGTTTCTTATATCGCACGCACAATTTTTTGCTTTAGTTTGAGCACTTACAAATTCTTTACTGGCGCTACTGCCTGTGGTCGTTAATTCGTCAATAACCTGTTTCGCTGTTACATCAAAGCAATAGCATATTGTTCTCATTGAGTTCGTTGTTTTCTGCCCAACAGACTCCCTGACTTGCTTTTGTGTAAAAACAAGATCATTACTCGAAAAGTAAATGACGGGGCATTCAGAACTCTCGCAGAAATAGAATGCTTGATCTTTAAGGTTTTGGTTGTCCGGGTGAACAACATGATGAAGAACAGTCTGATATGACACTAGACGCTGACTCTTCCCACACTGAGGACAGTTTGCCTTTTTTGCGACTTCAGACTTGGATTTTGAACTACAACAAGAACTCATCATTAACCACCTATTAACCTAGCTATTTTATTCATGCATCTATCAATATTTTATTCATGCATCTATCAATGTAGATATGAATCATAAAGTACGTACCATGGTACGCAGTCAAGCAAATAACAACATATCCTTCATAGCTATATACCCGATCACTGAAAAAAATGGACTAACAGGGTTGGTAACAGATGAGAATCTTTAACGCATTGAACAAAAAATTCACTCTCCACCTTATTCTGATTGCTCGAAAACAAAAAAAGGAAGGAAGGCAGCCTGCAACTATATCGATTAATTTTGATATAGAATTGCTATATCAAAATTAATTGATATACTTCCGATATGTCAACTATATCGATTATCAAACAAGCTCCTCATGATGAGCCTCTTAACTCGGATGAGATTAATCACTTCAGTCAAGTTTTGAAGGCTTGCGCTGACCCTTTGCGTGTTCAAATTTTAAAAGTACTCAATAACGATACCTTTGGCGTACTTGAACTCACTCAGATATTTGAAACAAAACAGTCAGGCATGAGTCATCACCTTAAAGTGCTGAGCCAATCGGGTCTGGTAGAAGCCCAAAGGGAAGGCAATGCCATTTTTTACCGAAGACCTTTAAATCTAAGTGAAGATCAGGACTCGGAAGCGATTATTCAAATATTAGCGCTAATTGATCGATTCGAGCTAAATACTGACATCCTACAAAAAATGTCCGACATTCACACGCAACGCGCTGGCCAGTCTGAATTATTTTTCACCCGAAATGCGGATAGATTCAAAGCCCAGCAGGAACTTATCTCGGAACACTCACAATACGCAGAGGCCAGTTTTGAGCTTTTGTGCCAGTCCTTTGACGGTGAGTCCACAAAAAATAAACGCGTTATGGAAGTTGGCCCCGGTGAAGGCTTATTTTTACCCTTGCTCAGTAACAAGTTTGCATCCGTCGTTGCCCTGGATAACTCGGAAGGCATGCTCAAAAAAGCCCAAAAAGAAGTCATTCGGCAGGCTTTAGATAATGTCGACTTCATCTTGGGCGATAGCCAGTTCTTCAGAACATTACAAGAGAATGGTCAGGCTCAAAAAGTAGATGCCGTGGTCATGAATATGGTTTTACACCACATCCCAACACCCGCCAAAGTATTCAATGATATTAGCCATTTTTTAAATAATGAAGGCGTGCTGGTTATTTGCGAACTGTCACATCATCATCAGGAATGGACCAAAGAAAACTGCGGCGATATATGGCTGGGTTTTGAAACTGAAGAATTAACCAAGTGGGCCAACCAGGCCGGTTTTAAAGCAGATAAAACAGTATTTATTGGGCTACGTAACGGCTTTCAAATTCAAGTACGCAGGTTTATTAAAACTATCAATTAACATGGACATAAACTATGAGCGAATATTCTTTATTTACCTCTGAATCGGTCTCTGAAGGCCATCCAGATAAAATGGCTGATCAAATCTCTGATGCCATCGTCGATGCGATCATCAAAGATGACCCTAATGCACGTATTGCTGTTGAAACCATGGTTAAAACAGGCATGGCGATCGTGGCGGGTGAAGTCAGAACAAGTACCTACGTCGATTTAGAAGACTTAATTCGCGATGTAATTCTAGATATTGGTTACAACTCCTCAGATGTCGGTTTCGACGGTGCATCATGTGCCGTATTGAATGCCATTGGTAAACAGTCTTCAGATATCGCCATGGGGGTTGATGAAGCGACAGATAAAGACCTAGGTGCTGGCGATCAAGGCCTGATGTTTGGTTATGCAAGCAATGAAACAGATGTTCTGATGCCTGCACCTATTTATTATGCTCATCGTTTAGTCGAACTCCAAGCAAAATTACGCAAGAACGGTAGCATGCCATGGTTAAGACCCGATGCGAAA
>CAXBDA010000080.1:0-11964 GCA_963974595.1 uncultured Oleiphilus sp. | reverse complement strand
ATCTGGCGAGCATTAGCCCCGAATTTCAGGCAAAATGAACTCCGAAACTTGAGTTCTTGAATGTAGGTATAGTCTGTTCCTATCACCACACCCCAAAATTTAATCCCATCATCACTATGTGCAATGTGCGTTTTTCCCTCATTCACTTGTAGCTTGAGTGTTTCTTCTAAGATATGTCTCGCTACCTTTAATGCATTTTTAGCTGCCGTTTCTGAACAACATAGAATCAAGATATCATCGGCATACCGCACAATTCTGTGCTGTCGTCGCTTCATTTCCTGATCAAATTCATCTAAGTAGATATTGGCTAACAAGGGACTAATCACTCCGCCTTGCGGACTTCCTTTTTCATTGTTTTGCCAATTTGAGCCAACCATCACACCACTTTTTAGAAACATGTCGATCAAATTCAGAATACTGCCGTCTGTGATTCGCTTTCGCACCGACTGGATGATTAAATCATGGTCGAGCATGTCGAAGCACTTTGACAGATCCATATCCACCACATGTTGGCGTTGATACTTGCGTATAAACAGCGTCGCTTTGCTGATGGTTTGATGACAACTTCGTCCCGTTCTGTACCCATAACTAGATGGGTGAAAGTCTGGATCGAAGATGGATGTCATGATGTTCGATAAACATTGTTGTACGACACGGTCTCGAACCGTTGGGATGCCTAGTAACCGTTTGCCTCCATCATCTTTGTCGATTTCGACCCGCTTTACCGGCTGCGGTTGATACCGCTTTTCCTGTAGCTCGAGCAATAATTGCTTGAGATTACTTTCCAAATCCCGTGCAAAATCCTTCACGCCCTGCCCATCAATGCCGGCAGCACCTTTATTCTTTTTCACTCGCTTGAATGCGTCATGGAGTGCCTGCAGCGATAGCAGACGACCATAAAGACTGTAGTAAACTCTCACGCTTATTTTCTCATATCACTAGCCATTGATTGCCTTAATTGTGTTGGGTTTGTTTCATCACCGCGTTAAGTTTTCTAGCTTGGTTTGATCCAGTTTTATGCAATATGCTTAACTGCCTTATTGTCTCTAATGAAGAGAAATGATTACTCCCCGTGACCAGCTCACATCAATCGCGCCGATTTCACTCTTTGCCATTGAAGGATGCCTTGCCTTTTCTTTTATGAAAAGCGCAACTTGTAGTCACACAATCCGTTACCTCTATTTTTAGTGATTTATAGACCACTTCCCCCCTTCGCAACTAACATGACCTTTTGAGTCTTGCTAGCCCCAACAATCATTACGCTGTTGGTCAGCTTGGTTTTATCCTCCACACCATTACTGGCTTTCATCGGCCTAGCCTTCAACACTACTACGGGTTCATCTGCCACCTCACACTCATACCATTCTTGAGTCACCCCTTGAATGATACGCCCAATCATGTTGACTTGGATACAATGCCAGGCTTCCCCAGTTACTACACTGACGCCCTGTTAGAAATCCCACCCTCAAGCACAGCATTGGTCTGACTAAGTATTGGGCTTCGCGCTATTTTGGACGCTTACCCACCAATACCGCCGAAACAGGTTACGGTTAGTTGTGTACCTCTAACTTCCTATGGCTTCCTTCAAACCCCACCGTTAGCCAGTGATGCCCTTGCCATTCGGATTATCTTCCCCTTAGTCGGGGTGATTCCACTTTCTTTCAAGTGGACGGGTTTGCCAGCTTCGCTGGGCAAACAAAAAAGCCGCTTCAGAGACTGAAGCGGCTTTAAAAAACAAGTACTGAACTAAAAACCGAAGCTATCTACTTTTTAAATAGAAACTATTTACTTTTTTGAATAATAGACAGGCTTAGCCTCTGTCTCTGTTGGCTGGCCTAACTTAACCACGCCATCTTCCACCTTAAATGGGTAAACCCAATGACGAGCCCACCCAGCAATATGTTCAGCCATCACGACAATACGCTGAACAAAAGAACCATCGTCCAATTTCAAGACCCGTATATACATCAAACCAACCCCCCACATTGCCCGCGTTTGAGCAATGGCTTCGAGGTTTTTAGCAACGGCTGCTAATTGCACTTCAGTCGGAACCTTGACATCACCCGCATCTATTGTTAAGGCCTTGAACTCACCCGTAGGTGATAAAGTAAGACCGAAGGGAGGAAAGTCACCCGATTCAATCAATTCTTTCTCCATACGGGCAAAACCTTTTACCATCATAAACTTTAATTGGTTTACCGCTTGCTCTTCTGTTACTTTTGCTCGCTTCAGTTTGTTTAAGTCTGCCTCCTGCTTGGGCATCGGGATTGCTTCTTCATACTTCTTAATGCTGTTTTCTTCAGCATGTACAGATGAAGCAAAGGCAATTAAGCATAGCGCTGTTAGTAAGATGCAGCGAAATGAACGTGTCATATAAAACTCCAATTGTTTAATATTATTTTGTGGCGGTAAAATTATCGATAAGACACGTAAATGTCTAGCGACATTCTTCAACTTTAAGAGTTTTTAACATTTTTTAAAAGAATAAAACAGCTTACCGAGTATAGACTTATCAACATCGAACAAACTGAAACATGGCAGCAATTGGAACTTACACTTAATAACGGCCAATTGAAAAGAATCTGCAAACTTCTAAATAAAGCCATTTACTTAGACAGCAAGACTATTGAATCTGAAAACAAGCACTTTGATATCTTTAGTGCAGACCCCATAGATAGCCAGACACTTACACTAAAACCACCAAACCAACTTTCATCATCTCAGCTAACCGACTTTCAACACTTTTGTAGTTCTGTTTGCCATACAATCAATAACAGTAATGATACTGACCAAGAAGCACTGCCTTTCACTCATGGCTTAATCGGGTTTTGCTCATACAATACAGGGGAAGAACTAACACTGAAAAAGAACCAAAACCCGATACCTAAAAACAATAAAGCAGACGATTTCCCGGCAATTTTTGTCGGCTTTTATACTTGGAGCTATGTTTTTAACCATACCAATAAAAAAGGATTTATCACCTTCTCGCCTTTTTGTAGCCAAGCACTTCGTAAAAAAATAGTAAACTGCATCAAATTAACACAAGAACAAAGCTCAAAAAGCACTGCACAAACACCAAAGAGCTTGCCTGACTTGCACTGGTATAAAAGCCAGACGTTTGCTGAATACGCAGGTGCTTTCGAACGCATACAAGACTACATTAAAAATGGCGATTGTTATCAGGTGAATCTTACCCAGCGTTTCCAAGCCAAGTCTTCAGAGCATGCCGCAGACTTATATTTCGCGACAAGGGAAAATATTCAAACCCCCTACTCTTGCTTTTTTTCTTTTTCAGAAACACAGCATTTACTGAGCTTTTCACCTGAACAGTTCATTTCAATTCATAATCGCACTATTGAGAGCAGACCAATTAAAGGCACCATTAAAAATAATGGCTTAGCGGAAAATAAAACGCTTTTATTAAACAGCACTAAAAACCAGGCTGAAAATGTCATGATCGTTGACCTGCTTAGAAATGATCTAGGCAAGGTATGCCAAGCTAAGTCTGTGCATGTACCAGAGCTATTTAAAGTAGAAACCTATAAAAATGTGCATCATCTGGTTAGTCATATCAAAGGGAAATTAAAACCTGATGTAAGTGAAATGGATGCTTTTTTATCTTGTTTTCCCGGGGGTTCCATTACGGGTGCACCTAAAATAAGGTCGATGGAAATAATTAAAGAACTAGAAAAGCATTCAAGAAGCGCTTATTGCGGTTCTGTCTTCTACTTAAATCATGACGGCCACTTTGATAGTAATATTTTGATCAGAACGGTTATCAAACATAACGAGGATCTATATTGCTGGGCGGGTGGTGGTATTGTTGCCGATTCGGAGCTTGAAGACGAGTACCAAGAAAGTTTAACGAAGGTTAGTAATATTACCGGTATACATGATTAATTAATCAGTATCACTTAATGTTTCAGCACCTAATTCGAACTCTTCACCTAAGGTTAGCTGCGAATTGACTTCTTTTGAAATAAGATCAATGTCGCGTATTTCTGCCAATGTGGGTAAATTTTCCAGTGATTTCAGATTGAAGTGCGCCAGAAACTGTTTTGTCGTTGCGTAAATAGCAGGCCTTCCTGGCACTTCGCGATGCCCAACCACCCTTACCCAGCTTCGCTCCTGTAATGTTTTAATAATATTCGAGCTCACAGCAACGCCACGAATTTCTTCGATATCACCACGGGTTATCGGTTGACGATAAGCAATCAGCGCTAGCGTTTCTAATAATGCCCGCGAATACTTTTGAGGTTTTTCTTCCCAAAGCAGCTGTACCCACTCACTACAATCTGATCTGGTTTGAAACCGAAAAGCCCCTCCGACTTCGACCAACTCGATGCCGCGTGAGGCATATTCAGAACCAAGCTCTTGTAAGATTAATTTTATTTGAGCTTTAGAAACTGCCAAATCATGTTCGAGTAATAAATATATTTGTTCTACAGAGAGGGGTTTATCGGACGCAAACAGAATAGCCTCGACAATCATTTTGAATTTTATGACTGTATTCTGCCCGTAACATGATGATAAATCACTTTCGGTTTCACATTTATTTACTTGATTTATATCGATATTTTTCTTCATATCATCTTATTAACTTTCTCGCGCTTTGACATGAATCGTACCAAAGCTTTCACCTTGAACAAAATCCAGTAATTGCTCTTTTACTAACTCCATGATCGCTAAAAAAGTAACCACAACGCCCGCACGCCCTTCTTCGGGGGTAAAAAGACTATAAAAAGAGACAAAATGATCGGAACTAACTCGCGCTAAAATAAGGGACATTCTTTCTCTCGTCGAGAGCCTTTCCCGTTCAATTTGATGGTTTACAAAACGATCTGAACGAATTAGCACTGTGTTTAAGGCATCGAGCAATTCATGAAGGCTAACATCAGGATGCAATTTATGGTTTTTGGCGATCTCGGCATTGACTGAAACAGTGGCAATTTCGCGATTAATTCTTGGCAGTGCATCAATATCTTCAGCCGCCTTCTTGAAGCGTTCATACTGTTGCAGGCGCCTGATAAGTTCAGCACGAGGATCATCTTCTTCATCGTCTTCATGCTGTAATTTAGGCAGAAGCATTCGTGATTTTATTTCAGCCAGCATCGCCGCCATAAGCAGATATTCAGCTGCTAATTCAAAGTGCATTTTTTTAGCGGCTTCAATGTATTTAATATATTGAAGTGTTATTTCACTAACGTCGATCGTCAGAATGTCCATATTCTGACGACGAATCAGATATAACAGAAGATCTAGAGGCCCTTCGAATGCATCTAATATAACTGAAAGTGCATCAGGTGGAATATACAGGTCTTGCGGTACATCTGTGATCGCCTTTCCTTCCACAATCGCAAAAGGTAATTCATGCTGAACTGCACTCATATACAACAATACCGACTTAAATTAACACCAAATCATGCACCAAAAGATAAACCCATGGCTTTACGCACTTCTACCAAAGTACTTTTCGCTGCATCCCGGGCACGCTCCGCACCTTCTGAAATAATACTCCTGACTAATTCCGGATTTTCTTCATATTGGCGAGCCCGCTCTATAATAGGTGCCTGCTCAGCTAATACTTTTTCGATAAGTGGCTTTTTACAATCTAAACAGCCAATACTTGCCTTAGCACAACCTTCTCTTACCCAGCTTTTCGTATCTGCGTCTGAATACACTTCATGTAAGCCCCAAACAGGACACTTATCCGGATCACCCGGATCCGTTAAGCGAATACGCTGCGGGTCGGTCTGCATTTTTTGAATTTTATGAGTCACGCTTTCAGGAGACTCACGCAAACCTATCGTATTATGGTAAGACTTAGACATCTTCTGTCCATCTAAACCCGGCATTTTAGGTGATTTCGTTAACAAAGGTTGAGGCTCTGGCAAAATTATTTTACCGCCACCTTCGATGAACCCCATTAAGCGTTCCCGGTCACCTAAGGATATATTCTGTTGATCCTTTATCAGCGCATGCGCAATATCTAATGCTTCATCTTCACCTTGCTCTTGAAATCGTTTGAGAAGTGATCGATATAATTTAGCATTCTTCTTACCCATTTTTTTAATTGCAGATTCAGCATGCTCTTCGAAACCAATGTCTTTACCGTAAAGATGGTTAAATCTTCTCGCTATTTCTCGGGTCAATTCAACATGGGAGACCTGGTCAGCACCAACAGGTACATAGCCCGCTCTGTAAACCAAAATATCGGCACTTTGAAGCAAGGGATACCCCAAGAAACCGTAGGTAGCCAAGTCTTTCTCTTTTAATTTCTCTTGTTGATCTTTATAGGTTGGAACACGCTCTAACCAACCAAGCGGTGTCATCATTGAAAGCAAAGTATGAAGTTCTGCATGCTCGGGCACCATAGACTGGACAAACATCGTCGCTGACCCTGGATTTATACCGGCAGCCAGCCAATCAATCACCATGTCCCAAACACTTTGTTCTATCATGTGCGGGTCTTCATAATGAGTGGTTAAAGCATGCCAATCGGCAACGAAGAAAAAGCACTCATAATCGTGCTGGAGCTGAACCCAATTTTTCAAAACACCATGATAATGGCCAAGATGGAGTTTGCCTGTCGGCCTCATCCCTGATAAAACGCGCTGTTGCGACTCAACCAAACTCAAAATTGCCCCCTAAAAAGTTTAAAAAAACGAAATTATAACAGGTTTTATTGTTTAAACAGCTTATTAATCTGCCCTTGCCTCACGCATGGTGACAAACTCTTCTGCTGAGGTTGGATGAATACCTATTGTCTCGTCAAAGGTTTGTTTTGTTGCACCTGCTTTTAAGGCAACGGCCATCCCTTGAATTATTTCTCCAGCTTCTGCACCCACCATATGAATCCCTAAAACCTTATCGCTGGATTTATCTACTATCATTTTCATAAGGCAGCGCTCATCACTACCCGATAAGGTATGCTTCATGGGTTTGAAATTTGAGACGAAAACAGAGATATTTTTATACTGAGCCCTTGCCTGCTCTTCAGATAAACCTACCGTCGCGATTGTCGGCTGGCAGAAAACGGCTGTAGCTATATTAGTATAATCAATTGGCTCGGGTTTTGTTTTCGAGAATAAGTAATTGGCCAAATACATACCCTCTGCCAAAGCAACAGGGGTCAGTTGCATACCACCGCTTACATCACCCAGTGCAAAAATACTCTCCTCACTAGTCTGGAATTGAGAATTCACGACTATTTGACCCTGCTTATTTAAGTCAACACTGACATTAGCTAAACCGAGGTCTTGGGTGTGAGGCGTTCGGCCCGTAGCATAGAGCACAAGCCCGGTTTGATCATATTCACCAGAATCAAAATTTACACTTAAAGGAAACTCGTCAACTGAATTTTCGCTCTTCTGTATACTGGTCACATTATCATTAAAACGAAGCTGGACTCCCTTTTTAAGCAGCTCATCTTTTACAAATATTCTAAGCTCTTCGTCGAACCCTCTTAAAAATATATCACCACGATAGACCAAGGTGGTATCAACACCTAAACCATTAAGAATGCCAGCCATTTCAACCGCAATATAACCACCACCCACAACGATTGCTTTTCTGGGTAATTCATCTAGATAAAAAAGCTCATTTGAAGTGATGGCATGTTCACGGCCTGAAAAATCAGGCACAAAAGGCCAACTGCCTGTTGCAATAACAATACGCTCAGCAGTAAAGTGCTTTTTGTTAACCTCAACGGTATGCGCGTCAATAAAGCGCGCTCGACCATCAATAATTTCAGCACCTGAATTCACTAAGAGATTCTGGTAAATGCCATTGAGCCTTTCTATTTCGATATTTTTATTTTTAATCAGTGTTTGCCACTTAAAATCGAGCTTGCCATCTAAATTCCAGCCGTAACCCAAACCGTCATGAAGGTCCTCAGCAATATGCGAAGCATAAACAAATAATTTTTTAGGCACGCAACCAACGTTGACACACGTCCCGCCCAAATAGCGATCTTCCGCAACAGCAACTTTAGCCCCCATTGATGCAGACATTCTAGCCAAGCGAACACCACCGGAACCGGCTCCAATTACAAATAAGTCGTAATCATAGGCATGAGTCATAAAAACATCCAAATAAGAAATAAGGTTTAAAGTAGCTAAGTTAAAGCTTAAGAAGAAGCCTGGTGGCAGCTTTTGAATAGAACATTTTCAGTCACGTCACCCAACTGAATGCTTCCCACCGTTTTGTAGCCAATGCGCTTGAAGAATTCCAGATACCTTGAGTTGCCTGTATCCAATGCAATGCCCACTGAGCGAGGATTTTCTTTACAAATATTTTCTATTGCTGTCATTAACTGCTTACCATAACCTAAATTACGATACTTGGTATCAACCCCCAACAACGGGAGTTCATGGTATTGCCCTGAAGGCAGGCATTCATGTATCTGTTTATGGTAATCAATGTATTTTGAAGTGCAATTAAAACCCGCCGTCAACAGCATACGCATTCGCCAATTAATCTGACTGGAAAGGCTAAGCCTAACATTTGGGCTACCTACTAAAGCAACAGCGATCAGGTGGCTATCCAATGCTAAGCCAATCACATCTTGTTGATTTGAAAAGTGCAGGTTGATTAGTTCCCGGATCGTTGCGCGGACGCGCTGATCATAACCCGCCTTTGATGCGTTAAATAAGTATTTAAACGTAGGTTCGTTCTTGTAAGCACGATATAGAATAGCTTTTGCTTCAGTAAATGCACCCACATCTAGGCGGACAACCCGAGCTTCTGTTTCTTCCGTTATTATTGTCATCAAACTCTCTTTCTGAATGAGTATTCGCCAAGAATACCTCATATAGTTTTTTATGCCTTAGTTTTGGTATTGAAACATACTCTGTTTATGATGCCTGTTCTTATGGCGTCTATTTTTATGACATCTATTTTTATGACGATAATGTTAAACGAGAGTTCACCAAGCCTGGCAGCTCAGACTTTTCTATTGAAATTTGCTCTACCCGCACATTTAAGGCTTTTTTCATGGTATTTAACCAAGTCATCATTTTGTCAAAAGATGTATCATCAACCCATACTTTTATTTCTCTCTCACCACTCGGCTCGAAACGTTTCAAAACAATCCCCGCTCGTTTGGCTAAATTTGTCACAGAAGAAACCAACTGTTGACTATTCAAACCTTCACTGGAAGATGATGATTTTGAAAGACTAGCCAAGGCTGATTTATTTTCCACAACCAAGGCCAGCAAGTCTTTTTGCTGCTGTAGATAGGTGTCCGCATCTTTTTTATACTGGTACGCTGGCTGCCACACGCCGAAATATAAAAACAATAAAATCAGCATAAAAGTGAGTGCCTTTAACGCCATTCTATCTCTAGCCGGTAGCATTTCGTATTGTTTCAATGCGTTTAAAATACTCGGATTCTGTTTAATAGCAGAAATCATACCTATCCTTTATCATGTTTCGACGATGCATACTTCAGGCTTAACAACTCAGATGCTAAATATTTAAACACTTCAAACACCACTGACACTGATACGACCTTTAAAGTAGTCTTTTTCTTGAACCGCTGAACTTATCTTGGCAGTTAAACCTGCATCTACGATTGCTTTTTTCAATGATTCTAATTGGTCAAATGACTTGGCGTGAAGCTCAATCAATAACTCTCCACGCTGTTCGCTGTAATTAATACTATAAAAAACCAGACTTGTTTTATTTTGATTAGCATTGAATTGATACCCGGCTTCGCCTAATAAATCTAAAAAGTCTAATTTATCTACGCCAGCACTATTAAGCTGATTAAGCTGGCCTTTGATAATCCGGGGAAGTTTAGCAACCGAGATATTTCTAGACGTGGGCACTGATTTTTTATACTCAGTAAGCGCCTGTTTACTAATATTTTCGGCTTGTTGATATGTATAAAAACCCTGCCCGACAAAAACGCCCAGTTGTAATAAAAAACCGATGCCGGCAATAATCGCAACAGAACGCCAGCGCGTCCAAGCGCCTTTATTTTTCGAGCTAAGCTGATAAGCACCTTGGCAAAGATTAGCTGGCGTCTTCTTTAATTTGAAAAACTCTGAGCAAATATACTCAAAGGCAGTAACTGAGCTTTCAGTAACGTTAATATTCACATGCGGGTATTGTTCTATTTCGGCAATCAACATTTTACTATTGGCAAGCGCCGACTTATCCAAAACGATTTCAATATTGATATCATCCTGCTCTGCTTCATCATTAGGCAGGAAGAACACAGCATCCAAATATGAAATTAAATTTTGATTTTGAATGGAAATAGATTGGTGATTACCAGAAATATAAGCACTGGCGGATGAAAGAACAATCTTAATCGCACTGCTACTAGCATCAATCAGGTCACTATCTAAATGTATCGCCTTTAACGAGCTTACTAGCTCTTCATTATTAAGCTCGTCAAAAAGCCCGGCAAAAATAGAGTTATCGACACATAACACGCGATAAGAACCACTTTTTAACTTTTCAGCTAACACCAGGTGCATCTGCTCAATGTCTTGCGCTATTTGATCTTCGACAGCAAAGGGTAATGCTTGTTGAATATAACGCGCCTGATTACCTGGCACATTCACTTCTGTACATAGCGCTGCGTAAGAGGGTAGCAAACCGATAAGATCAACATGATCGAGACCATTTTGCATGAGCGTCTGATCAATTATATCGAGTGATGTGCTTGCGTTATATTTTAAAAATGTGCCAGCAATATCGTATAACGCCCATTCGTATTTCTTTTCTTCAGAAGGAAGTAAAGCATTCAACTGGAGTGGACGAATAAATAACGTATTTGGCATAAAAATGTATTCCGATTAAATTGCCATTCATAGCAATTCTCTACAAATAAAAGAGCATAAGCTTATTATAGCGTGGCCTTTTCTTTAGTGATTAAATATTTTTGGCTTTGGTCTCTACTGATGATCTTCATCACACCATCGTTGTTTGCCCGATAAATCAACGATACCAAACGCACAACACGGTCTGACAATGATATACGCGTGGCAATTTCAAAGAATTCTGAATTCACGCCCAGGTAATCTTGCTTCAGACCACTTGCACTAATCAACGGGTCGGATTCAAATGACTGAAGGTCTTTCCAGGGCGTTTCTTTTCGCTGCTCAATAAGCGTCTTAGCTTGTTGATCGCTTAATGTTTCGGTCAAACTTTGTAACACTTCTTCACTTGCGGTATTTATATTTATGGGCGCACGCCCTTGAGGCAATACTGTTACATGAGGCAAAAGTTTTTGGAAGTCTTCGATGCTAACATTGGGAAGTAGTCGTAATTCACTAATATCTTTCATACTTTGCCCTGCATTTCTCGAAGGCGGGTAAAGCGACAAGTACTCACCATCCTCCATGCCTTCAAAACCTTCTGGGTCTTGGTTTTCATCAAGCCAATCGATTATCGCCTCGACCTTGATAGTCTGTATGGATAAGCGTTTAAATAAACGATTGAAACGCTCTTTCATGATTGTATTGACCTTCCCATTAAGTAAGACCAGGTCATTGATGTTTAATTTTCCCTGAACATCATTAAATTGCGCCTCTAAGAAAGCCTCTTCGACAGGAAGGAAAATTGAGTTATTAATCTGTTCAATATCGTCAACAAATTCTGACTTGTCTTTATCTTCATCCCAATCTGCTTTTAGCAATCTACGGCCATATACTTCTGATGCAATCGCATATTCATAAGCTTGGCCCTGAGCCATTACATTACCCGCAGTTTGCACAAAAATATGCTGCCGGTTATACATGCCGACAGACAAAATGGACACTAAAGCAAAAACGAAGATCACCAGCATCAGGGCAACCCCTCTTTGTTTAAGAGGATGATTGACTGGTCTGATCAAGTAATTCCTGTGATTATGTTTATTACCCATAAATAACGATAATGACTCAATAATTATTTTGTATTTGTATTTGTATTTGTATTTGTATTTGTATTTGTATTTGTATTTGTATTTGT
>CAXBDA010000079.1:0-12070 GCA_963974595.1 uncultured Oleiphilus sp. | reverse complement strand
AATTTTAGGGGTCGGTGACAAATGAGAATCATTCAGTAAATATATCCTCTTTGTATTGTTAGCCAGCGGTTTCTTTTAGAAACCGCTTTCGGCTGAAACCGAATCCCGCCAAGAGAACTCAAAATCATTTTCTTTTGCTCTTTGCCTTCAATCTACCGACATTTCAATAAGGGCTGCTTTTGCTCAACTTTGTTAGTTTTAGTAGAGGATTTATTCAAACTAAAAAGGTAGTGCTTTGTGCTCGTTGCTAGTGGTATTTAGTATTCCCAAAAGGTACCGCTTTGGGCCACTTCCGCTCATTCCTTCGGTCATCGAAATTATGACAATTAGGCCAGTTCAACAAATCTAGTCAGTGACCGGTTGGTACCAAGCTGCCACTAACTAATGAAGGAGTGTATTTCTGCAATTTACTAATACCTCATTAATCTAGAAATAAGCAAACGGATAAACTTAAGTCACAATTTTCGGATAATCTTAAGCTCCAGTAACAACTCAATTAATTTTATTCCTAGTTCAGTGTTCCTAAAATCAAATTTTTATATTGAGCCTGCTGATTCATTTGACTCTTCAGGCCTAACAATGATCAGCATAAACTACAAATGATATAACCAGTACATCTTGCAGGACTTGGGCAAACTGTCACCATTTTTGCAAAAACGCAAAAATCCTCGCCCAATTACTACGCCATTGTTAGCAGCGTTTATGTTATTAGGCCAGAACACTTTACAAGGGTTGTGTCAATCGGCATGCAGGATATAAAAGGTCATGTAAGTCGTTATAGATTTCAGGGGTGCTTATCAGTAGGTTTTGGTCAAAAATACAGGCAGGAATATCCTCGGGAATATCTTGAAAGTGGCCACATATTGCACCTGCTTCTAGTGCAATGACTCTTGCAGCTGCAAAATCCCATGGGCTGAGTGATTCAAAATAACCGTCTAATCTGCCACACGCGACCCAGCAAATATCCAGAGCGGCTGAACCTAAACGCCGAATATCCTGACAAGCCATTAATACTTTCTGCGTGCGTGCCATAATTTCTGGCACGGTAGTTTTATCGTATGGGAAACCCGTTGCGATAAGAGATTTTCTGAGAGTGTCTGCACGGCTGACTTCAATATTTTGCCCATTTAAGAAAGCGCCTCTGCCTAATACAGCATGAAAGGTTTCTTGCATAAATGGGTTGTGGACAACACCTAGCTTTACTTCGCCATCGCAAGCAAAGGCGATAGAGATTGCGACCATTTGATGGCCGTGAGCATAGTTTACAGTGCCGTCTATCGGGTCAATAATCCAGATGGGAGATGAAAGGTCTTTAAGGGTGTCTTTATTCGTATAGGTTTCTTCAGAAAGAATTCTATGGTTTGGATAGGTGCTCTGGATTTTGTCAATAATGAGCTTGTCGGCAGCAATATCTGCTGAAGTCACAAGCTCTTGTTGGTCTTTATAGTTATGCTGAAGGCTGCCATTTTTGCGCTGTTCGGCAATTAAGCAACCTGCCTCGACTGCCAGATCTTGAGTAAATTGAGCAATTTCGTCGAGCATGGCGCTATCTCTATTGTCTGATGGCAATTGTCTGATGGCAATTGTCTGATGGTTAGATGAATTATGTCTGCTGTTCTCTGGCAATGGCGCGGTAGGCTATGTCTTTACGGTAAAAACTGCCTGACCAGCTGATCACTTTAGCGAGTGAATAAGCAAGTTCCTGTGCTTCCAATACACTATTACCTAATGCTGTAGCGCACAGAACTCGGCCGCCTGAACTCACTATATCTCCGGCATTCAGGGCTGTGCCAGCATGGAATACTTTGGCTGTTGAATCATTATTCAAGCTAGAATCTAAACCTGAAATTATATGGCCTTTCTCGTAACTTGCCGGATAACCACCGGCTGCTAAAACGACGCCTACTGCAGCGCGTTCATCCCAGTTTGTGGTTTGTTTATCTAAGGTTTTATCCAGAGCAGATTGGCACAGAGACACTAAGTCTGATTTTAGGCGCATCATGATGGGTTGGGTTTCAGGATCACCAAAACGGCAGTTGTATTCAATTACTTTGATGTCGCCAGCTGGGGATATCATTAAACCAGCATAAAGAAAACCCGTATAGTCATTGCCTTCTTTCGCCATGCCTTCAAGTGTTGGCTTGATGACTTGGTCCATAATGCGCTGATGAACCTCTGCTGTTACCACGGGGGCGGGTGAATATGCGCCCATTCCGCCGGTGTTTGGCCCAGTATCACCATCGCCAACACGTTTATGGTCTTGGCTAGTTGCCATAGCTAAAGCATTTTTACCATCGGCGATTACGATAAAGCTAGCTTCTTCGCCCTCTAAGAATTCTTCAATTACCACACGACAGCCTGCAGCGCCAAACGCATTACCAGAAAGCATGTCGCGTACTGCATCTTCCGCTTCATTTAACGTCATTGCCACGATGACGCCTTTACCTGCGGCCAATCCGTCTGCCTTGATGACAATAGGCGCGCCTTTTTCTTGCAAATAAGCTAAGGCTGGTTCTACTTCGGTAAAGTTCTGATAGTCAGCGGTTGGGATATTATGGCGAGCTAAAAAGTCTTTGGTAAATGCTTTTGAGCCTTCAAGTTGTGCGGCACCCTTGTTAGGGCCAAAGCAGCGAAGATGTTTAGCTTGGAAGAAATCTACTATGCCGCCAACAAGTGGTGCTTCAGGGCCAACGATGGTCAGGGCAACCTTGTTATTTTCAGCAAACTCAGCCAAGGCTGAAAAGTCCATGATATCGATATCAAGATTTTTTAGTTTGGTTTCGCTCGCTGTGCCAGCATTGCCCGGTGCAACATAGACAGTTTCGACTAATTCGTTTTGAGCTGCTTTCCAAGCAAGAGCATGTTCTCGACCACCACTACCAATTACTAAAATATTCATATTATAAACCTGATATCTTCATTTAAGTCTGAGTTGGGTATTTCTTCCGATAAAATCGAATAAGTAAGTATAAAAAGAAACGCGAAAAATTCGCCGGCAAGGATACCGCATTCATGGCTTAGATAAAATCATTGGACGAAACAAGATTAGCTATGCATAAACGCGGTACTGAAAGGCTGAATTAAGATGAGTTTGCTAATTGCGCTAGCTTGTCGCGAGCTTGGCCACGAATAGGAATGGCTTTGTGTTCTTGGTTATCCATCAATACGAAAGTATGACTGGCTTCTGCAATGATTTGACTGGTTTCTTCAATATAAATGGTTTGTTCAATTTTACAGCTGGAATTGCCAATGCGCATCACTTTAGTGTGAACTTCAAGGGCGTCATTAAAGAAGCAAGGGTGACGATAGTTGATGTTGCTATTGACCAGTGTCAGCGTCAAATCTAGCTGGGAGAAAAATTCGATGGCATTGTAATTTTCAAAAAGAGACCATCTGGCCTCTTCAAAAAAACGCGTGTAGCCATTGTTGTTCAGGTGTCCGTGTTGGTCAAGGTGATAGCCGCGTACTTTAATTCGTATATAGTCAGACACAAAAAAATCCTCAGGTAATGAGTTTTGCATTCATGCAAATTTTATTACAGTTTTTAAGTGTAACCCGAAATAAAAAATTCAGGACAGTTTTTTATGATGAATGGCTTTGATGATGATCGATACTGACGTAGTGATCATTGGAACGGATGTCGGTATCAAGAAAGCAGGGTGTATCATTTACGATCAACCCTGCTTGTTAGTGTGTTTTGTTAAGAGTAAGACTTAATGTCTAAAATGACGCTGACCGGTAAACACCATTGCTAAACCATGCTCATTTGCAGCATCAATCACTTCTTGGTCGCGCATAGAGCCGCCCGGTTGAATGACACAGCTAACGCCTGCTTTAGCGGCATTATCAATGCCATCTCTAAATGGGAAGAAGGCATCGGATGCCATGACAGAGCCTTCAACGGCTAAGCCTGCATGCTCTGCTTTAATGACAGCAATGCGTGCAGAATTAACTCGGCTCATTTGGCCTGCGCCTATACCGACGGTTTGTGCATTTTTTGCATAAACAATCGCGTTGGATTTAACCATTTTGGCTACTTTCCAAGAAAATAACAAATCAGCAATTTCTACCGGTGTCGGTTTGCGTTTAGTGACCACTTTTAAGTCGGAAGCATCAACTAATTCGAGATCCCTGTCTTGAATGAGTAAGCCGCCATTAACACGCTTGTAATCTAATGACCCTTGGCTCTTCTGGAAAGCGCCAGACTCTAATAAACGGATATTTTGTTTGCTGGAAATGACGGCCTTGGCTTCTTCGCTAATGCTCGGCGCAATAATGACTTCCACGAATTGTCTATCAATAATATTTTGCGCTGTTTGCGCATCGAGTGGTCGGTTAAAAGCAATAATGCCGCCAAAAGCAGATTCTGGGTCAGTTGCATACGCCAAATCGTAGGCAGTTTGAATTGAATCGCTTTGTGCCACGCCGCAAGGATTGGCATGTTTCACAATGACGCAGGCAGCTTGTTCAAAAAGTTTAACGGTTTCTAAGGCTGAATCAGTATCGGCAATATTGTTGAAAGAAAGCTCTTTGCCTTGGATCTGTTTGGCGCCTGAAATAGAATCTACCGGGCAATTCTTTTCGATATAAAATGCACTCTTCTGATGAGGGTTTTCGCCATAGCGCAATGTTTGAGCCTGAGTCATCTGAATATTATAGGTTCTTGGGAAGTCAGTATTGCCACCGGGCACTTTTTTGCCAAAATAATTTGCGATGGCGCCATCATAAGCGGCTGTGTGCTCATAAGCTTTAATTGCAAGGTTGAAGCGTGTTGCCAGGCTTGTCGCTGATTTATTGGTACGCATTTCAGATAAGATTTCTGAGTAATCACCCGTGTTCACTACAATATTTACGAAAGGATGGTTTTTTGCCGCTGCACGCACCATCGTCGGGCCGCCGATATCAATATTTTCAATCGCATTTTCAAGAGAGCAGTCTGGGTTGGCCACGGTTTGTTCAAAGGGGTACAGGTTTACCACAACCATATCGATGGCTTGGATGGCATGATCTGTCATTACCTGATCATCTTGGCCTCGGCGACCTAAAATGCCACCATGAATTTTCGGGTGTAAGGTTTTGACACGACCGTCCATCATTTCAGGAAAACCAGTATAGTCGGATACTTCGATAGCCGGCAGCTTGTTGTCTTTTAGTAATTTATAGGTACCGCCTGTCGATAAAATTTCAACACCTAATTCATTTAGTGCTGTGGCAAATTCGACGATGCCGGTTTTATCGGAAACACTGATTAAAGCGCGTTTTACTTGAACAAAATCGTTCGTGCTATGCATAAAAACTTCCAAAACTTATGGCTGAAAAATTAAGGTTTAAAGTAGTCCGTATTGTTTCAATTTTTTACGAAGAGTGCCGCGATTTAAGCCTAGAAGAGTAGAGGCTTTTGTTTGATTGTTGCGGGTATATTTTAATACCTGTTCTAGAAGTGGCGCTTCGACTTCGGTTAGAACAAGTTGGTATACGTCGGTAACCGGTGCGCCATCCAATTGTGCAAAATAATTGCTCAGCGTTGATTCAACACAGTCTCTTAGGGTGGATGCGTTTTCAATAACGGTATGATCCGTCGCTGTTTGCGCCTGGGAAGGGCTTTCAATTACTGCTTCAGTGCTCATGCGGCTTGTTCCTCTTTCTTTAGTTGTAGATGTTTTTGTCTTTCAAACTCTGTTTTTATGGCTGAGATCTGTGCCTCAGGGCGCTCTAATTGGTTAAATTTTTTGATGAAATCAGTGTGGCTCGCATTAGCTTTGAGATACCAGCCAATATGCTTTCTTGCAATTCTATGGCCCATCTTGTCACCATAAAAATCATGTAAATTTTGCAGATGAGTCAAAATGATGTCTTGTCTTTCTTTTAGTGGTTTTGTGGGTCTTCTTTTTCCGTGCTCAAGATAGTAATGGATGTCATCAAATATCCAGGGCACACCTTGCGCTGCCCGACCAATCAGTAAGCCATCGGCTTGTGTATAATTTAGTACTTCAAGTGCTTTTTCGGGAGAATCAATATCGCCATTTGCGAATACAGGAATAGATAAATGTTGTTTTACCTTAGCAATTGTCTCGTATTCAGCATGACCTTTATAAGCGCAGGTACGTGTTCTTCCATGTATTGCCAAGGCTTGTATGCCGGATGCTTCAGCCATTCTGGCAATCGTTAAAGCATTTTTGTTGTGAATGTCCCACCCGGTTCTGATTTTTAAGGTGATCGGTATATCGACAGCCGAAACCACCGCCTCAAGAATGGCTTGCACAAGCTTCTCATCTTTCATTAATGCTGAGCCAGCGGCTTTATTACAAACTTTTTTTGCGGGGCAGCCCATGTTGATATCTATAATCTGAGCACCCATATCTTGGTTTAGCTTTGCGGCGATGGCGAGTATCTCAGGGTCGCCACCCGCAATTTGAACTGAAACAGGGAGATCTTCACCTCGGTGGTCAAGCCGGTGGGCCGATTTTCTGGTTTTCCAAAAACTAGAATCTGCGATCACCATTTCTGATACCGCCATGGCAGCACCTTGCTCACGACATAATTGCCTAAAAGGTTTATCTGTTACGCCAGCCATTGGCGCAAGTATCAATCTGTTTTTGAGTTGGTGGGGACCAATTCTAGGCGCATTGTCTTTAAGCACGATGTATCTCTGGTGTAGTAAACAGCAACACCAAGTAAATTCCATTTATAGGCTTGGCACTCATTCAAATAACGGCTTTCTTTAGGGGCGCTAATGATACTCTTTGAGTAGAAGGGCGAAAAGGGGAAAGGACAATTTTTTTTGGTTATATTTTGCTCTAATTGGTTGACATTTGATCAGCTTATTGATCAATGTTTGAGCTCTGCGGAAGATGAAAGTTCATCTTGTAGTTAACGGCTTCTGCTCCCGGGTCAATTATTTCGAGCGTAATTTGAATCGGTTGCTCAGAGGGCATACCAGGCCATTCAAGTACGTCTTGATTCAGGTATTCCGATGGTTTGAATAGTCGTTGTGCAACGACTTGATTATTTATATTGGAAAACGTCAAGCTGATATTTGGAAATTTTTGTTCAAAATTAGCATGGTTAGTGATAATAGTTTCTATGATGAGTGCATTAAATGTTGTTGGATGGCTTCGAACAACTAGGTTTCTATTTTCTATTTTTGAAACATCCGATAAGACGGGTAATGTGCAGCCGAGTTGAGAACATGCAAACTTATAGGCCTCTGCAAGCTTGGGGTATTTAACGAGTTTTTCATAGTGAAACCAGCTGGCTTGGGTGATTAATAGGATTAATAATGCCAAATTCACTAAAAATAATACTGTACCGGTTAACCAATTTTTCTTCGGAGTAGGGTCTTGATCGTATTGAAACTTCAGTGCATTTAAATCTTTTTGATCGAAGTGAGGAGAATCATTTGCTAAAAAAGGTTCTGGCGATGGGCTTAAGTCTATTGATTCGGGTTCATCTATTTTGTCATTTAAATTGAAATTAGGCTCGACTTTGTCATGGCTTGGTTCTTCTAGGTCATCTAGAATGTTAGATGTCCAGCTTTCATCAACCGTTTCAGTATCTGATATTTCAGGGGAATCATCCTTCAGAAACTGGGTTTTAAATGGATCTGTACTCGATTTATCAAGCTCTAGAAATGAAGCGCTCAATTCATCACCAAATTTTGTTGAACCAGAATAGCCTTTTTCGAGCTTATCTTCTTCTGGGTCATCAGCAAAGACCGAGCTATCATCTTTTGCATTAATGTCTGCTTTATCGTTACCCAATAATTCATCTTCTAAATCGACAGCATCATCTAATTCAAAGGAAAAGTCTTCGTCAAGAATGGATGTGTTTGTTTGTTCTGAAGTGAACGTTTTGTCGTGTTTAGTGGGGGGTGTGATTTGATAGGCAATGGCATCGAATACATTAAGACAGGCACCGCAACGTACTCTTCCATTGGCCGCATTTAATTGTTCTTCAGATACTTTAAATGAGGCTTTACAATGTGGACATTGTGTCAGTTGAGAGTCTGTCATGCCTAAGCTCTAATCCTATAAAAAGGTGAAATTATTATCGCTCTTTTTTTATTCCGGTCAAGCGAGCCCAACCATTTTCGAGCACAATCTCATCCATTAAAAAGTATTCTGCATAATATTGACGAAGTTCAGCTGCTTGCTCTTCTAGTATGCCTGATAGCACAATAGAGCCGTTGGTTTTGGTTAAACGGGTCAGTCTTTCCCTTAATTCATAAAGAGGTTGGGCAAGGATATTGGCAAGTAAAATATCTGCATTCACACTCGGAAGGTCATCGGGTAGGTAGGTCGCTAGCCGTTTGCTGTCGAGTTTATTTCGGGCTAGATTGTCATTGCTCGCGGTTAAAGCCTGGGGGTCATTATCAACCCCAATTACCTTGGATGCACCCAATAGCAGCCCAGCGATGCCTAAGATGCCTGAGCCGCAGCCATAGTCAATTAAGATCTTGCCGCTAAGCGTGTCATCTTGCTGGTCTAACCATTGTAAACATAGTGAGGTGGTTGGGTGGGTGCCTGTGCCAAAAGCCAATCCAGGATCTAATAATAAATTAACAGCCTCTTCGTCTGGTGCTTCCTGCCAGCTTGGGCAAATCCAAAGGCGCTTGCCAAACTGCATAGGTTTAAAGTGCGTCATCCAGGTACGAGTCCAGTCCTGATTTTCAAGTATCTCGACATGGTATTCAGGAAGCGTTTCCTGTGTTAAATTTTTGAAAACATCGCTGGCAATTCGGTGCGCTAGCTGCATATCTTCGTCGGCCGTAAACAAGCCGGTAATGATGGTTGCGTCCCATAAAGGGGTGGTGCCTAGCGCCGGTTCAAGAACGGGTTGATCTTTTGCATCTTCATAGGTGACTGAGCTGGCACCTGCTGCCATTAGGCTTTCTTCCATGGCCTCAGCTTGTGTCGGAGATATCAGTGCTTTTAGTTGAATCCAGCTCATGACTACTCATTATCCTAACTAATTGATATTAAAGTGGCTATTGTTTTGAAATCAGTTTTTCTAAATAGTGAATGTTGAATTCTACAGCCCTAAAACCTTCATCTGCTACTAACTGGCGGTGAAGCGGGATATTTGATTGAATGCCATCAACAATCATTTCATCCAAAGCATTCGCTGTACGGTTTAAGGCAGCGATTCGATCTTCGCTATGACAAATTAACTTGGCGATAAGCGAGTCATAATAAGGTGGAACTTGATAACCATTATACAGGTGAGAGTCTACTCTGACGCCTAAACCGCCCGGTGCATGGAATTGAGTCACCGTACCTGGGCTTGGAATAAATGTAGTCGGGTTCTCTGCATTGATACGGCATTCAATAGCATGGCCTTTAAAAGTGATTTCATTTTGAGATACAGATAAGGGCAAGCCGCTTGCAATACGAATCTGCTCTTTGACAATATTAATACCAGTGATCATTTCTGTTACAGGGTGTTCTACTTGTATACGGGTATTCATTTCAATAAAGTAAAACTGTTCATCTTGATAGAGGAATTCAAATGTCCCTGCACCTCGATATTCAATGTCTTTACATGCCTTTACGCATGCTTCAAAGGCGGCTTGGCGTGCGGTTTCGTTGATATTTGGTGCCGGCGCTTCTTCCATTACCTTTTGGTGCCTGCGTTGCAAGGAGCAGTCCCGGTCACCTAAATGTATAACATTGCCAAAATTGTCTGCTAATACTTGCACCTCGACATGGCGAGGTCTATCAAGATATTTTTCTAAATAGACCGTATCGTCGCCAAATGCAGTTTTAGCTTCCATCTGTGTTAGATCAATTGAGCTCAAGAGTTCTTCTTCTTTGTAAACAACGCGCATCCCTCTGCCGCCGCCGCCCGAAGCTGCCTTGATAATAACGGGATAAGCTATTTTTGCGGCAATCGCTTTTGTTCTGTCTTTATTGTTGGTGATTGGGCCGTTCGAACCAGGAACAGTAGGTACACCTGCGGCTGTCATTGCTTTAATGGCCGACACTTTATTACCCATTAAGCGGATAACATTTGCTGGTGGCCCGATAAATATGAAGCCACTTTTTTCGACTTGCTCGGCAAAGTCGGCATTCTCTGCTAGAAATCCATACCCCGGGTGTATTGCTTGTGCGCCTGTTACCTCAGCGGCACTGATAATGGCAGGGGTGTTCAGATAGCTTTCAGTTGGGTTGTTGTTGCCGATACAAACAGACTCGTCTGCCAAACGTACGTGCATTAAATCTCTGTCAACTTTTGAATGAACAGCGACTGAAGCTATGCCCATTTCTTTACAGGCACGTAATATTCTCAGAGCAATTTCGCCTCTGTTTGCAATTAAGACTTTTTTAAGCATGTTGTTAATCCTGGGCTGTCTTAATTAAGCGATCGTGAAAAGTACTTGGTCAAATTCAACAGGCTCGCTATCATTTGCGTTGATGGTTTGTACGACACCACTACGATCGGCTTCAATTGGATTCATCATTTTCATTGCTTCAATGATACAGATAGTGTCGCCTTCTTTGATGCTCTGGCCGACCTCTACAAAAGGTGAAGAATCAGGTGATGGTGATCTGTAGAAGGTGCCGACCATCGGAGCATTGATCGTGATTGCGGTGTTTGCTTCTTTTGGTGCTTGCTCGGTTGGTGTTGCCGTGCTAACTGAGATGTTCGCGTGTGGTGCAGGCGCAACAGGCGCTTGGTTAATAACTTGCTTTGAGCGCCGACTGATTCGAATGGTTTCTTCGCCTTCTTTTATTTCCAGCTCTTCAACATCTGATTCGGTGATCAGTTCAATTAGTTTTTTAATCTTACGAATGTCCATGATTATTCCTGTATTAAGATTTCAATATCTCGATCGCTTTGTGTAGGGCGAAGTCGTATCCAGTACTTCCAAGGCCACAAATTACCCCCAATGCTATATCTGAAAAATAAGAATGTTGGCGAAATGTTTCCCGGCTATGAACATTGGATATATGGACTTCAATAAATGGAATGCTGACTGCAAGTAAGGCATCTCTTATAGCTACACTAGTATGGGTAAATGCCGCAGGGTTGATAATGATAAAATCGGTGCCAGAACGTTTTGCCTGATGTATTCGATCTATCAATAAATGTTCGGCATTGCTTTGGAAATGATCTAGCGAGAAGGTGTGGTTGTTGGCTGAAGATGTTAAACGTTTATTTATATCATCTAGAGTCTCACAGCCATAAATTTTGGGTTCTCTTGTGCCGAGCATGTTCAAATTAGGGCCATGAAGTACAAGAATGTGCGGCATATCAATATTACTCACAAATAGGGAATGTGCAAAATTCTAATGGGGGGGGATTTTGCATGCAATACTGCAAGCCAAATATTGCAATATATCTACAGTTTTGTGGCTAGTTTGCCCATATTTTGAGCTATTTACAAGCAGGTTTGCTTACATGTCCATATTGTAACCACGTACTGTATTGCGGCCGTTTCGTTTCGCATCGTAGAGTGCTTGATCCGCTTTTTCACACAATGATTGTGCACTGTCTTGATCAGATAATGCAATGCCGCAGCTGAAAGTGACATTAAAAGAATCACTACCGGCAGGTTGCGGCAATTCAGCAAAGCGCTCACGTATTTCATTGATAATGACTTTGGCGTCGCGTTCAGTTGTGTTGGGCAAAACAATGGCAAACTCTTCTCCGCCATATCGGCCTATATGGTCCGTTTTTCTGAGGCGTTGTTTTAAAAATAGAGATAAACTCTTGAGCACTCTATCGCCAATGGGGTGGCCATAACTATCATTTATTTTTTTGAAGAAATCGATATCAAGCATGGCAAAGCAAACAGGCTTGTTTCGCTCGGTTGCCTTGTTTATTTCGATCTCTAGTAAGTGCAAGGTATGAGTATGATTGTATAACCCCGTCAGGCTGTCTCTGATCATGAGCGCAATTAATGAACGTGCTCGCCTACCTCTGTTTTGAAGTGTTGCGATAAGGTGTTTAGGGTCAATTGGTTTTGTTAGAAAGTCGTCCCCACCTATGCTCATGGCGTGGAGTTGTTTATTTAGGTCATCTTCTGCAGATAGATAAATGATTGGCACACTGTGAAATTTATCCTGTT
>CAXBDA010000078.1:0-12504 GCA_963974595.1 uncultured Oleiphilus sp. | reverse complement strand
ATTCGAACCTGCGACCCACGGCTTAGAAGGCCGTTGCTCTATCCAACTGAGCTACGGGCGCTCGAACCCTAAGGTTTTATTTATAGCCGCATGAAGCAACTATAAATGGTCGGGGTAGAGAGATTCGAACTCCCGACATCCTGCTCCCAAAGCAGGCGCGCTACCAGACTGCGCTATACCCCGACATATCTATTCAAAACACATTCCTGCAAGAGGTTTGCCCTTCAAAAGATGGCGCGAATAATACAACCGCATTTTATGCTCGTCAACTACATTTAGTTTTAAAATTAATATTTATGGCGTTTTTTTCCATATTGCTTTTTATTCAACCAAGAGCATGAGAAAATGCGCGCCTTTATATTACCGGGTCGAGAAACCAAGCATGACTGCAACATTGATTAATGGCAAAATCATTTCAACTCAACTCAAAGAACGCATTGTTGAAGGCGTCAAAAAAAGAGCCGAACAAGGTAAACGACCACCCGGCTTAGTCGTTATACTTGTAGGTGCTGATCCTGCATCTGAAGTATATGTCCGCAATAAAACAAACTCATGTAAAGAAGTAGGGTTTAAATCTGAAACATTAACTCTTTCAGAAAACACAAGCCAAGAAGAGCTGGAATCACTAATTGATAAATATAATGCAGATGAAGAAATTGATGGCATACTAGTTCAACTTCCCTTACCTAAACATTTAGATAGCAACCGTTTGCTAGAAAGAATCAAGCCCGATAAAGATGTTGATGGATTTCATCCTTTCAATGTAGGCCGTTTAGCACAAAGAATGCCTTTGCTCAGATCGTGCACCCCAAAAGGTATCATGACCCTACTTGAAAGTACCGGCCAAATTATCAAAGGCATGGATGCCGTTATTGTAGGCGCATCAAATATTGTTGGGCGCCCAATGGGGCTAGAGTTACTGCTGGCTGGATGCACTGTCACAACCACCCATCGATTCACACAAAACTTACCAGAAAAAGTGGCGCAGGCAGATATATTAGTTGTCGCAGCCGGCAAACCAGGGCTGGTTAAAGGCGAATGGATAAAACCAGGTGCAATTGTAATCGATGTAGGCATTAATAGACTGGACAACGGTAAACTAGTCGGCGATATAGAGTTTGATCGTGCGTTTGAAAGAGCTGGATGGATCACTCCGGTTCCCGGCGGAGTAGGCCCAATGACCGTTGCCACCTTAATGGAAAATACACTTTACGCTGCCGACCTTCTACATTAATCCGATTTTTAATTTCAACAAATCAATCCAACTCAAAAGAATGCATAGCCCAACTACGCATTCTTTTTTTGGGTCAAGTTTCATAATCACAAAGTCAAGATTCCTAAATTTATCCCTCCTATAGTGTGACCTGCTTACAAACGACAGGACTTACACCGTGATTAAAAAAAATCAGTTTTCCAGCAACGATCTGGATAGTTTATTTAACACCCCCATACCCCCTCAAATGCAGCTTCCGAGCGCACCAATGCGCATGATTGACCGGATAACAGATATCTCACTAGAAAATGGTCAATTTTCAAAAGGTTATTTACACGCGGAATTCGATATACGTCCAGACTTATGGTTTTTCGCCTGTCATTTTCGGGGAGACCCCGTTATGCCCGGATGCTTAGGTCTCGACGCACTCTGGCAGAGCCTAGGATTCTTTTTAGCCTGGTCTGGACATAAAGGTAAAGGACGAGCCTTAGGCGTAGGCGAAGTCAAATTCTTCGGAGAAGTATTACCGCATCATCAGCGCGTCCGCTATCAACTTGATATTAAACGCGTATTGGTAAAAGACATTGTAGTGGGAATCGCTGATGGCAATGTCTTTGTTGATAATCAACATATTTATAGCAGTAGAAATTTACGCGTGGGCCTTATTCCTATGGAGCAGAACTGTGGAGGCAACGCAAAATGAACCTGAAAACGAACAGCAACAAAAAGCACTCCCCTCCTCTTAAACGAGCCGTAATAACTGGAATCGGCATTATTTCCAGCCTTGGGAATCATGCTGATGTTGTAACTCATTCACTTAAAGAAACTCGTTCAGGCATCAAGCCAGATGAACAATTTCAAAAGCATGGTTTACGCTCACAAATCAGTGGCAATATCGATATTAGTCCAGCGGATTTCATTGATCGAAAACATTATCGCTTTATGAACCAAGCTTCAGGATATGCATATTTAGCCCTGCAACAAGCAATTGATGATGCCCGATTATCGACAACAGAAATCCATGATGAGCAAACTGGACTTATCGTATCTACTGGCGGCCCAGCCACTCAAGACATTCATGAAGCTGTTGACCTATTTCGCAATCAAGGTATCCGAAAGGTTGGGCCCTATAGAGTAACCAAAGGTATGTGCAGCTCAGCCTCTTCCGTTCTGGCTACTTTTTTTGGCATACGAGGCGTAAATTATTCAGTCACCTCCGCTTGTGCGACTAGCGCGCATTGCATTGGTAACGCAGTTGAGCAAATTCAACTTGGCAAGCAGAGCATAGTGTTCGCTGGCGGTGCCGATGCTGCACACTGGAGTCTTGCCTTACAGTTTGACGCGATGGGAGCGCTTTCACAAAAATTCAATGATCAAGCTCAACAAGCATCCCGTCCATTTGACAGCAGCCGTGATGGATTCGTCATTTCCGGTGGTGCAGGCATTTTAGTGATTGAAGAAATGGAACATGCTTTAGCAAGAAAAGCGCCTATTTACGCAGAGATAAGTGGTTATGGCGCAACCTCAGACGGCGCAGATATGGTTCAACCATCAGGTGAAGGTGCACGTCGATGCATGCAACAAGCATGGATGCAGGCCGGCTTACCTAAGATTGACTACATTAATGCCCATGGAACCAGTACGCCGGTTGGTGACAGAGCAGAACTCAGCGCAATTAAAGCTGTATTTCAAACAAAAATACCCGAGATCAGTTCCACTAAATCTTTAAGTGGCCACTCACTTGGCGCAGCAGGTGCACATGAAGCAATTTATAGCTTATTGATGATGCAAAACAACTTCATCAGCGCAAATGCCAATTTGACAACACTTGAAGATGAATTTTCATCAATGCCAATTATCCAAAATTATCGAGAAGCGAATTTAAAGCACATTCTCAGCAACAGCTTCGGCTTTGGCGGCACCAATGCCAGCTTAATATTCAGTCATTTATAAAAACGTCAGGAGACAACATGCAAGATCTTATAAAAAGTGTTAAAAAAATCATTCAATCTCAACTAAGCATTTCTCTCGACAAAATAGTCCCGGAAGCTAATTTAATAGATGACCTAGAGGCAGATTCACTGGATAGCGTTGAATTGATGATGGCTTTTGAAGAAACTTTTAATATTGAAATCGAAGATGAGGTAGCCGAGAAAATAAACACTGTGCAGGATTTAATTGACCTTGTTTACTCGTACTCTAACAAAGCAAGTTTCAGTTAATATGAAAGTCCATTCGCTCGGTACACTCGAGGTGACACCCCGGTCCAACGCTTGAAAGCTCGACTAAAAGCGCTTAACTCTGAAAACCCTAAGATATAAGCAATTTCAGTGGGTGAAATAGATGAATAAGTTAATAATTGGCAGGCTTTATTCAATCGAACATTATCAAGTAACTTTTGAAAAACCTGCCCTTCCATTTTGAGACGCTTATACAGCGCCTCTTTACTCATATTCAATTTCTGAGCAATACTCTGAATATCAGATTCCTTATGATTCAGGCTTCTCTCAATCATGCGACGGATTTGCTCACTTAACTTAGTTTGTCGAAGTTCATCAAGAAGCTGGTTTGCATATTGTAAAGTTGCTTCTTTTAATGAGGGATTATGATGCTTTGGCGGCAAATCCAGTGCCTTTCGATCAAACACAATTTTGCTATCTGGCTGATTAAAATACACTGGACATTTAAATACTTTTCGGTACTGTTCTGCGTAACTAGGTGGCTTATGCTGAAAATAAACACCAACAAATGGCTGTTGCACCCCCAACCAATATTGACATCGCTTAGCAGATATCACAAATGAGCGCTCTATATCCGGAATACAGTAATGCTTAATCGATTGATGCCTGAACACCAAATGACCATGATTAAAATCCTCATCCAAATAAAGGAGAAGCGAGTCATTGACGATTCGAAAGAGGCGTATATAGTTTTCTAAACCCAGCCTCATGGTGTCACTGTTAAACACCACATGCCCCACAATCCCCATTTCTAAACAATTCTGAGTTAACGCCAAATTTAATCCCAGCGCCTCATTTTTGCTGAAGGCAATTGTCGTTTTCCATAAAGCATGGTATTCGTTAACTGAAACCCGTGCATCAGACTCAGCCAGACAAAGCATTGCACCCTCGTGCTGTGCTTTTATCTCAGCATGAGACATGCCCTTATCATGCAAATACTCAATCAATGGCCTGACCGTGGATGCTGATACGGAATAAGCTGGCTCAGTTTCCAGGCTCATATTCTTAGAATACACCTCATTACGATCTAAGCCCTCTATCTGTTTTTCATTCATGTTACACCAAGCTAATAATTCAGTCCGACAATACCCTTCTTTCAGCTTACAGATGTTCGCATTAAATAATATCAATTTCAATAAACTACCCATAAAAAAGCCCAGCGTGAACTGAGCTTTTAAACCAGGAGCTAAATTAAAAAACACTTAACCCCAAGATAATTTAAGATTTGAACTACTGCTGCCAGCTACTACCTGATATCAACGAGTAAGTAATCGCCATGATATCGCGCTACTGACCATTACGGTCACCAAACGACTGACCAAAGAAACTACCATCCGTTTGTGCGAGAGGTACCTAAGTGCGGCGCCAGCTTGTGCCATCTTTACTGTCATCGAGGTTTATCCCCTGTTCTAATAACAAATCACGGATACGATCTGACTCTGCCCAGTCTTTATTTGTTCGAGCACTTGTTCGATTTTGAACTAAGAGATCAATTTCATCGTTCGATAAACCCTCAGCAGATTCACCTTTGAAGTAAGCTTCAGGATCTAACTGAAGAATACCCAAAACTTCACCTAGGGTTTTTAGGGTTATCGCTAAAACAGCAACTTTTGCAGATTCCTCTGTGCGAGCAACATTTAATTCACGCACCAAATCAAACATCACTGCCAAGGCTTCTGGTGTATTGAAATCATCATCCATTGAAGACTTGAATCGAGACACATAAGACGGCTCTAATTCTGTTGATGAAAAATCACTTTCATTAAGCCCACGTAAAGCTTGATATAAACGATCTAAAGTTGCATTCGCTTCGACCAAGTTGTCTTCAGAATAATCAACCTGGCTACGATAATGACTGGATACCAAAAAGTAGCGAATCACTTCGGCAGAGTATTTTTCCAAGACTTCACGAATGGTAAAGAAGTTGCCCAGCGACTTAGACATCTTTTCTTTATTCACGCGAACTGCACCCGCATGCATCCAGTAATTTACATACTTTTTGCCCGTTGCACCTTCAGATTGCGCAATTTCATTTTCATGATGCGGGAATTTAAGATCTGGACCACCACCATGAATATCGAAAGTATCCCCCAAACAACAAGTAGACATCGCCGAGCATTCAATATGCCAGCCGGGGCGACCATCACCCCAAGGTGACGCCCAACTGGCTTCACTTGGTTTTGCCGCTTTCCACAATACAAAATCGAGCGGGTTACGCTTATGTTTTTCAACATCAATACGCGCACCCGCAAGTAACTCATCGGTATTTCGCTTGCTTAACTTACCGTAGTCTTGAAACTTATCAATCGCATAATACACATCGCCATTATCGGCAGCATAAGCATGATCGTTTTCGATCAGACGCTGAATCATATGAATAATTTCTTGAATATGCTCAGTAGCCCTAGGCTCCTGGTCTGGCGAAATAACAGATAAAGCTGCTTCATCGTCATGCATGGCATCTATAAAACGTTGCGTCAGTGCGTCATAGGCTTCGCCATTTTCAGCGGCACGGGCAAAAATCTTGTCATCGACATCGGTGATATTTCGAATATAAGTCACGTCATAACCGATATGCCTTAAATAACGGGTGATCACATCAAAGCTGATCAAAACCCGTGCATGACCAATATGACAATAGTCGTAAACGGTCATACCACAGACATACATTTTTACTTTATTAGCTTCAATCGGCTGAAAGATTTCTTTCTGTGCCGTTAGCGTATTGTATATTTTTAAAGACATTTCTTTCACTCCGCTTATCAGCTAATTTATTTAGACGACCACGTATCGCGTAAGCCAATGGTGCGATTAAAGACTAGTTTCTCGTCCGCAGGACGATGATCATAACGGTCTGCAACAAAATAACCTTCTCGCTCAAACTGGAAAATCTCTTCGGGCTTAGCCCTTGCGGCATCAGGCTCAATGCGTGCTGTAATAACTGAAAAACTTTCTGGATTGATATGTGTTAAAAAGTTTTCTTCACCGGCATCCGGGTTAGGGTGATTAAACAAACGATCGTATAAACGAATTTCAGCATCGACACTTTTGTTTTCAGAAACCCAATGTATAACGCCTCTGGGCTTAATGCCTTCTATATTATTGCCGACTGAATTGGGCACCAAGCTAACAAGAACCTCAACCACTTCACCCGAGGAGTCTTTAACCACTGCATCCGCTTTAATAATATATGCACCTCGCAAGCGCACAAAATCACCTAGAACGAGACGCTGAAATTTCTTGCGGGATAAAGTCTGATCTTCGGTAAAATCAGCTTTATCTATATATAAATTTTTCGTAAAAGGCAGTTTACGCTCACCTCTTTCAGGCATTTTTTGGTGCCTGAGGGCATATAACGTCTCATCTGAATAGTCAGAATTACTCTCATCCATATTCTGAATACTAACTTTCAGCGGATTCATCACACACATTACACGTGAAGCATTATCATTCAGATCATCACGAATCGCTCGTTCAAGAATAGCGACATCGATATCACTGTTATTCTTACTCGACACAGGAATCATATCGCAGAAGTTTTTCAGTGCTGTTGGCGTAAAGCCCCGGCGACGCATACCTGAAATGGTGGGCATACGTGGATCGTCCCAGCCATTGACAATATTTTCATCAACCAACTGCTTAAGTTTTCGCTTACTGGTGACGGTATAGTTCAAGTTCAAACGACCAAACTCGTATTGTCTTGGCTTACTTGGAAGGGGTAAATGCTCAACAAACCATTCGTAAAGTGGACGATGCGCCTGAAACTCTAAAGTACAAACAGAATGCGTCACACCTTCAATGGCATCTTCTTGGCCATGAGCGAAATCGTAACTGGGATAGATACACCACTTTTCACCCGTTTGATGGTGCGAAACTTTACGGATTCGATATAAAATCGGGTCGCGCAAATTCATGTTCGGTGAACTCATATCAATTTTTGCACGCAGTACACAAGCACCTTCGTCATATTCACCTGCACGCATTTTTTCGAATTCGGCCAAATTTTCTTCAACAGAGCGATGTCTATAAGGGCTTTCCTTTCCTGGGCGCGTAGCCCAACCACGGTATTCTTTTGCTTCTTCAAAAGATAAGTGACAAACATAAGCACGGCCTTCTTTAATTAAATGCAAGGCCCAAGCATATAACTGGTCGAAATAGTTTGAAGCGTACTTAACCTCACCTGCCCATTCATAACCTAACCATTTCACATCTTCTTGAATTGCATCAACAAATACCTGGCTTTCCTTTTCAGGATTGGTGTCATCAAAACGAAGATTACACTCCCCGCCAAACTCTTTCGCCAAACCAAAATTCAGCCAGATGGAGCGCGCATGCCCTATATGTAAATAACCATTTGGTTCAGGCGGAAATCGAGTAACGACCTTCCCTTCATTTTTGTTATCTGCAATATCTTGCGCAATAACCTGCTGAAGAAAGTGAGTGGATTTTTCGTTTTTCACATTATCGTTTGAATGAGATGAAGACATGCTAAGAAGGATTCCGCCGCAAAAATAAAGGCCGGCATTATAGCGGAATCAAGGACAATAGCGAAGCGTAAAACGCTAAATACATGGAGACGAAAGCCCTTCAAATAGGCTTAAAAGAAACCTCGCCAGCCCTTCGACGCTGTTCTGGGAGCATAGTCACGGCCCCAAAACAGCGTCGAAGGGTCTAGCAAATTTAAGACGAAGTTTCATCAAACACATTTCGACAAGCTCAATGAGCAGGAAAAGTCAAAGATTCGATGTACCATCACGAGGACAATGCCTATCTATTTGATTCATAAACCTTACTAAAGATGGAATATTATTCGCAACAATCGGTACACCCGTTGTTATCAAGGAAACAGCGATATCTCGATCCGGATCAGCCCAACATAACTTGTTGATCAAACCAATATGACCATACGCTGAAGCACTATGCTTACCCCACATACCAAAAGGCTCTCCACCTAACATTAAACCAGCACTATAACGCATAGGAATCATGAGCGTTTGATCAAACTGTACGCTTGAATATTCCTGTGTAAAACGCTTAACTGTCATCGGTTCACAGATTTTCTTACCTTGCCAAGTACCGCCATTCAAGAGCATTTGATAAAAATTACCCATTTCCTCTGCCGTTCCCATCATATTACCTGCGGGAATAATAGCGCGTTTAAAACGAGGATCATTACTCACGCCTTCCACCATATCTAAAGAGCCACCTAAAGCCCGCTCGATTAAGTTTGAAATAGGGAAAAAGGGTGTCATGCCTGTTGCATGATTATCTGCCAAGCGATCGGCATATTTATCTTCAATGCCATAACGGAAATATTTCATACCCATTGGCTGACGAAGCCGTTTATCCAAAAAGTCTTGAATTGTCATCCCCGTTACTTTCTGAAGTACTCGTTCCAAAATATAACCACCCGTTAAGGCGTGATACGCAAGACGTTGGCCTTTTGCTGACTTGGGCTCTGTTTCGCACAATAAGCGCCAGATCTCATCGTTATCCCAAAGCGCTTCTACAGGCGCACCCGCAGGTAAACCAGGCACGCCAGCCCGGTGTGATAAGACCTGATGGATCGTGACATTTTTTTTGCCTTTTTGGCCAAACTCAGGCGCATAAAAACTAATTGGGTCATGCAAATGGATCAGTTTATCTTCACTTAATAAATGCATCAGGAATGCTGTCACTGCTTTTGACGCTGAAAAATAACAAACAGGCGTGGCGGGGCGCATTAAGGTTTTTGGATCAGAAACCTTAGCCTTCGGGCCATTCCCCTGAGAGTGTCCGATAGCCCTATCGAGAATCACTTCTCCACGACGACGCATATGAATAGATATACCAGGGTGCGTGGCTGTTTTATAAATACACTCTACCGATTTCCATATCGCCTCAACACCCTGTTTGCTCATGCCAACTGATTCCGGATCGACTTCATGACTACAATCCAAAGTTGAAACAGATGACAATGAACATGGTAAATCAACCAAATGACTAACATTTTTACGCAATCCCTGCTTCAAAAAACCACCCTTCAATGGGCTCGATTTTAACCATTTACCTGCATCTATACTTGCACTCATTTTCTACCACACTGTATTTGTTGAATGTTATCTGACTGAATATAATTAATAGAACTGATAGTCATAACTTTAGGCTCTTAATTGCCTTTCGACAAACACCTAAATCAAGTTCGTAGGTATTTCCGGCCGTAAATTACAAGAAAGGGCCATACTCTGCTGTTCTTTAATTTCAAATTCAACACTTGAACGTTGAGAAATGTCGTTTTCATTTTGCTTTTTCGCTACAATAGCCGCCTTTATTTGAGCATAGTTATTTTTAATCACACAATAGATTTTTAAACAAACGACAGGAACATCCCTTACCATGATTTTATTAAAAACTAATTTCGGTGATATCACACTTAAACTAGACCACGAAAAAGCGCCTATTACAGCAAAAAACTTTGAACAGTATGTCGAAGAAGGTTTCTATGACGGCCTTATTTTTCACCGTGTGATCAGTAACTTCATGGTTCAAGGGGGTGGTTTTGAGCCAGGCATGACTCAAAGAGCAACACGTGAAACCATAAAAAATGAAGCCAATAATGGTTTGAGTAATAAAAATGGCACCGTTGCCATGGCGCGTACAATGGATCCACATTCAGCGTCTGGTCAGTTTTTCATCAACGTAAAAGACAATGGCTTCCTAAACCACACAGCTGAAACAATGGAAGGTTGGGGTTACGCGGTATTTGGAGAAATTGTTGACGGTATGGATGTTGTCGAAAAAATTAAAGCCGTTAAAACAACCACGAAAGCAGGCCATCAAGATGTACCAGCAGAAGATGTGATTATTGAATCTGCTACCAAGATTGCTGACGCGGAATAACTATTTCTGACACGAGTTAACTTAAGCATGAGCACCTATTTTATTTCAGATTTACACTTGGAAGAGTCTCGCCCTGACATCACCAAGGCATTTTTAGCCTTTATGGATGCCATACAGGGAAAAGCACAAACCCTCTATATTCTGGGTGATTTTTTTGAAAGTTGGATAGGTGATGATGAAAATACGGCACTGCAGGTCCAAATAAAACAAAGGTTAAAAGCCTTTACTGACCAAGGTGCTAAGTTTTTCTTTATGCATGGCAACCGTGACTTTCTTGTTGGTGAATTATTTGCGCAAGAAACCGGTGGCACACTTCTCGATGACCCTTGCGTGATAGATCTGTATGGCGAATCTGTTTTACTAATGCACGGAGATAGCCTGTGTACCGCCGATACTGGCTATATGAAATTCAGAGCCACGATTCGCAACCCAGCCTTTCTCGAACCTTTTTTAAAACGGCCCATTGAAGAACGCAAAATTACCGCTCAACAACTTCGCGCCATGAGCCAAGCCAATAATCGAGGCAAAAGCATGGAGATTATGGATGTGACGCAAGCTGAAGTGACCCAAGAACTGGAAAAGTTTGAGGTCGCCACCTTAATTCATGGTCATACTCACCGCCCTCAAGTTGAACAGCGAACGAATGACAAAGTCCGTATCGTGTTAGGTGATTGGGATAAAGAGGTTTGGTATTTAAAAGTAAGTGATCAAGGCGAGCGAGAACTTAAGTGCTACCCGCTTCCTCAAACACCGCAAGTTTAAGTCATTAAATGTCCTCTTCAAAAATAACTCACTACGATGCCATTATAATCGGCGGTGGTGCATCCGGTTTAATGTGTGCCCAAGTTGCGGGGCATCGCGGTTTAAACGTACTGGTATTGGATAGCAGCAATAAAGTCGGCAAGAAAATTCTTATGTCAGGTGGTGGCCGCTGTAACTTCACCAACTACTTTATCGAACCACACTGTTATATTTCAAAGAACCCTCACTTCTGTAAATCGGCATTAAGTCGCTACACTCAATGGGATTTTATTGCCCTCGTTGAAAAACATGGCATCCCCTATCACGAACGCAAGCATGGCGAATTATTCTGTAATGAGTCCGCCAAAGATATTCTTAAAATGCTTCTGGATGAATGTGCCGAGTCAAAAGTTGATATCAAAACAAAGTGTACCGTTGAGCAAATAGACGCTTTAACTAGTGAAGGTAAAACCTCCTATCAACTCAAAACAAATTTAGGCTCTTACTCAAGCAAGTCTTTAGTCATTGCAAGCGGTGGCTTATCAATCCCCACTTTAGGTTCCAGCGGTTTTGGCTACGACATTGCAGAACAGTTTAAGCTGCCATTACTACCCAGAACTGCAGGGCTGGTGCCTTTTATCTTCACCGATCAAATCAAAGCCATGACGGAAAGCCTGTCTGGATTAGCCGTCGATATCTCAATGAGCGTCAACAACATCAGCTTCCGAGAAAATATGCTATTTACCCATAGAGGTATCAGCGGCCCAACGGCCTTACAGATTTCCAACTACTGGAAACAAGGCGATAGCATTAGCATTAACTTACTACCCGATGATAATGCAGAAGATCTCCTCTTATCACTGAAACATAGCCATCCGAAATCATTACTTCGAAATGCCCTATCTGATAAGTTTTCAAAAAGCTTTTGCTTAGAATTACAAAAGCTCTGGTGGCCAAGCGACAGCGAAAAACCTCTTGCTGATTTTTCAGATATGAAGTTAAAGGAAATTGCCGACAAGCTATCTAACTGGATTCTAAAACCCGCAGGAACAGAAGGCTACCGAACAGCTGAAGTGACACTTGGCGGCATCGATACAGACTGTATTTCATCTAAAACGATGGAGTGTAAAACTCAGGCGGGCTTGTATTTTATTGGCGAAGCACTAGATGTAACCGGCTGGCTAGGCGGCTTTAATTTCCAATGGGCCTGGGCTTCTGGGGTGGCGGCTGGGGAGAGTTTGTGATGTAATCAGGTAACATCGGCCATTTTGAGACTCTTAGATTGTCAAAACTTTATACTGTATTTTGGTTAAAAAATAATCCATCTGACCCATTATTCAGAGACCACTGTTCGACGTCAACTACTTTGTCCGGTCATCCTAATTGTCGCCGAACAGACCACCTAATTTTTACTCTGACCCCAAATGTCTG
>CAXBDA010000077.1:0-12655 GCA_963974595.1 uncultured Oleiphilus sp. | reverse complement strand
TTGAAAAACGATTACGTTCACCACTTAACATAATCTTTGGGTTCACATAACATACCCACTTATTGCTCTCACCCAACAATGAAGAAGGCATTTCAAAAGTGATGCAGTCGCTGGGAAGGCGATATGTTCAATATATTAATAAACGCTACAAGCGTTGTGGCACATTATGGGAAAGTAGGCATAAATCGAGCTTGATTGATGCTGAAAGCTATCTCCTTAGTTGTTATCGCTATATCGAGTTGAATCCTGTTAGAGCAAATATGGTTGTACATCCGGCTGATTACCAATGGTCGAGTTATCGCTGTAATGCATACGGCGATAGTGACGAACTTGTTACGGCGCATGATGTTTATCTCTCAATTGATCTCGACAATATGAGTCGACAGATCGCCTATCGTAATTTATTTGACACTGCCTTATCCAAAAAGTTATTGCATGACATAAGAAATGCTACTAATTTTTCAATGCCTTTGGGAGAAACCAAGTTTAAACGACAGATTGAACAGGCCTTAAACAGATCAATTGGTCATGCAAAAAGAGGCAGACCAGTAATTGGAAATAAAGGATGCAAATGATTCTCGTTTGTCACCGACCCCTTAAAAAAAATCCCCGCTTATTTGAAGTGAGGATTTTTTTGTTTACTTACTCAATTACACCTTAACCCTGATCACGCCCCTTACCTGCTGCGATTCTCAATCTCAAGGCATTTAACTTAATAAAGCCCGCCGCATCTTTCTGATCGTATGAACCTTCATCATCTTCAAAGGTCGCTATTTTTTCATCAAACAATGAATCCTCAGACTTACGACCAACAACTACGACATTACCTTTATAAAGCTTCAATCTAACCACACCATTCACGTAATGTTGAGTTTCGTCAATTAAGGCTTGTAGAGCTTTACGCTCTGGTGACCACCAGTAGCCGTTATAAACCAATTCGGCATACTTGGGCATCACACTATCTTTTAAGTGGGCAGATTCTTTGTCCAGCGTGATAGATTCAATGGCACGATGCGCTTTCATCATAATGGTGCCGCCCGGTGTTTCGTAACATCCACGAGACTTCATGCCGACGTAGCGGTTTTCGACAATATCTAAACGACCTACCCCGTTTGCACCACCTATTTCATTTAGCTTGGCTAAAATAGTCGCGGGGCTAAGTGCCTCACCATCAATGGCGACAAGATCACCCTTTTCGTAGCTAAGCTCTATATACGCTGGCTCATCTGGTGCATTTTCTGGAGAAACTGACCAGCGCCACATTTCTTCTTCTGGTTCTTGCCATGGGTCTTCAAGGATATCGCCTTCATACGAAATATGAAGTAGGTTTGCATCCATTGAGTAAGGTGATTTACCTTTTTTCTTTTCGACTTCTATACCATGTTCATCACAATAAGCTAATAAACTTTCACGTGAACTTAAATCCCATTCTCTCCAGGGTGCGATGACATGAACACCAGGTTTAAGCGCATAGGCGCCTAATTCAAAGCGAATCTGGTCATTCCCTTTACCCGTTGCACCATGTGAAATAGCATCTGCACCGGTTTCATTGGCAATTTCGATCATTCTTTTTGCAATTAAAGGCCGGGCAATAGATGTGCCTAATAGATATTCACCTTCGTAAATGGTATTGGCGCGGAACATAGGGAATACATAATCACGGACAAACTCTTCACGCACATCTTCGATGTAAATTTCTTTTACACCTAAGGCTTCTGCTTTAGCGCGTGCTGGCTCTACTTCTTCACCTTGGCCAAGATCGGCAGTATAAGTGACGACTTCACATTGATAAGTTTCCTGTAACCATTTAACAATGACAGACGTGTCTAAGCCACCGGAGTAGGCTAAAACGACTTTGTTAATGTTTGACATAAAGCAGCTCCAAATTGTCGTGTTAAGTTTTTATTAACGCTTCAAGTTTCAAAAGAGGAGCATTTTACTTGCACCTAGGCCTTAAACACAATAAGCAGCCTAAAATCATTATTCTCGCTCTAAACGGACGGTGGTTCGTCTATTTAAGAATTTATTTTTTGAGGTGTCATTTCCAGCAATAGGAAAGCGCTCGCCATGATAGCGCGTTCTTATAATTGAGTCGGATATACCTTTAGTGACGAGATAATCTCTGACCGCTTCTGCACGCGCTTTAGATAACCTTCGGTTATAGATACGTCTACCGGTACTATCGGTATGACCATCAACAAAAATAGCATTCACGCTTGAATCTGCATTGACGTATAAGCTAATTAAATCTAACTGTTTCATATCGCCTTCTGTCATGTCTGCTTTATCAGATTCAAAGTGGACTTTTGAGCGCTCTACTTGCCTGAAATTGACAGGTAATAGACCTGCAACACAGTCTAAGTAACCGTTGTAAATCGTTGAAAAATTAATGCTATTTACCTGAATGCGAATGGACTCATCGGAAAACCAGGCTTTTCGAGTAAAGGTCGGCGTCATACCGGCCATTAAACCCTGCATCATGGCCGTTGCTCTTTTACGCTCTACTATTAAAGGTTTTACGGAGTCTTCAACTTGAACAAAGCCTAAGTTTTGGATCTCATTTCCAGGCCGCCATGAAGAGGCTTCAATAACCAGTGCCGCTTTTCCTGGCCTCATCGGATTTTGAATCGTACTTGTCCAGAATGTTAACTCTTCGCCAGCTTCGTGATAGAAAACACCTTTACCATAATTTGGAATATCATGAATCAGACTACATTCGAAGATTGAAGACGACAGATACCACTGACTTTGATCAAGTTTAGCGCTATATGTTTTAGCATAAGACTGAGATATTAATCCCAGTAATAAGCCAAACTTAAGCAAAAAAGTGAATATGTGCCAAACAGATTGAATCATATTTTTCAATAACCTATTAAAACATGGCAATTGTTTGCCCTTTTTGTAAAAAAGCTCTGATATACTTCGCATCAATAGTCGACTGAACACACCCTGTTAAGCGACATACGGAATATATTAAGGATAAACGTGCAAAACCATTCTGATAAAAGCAATTCTCACGCCATCTCTAAACGTTTCAGAGGTTTTTTGCCTGTTGTTATTGATGTCGAAACCGGTGGTTTCAATTCAAAAACAGATGCTCTACTCGAAATAGCTGCCGTTATTATCGATATGAAATCTTGCGGTGATTTATATTTGAAAGAAACCATTCACTGCAATGTTGAGCCTTTTCGGGGCGCGAACATGGAAGCATCTGCCCTTCAATTTACAGGGATTGACCCGCACAGCCCATTTCGTAATGCACTATCTGAGAAAATGGCACTCGATAAAATATTTACACCTATAAGAAAAGCGATTAAAGATACAAACTGTACTCGCGCTGTACTTATCGGCCATAACGCATCATTCGATCATGGCTTTGTATTTGCTGCGGCAGAAAGAACTGGTATTAAGCGAAATCCATTCCACCCTTTTTCATCTTTTGATACGGCAACGCTTGCAGGCTTAGCCTACGGCCAAACAGTTTTAGCAAAAGCCTGCGCCTTAGCAAGCATTGATTTTGATGGAAACTCAGCTCATTCTGCAAAGTATGATACCGAAAAAACGGCCGAGCTTTTTTGCAAGATCGTCAACAAGTGGCAAAACCTGGGTGGCTGGCCGGTTTAATTATTGGGGGCTTTCTGACAGCCACAAAAAAGCCGAAAAAATCCGGCTTTTTTGTGGCTGTCGGTGTTTAAAGCTTATAAACCTTCAGCATTCTCTGACAAGTATGCAGCAACACCTTCTGGAGAGGCATTCATACCTTTATCGCCCTTCTTCCAGCCTGCTGGACATACCTCTCCATGCTCTTCGTGGAACTGAAGCGCATCAACCAAACGGATAAGCTCGTCCATGTTACGTCCAAGTGGCAAATCATTGACGATTTGTGAACGAACAAGCCCTTCTTTGTCTATCAAGAAAGCACCGCGAAATGCGACACCACCATCTGACTCTACATCGTAAGCTTTACAGATATCGTGATTGATATCAGCGGCCATGGTGTAAGAAACTTCACCAATACCACCTTTATTTATCGGCGTATTTCTCCAAGCGTTATGCGTGAAATGCGAGTCAATAGACACAGCAATAACTTCTACGCCACGCTCTTTAAAATCTGGAATTCTGTGATCTAAAGCGATTAACTCAGATGGACATACAAAAGTGAAATCCAAAGGGTAAAAGAAAACCAGTGACAACTTCCCTTTTACGGCTTCTGAGAATGTAAATTCATCTACGATTGAACCATCTGCTAGTACTGCTGGTACGGTGAAGTCAGGTGCTTTTTTGCCAACTAAAACGCTCATTTTTCCTTCCTTTTTCAAATAAATGTGGATTAACTTTGTTCTGATCTGGAGAGGTACAATATAAAGACTCACCATCAGATTATTATTTCAGTGTGGTATCCCTGGTTCCCATCACGACGATGGGCTTAAAGAGATTGCCATTAAAACCCTGTTTGACACTATTTTCAATAGTTTAAAGCCAGCCAAATTAAACAGGATGAATTTCACCATACTTAGAGACCAAAAAAGGAGCAATCTGCTCCTTTTTTGGTCTACACTATTTCTACAACAATATTACCAATGAATACCACGCATAATGGCGGCAAAGGCAATCTGCTCGGTAGACACCTTAGGCTTTTCTTCTTTACTACCCTTGCCTTTAGATGCGACTGAGTCCGGAAACATTTTATAGCCTGTATTCATTACAATCTCGCCAAGCTTAGGCGCTAGAGAATGAAGAACAGCTGCAAATGTACCTAACCTGGTTGCTATACGCTTAGGCCTGTTGATAATTGCATCCGCAATGAGGTCTGCCGCATCATCGGGTGATAATGTCGGAACAGAATCATATAATTTAGTTGGGCCGATCATTGGCGTTCTAACCAATGGCATATTGATAGTGGTAAACGACACATTACTATCTGAAAATTCTGCAGCTGCACAACGTGAAAATGCATCTAAAGCGGCTTTTGATGCCACATAGGCTGAAAATCTTGGCGCATTTGTTAGTACTCCAATAGATGAAATATTCACAATATGGCCTTTACGACGCTCTAACATTGAAGGTGAAAAACCCATAATTAGTCGCAATGAACCAAAGTAGTTTAACTGCATCGTTCTTTCATAATCATGGAAACGATCAAATGCATGATTAATTGAACGCCTTATAGAACGCCCTGCATTGTTAATAAGATAATCAACATGTCCATGATCTTTCAATACGGCAGCAACAAATGCATCACAATCTTCCATGTTGGAAAAATCACACTTGTACGCATGAACCTCGCCTTTTTTCATTGCTGCAAGTTCGTGCTTAACTTCATCCAATGTTTCTTGGGTTCTTGCTGCAATACAAACGATTGCCCCTGCATCTACCAGTTTTGTTGCCGTGGCTAAACCAATACCTGATGTGGCTCCGGTAACAACGCATATCTTATTTTCTACCGTGCCCTTTAAAGAACGATCCTTATATAAATCCGGATCTAATTTACGCTCCCAAAAGTCCCAAATGACAGGCGCATAAGATTCTAAACGAGGCACTTCAATTCCGGAACCTTTCAGAACACGTTCCGTTTCTCTTGAATCAAAGCGTGTTGGGTAATTGATAAAGCCTAATGCCGAGTCTGGAATGCCCAAGTCATTTAAAACAGCACCCGTGATACGCTTAACAGGTGGTAGATTTTTTAATCCGTTTCGCACCATGGAAGGGATAAAGCCAAACATTTGAGAATCGATACGCATAGTCATCGTTGGTGCATGACCCGCCTTAGCAAAGATATTTAATACTTCACCGACTTTATGCGGGTCTGGGTCTGTTAAATGAAAACATTTACCATCTTCACCTTTAGCGTGTGAAATATGATCAAGCGCGCTCACTATAAAATCGACGGGGACAATGTTAAGTCGTCCACCTTCAATACCAACGGTTGGCATCCACTGTGGAATCATTTTGCGGATTTTTTGAAGCATTTTGAAAAAGTAATAAGGGCCATCTACTTTATCTATTTCACCCGTTTCAGAGTGACCGACTACCATACCAGGGCGGTAAATACGGAATGGCACGTTACATTTATCCCTAACAACTTTTTCTGAATCATGTTTTGTCTGAAGATAAGGGTTATCAAGTTTTTCAGCTTCTTCAAACATATCTTCTCTGAAGGTACCTTTGTATAAACCTGCTGCAGCGATAGAGCTTACATGATTAAAGCAGCCTGCATTCATAGCCGCTGCTGCATCAATAGCATTTTGGGTACCTTGGACATTGACCGCTTTCTGAACGTCAGCGGGTGCGTATAAATCATAAATAGCGGCGAGATGATAAAAATGTTTGATATTACCCTTTAGCTTAGCAATAGCTTTGTCAGAAATACCTAGATTTGGCCTAGTTAAGTCACCCGTTATAGCTTCAACTTCTTTGCTGCTTACATCTAATCGTTCCAGAAGCTTTTCATAACGCTCCATGCTCGACTCTTGAACCAATAAATAAATTTTTTCTTTTCGCTCTAGTAATTTTTCAACCAAAAAACGACCAATAAAACCGGTTCCACCGGTTACAAAATAGCTCATTACTTCATACCCCAAAAATTATTAGATTGTTTGCGCTTCGCTAAGAATTCGCTTACCAACTTTTATGGTTAAGTAGATAATCCCTGCAATTATTTTTATATCTCGATTGAAGCCCATAAAGCTGCATTAAAGATTATGTAAGTATATATCCAATTCATAAGAGGGCAACCGTGGGAAGCCGCTTAAAACCTACTTTTTATAATTTTTTTGTAAACGTTTAATTATTGATAACTAGATTTTTTACTCTATTTTTCAGCTTCAATTATGATAATGTTGATATTCTTTATCGATGCCGCATTCACTTAAATTAGTTTTAGTTGAACTTGGCATTCGCGCTACCTAGAATGATTTCCTTTTTAACCTCAATAAACGTGAGATTTTTGTGATTAAATATTTTCTGGTTTTATTTCTTTTTGTTTTTAGTTTGTCAGGAATGTGCGCTCAAGACATAAACAAACATAAGTCAATGTCGATACCCAAGAGCCCAAATGACCAGCGAGAATACCTTTCCATCACATTAGACAACAACTTAGATGTGATGCTTATATCTGACTCAACAAGCGACAAAGCCTCTGCCGCTTTAGATGTTTATGTCGGCAGCTCTAATGATCCTCAAGATTTTTTAGGGCTGGCCCATTTTTTGGAACACATGCTTTTTCTCGGGACTAAAAAATACCCTAACCCTGATGAATATCAAAAATTTATCAGTGATCATGGAGGGTCTCACAATGCATACACCTCTTTAAATCATACTAACTACTTTTTTGACATTCAATCTGACTTCTTAGAAAAAGCGCTGGACAGATTTTCTCAACAGTTTACTGCCCCCTTATTTAATGAAGAATATGTCGAACGAGAGATCAATGCAGTCCACTCTGAATATACTGCAAAAATCAAAGATGATGGGCGCCGCTTCTTTTCAGCGATTAAAGAAATACTCTCTGATAACCATCCATATAGTAAATTTTCAGTAGGCAATTTAGAGACCCTGACAGACAATCCAGAAAAAAGTTTAAGAGGTGCGCTTCTAGAATTTTATGCCGATCATTACTCGGCGAATAAAATGAAGCTTGTCATACTGGGTAAAGAGCCGCTGGAGACACTCAAAAAATGGGCGATTGATAAGTTTTCTGACATCCCAAATAAGAACATCGAGTTAGAGCATATTAAGCAGCCATTCTTTGGCCCCAACGATCTTCCTGCTCAGTTGAATGTTCAATCAATAATGGACAAACGAAGCTTAACCGTTGCATTCCCTATTCCTTCAGACTCACTTTACAAAGCATCAAAACCGATCAACTACCTCGCCAACCTTATTGGTCACGAAGGTAAAGGAAGTTTACTCTCGAAACTTAAAGCTAAAGGTTTAGTTAACAGCCTTTCTGCTGGAAGTGAGTTCGATACTCAAATAAATGCCATGTTTATGATCAATATGTCTTTAACCCAAAAAGGCTTAGATAACCATGAAGACATACTAAATATACTTTTCAATTATTTATCTTTACTGAAAAGTGAAGGCATCCAAAAACTTTATTTTGATGAGCAAGCTCAGCTTCTTGACATTGCCTTTAAGTTTCAAGAAAAATCAGAGCCTATTCACTTTACAAGCTCATTGGCGACAGCCTTGCAGGAAAGTCATGCCGACACTGTGTTAGTTGAAGACTATCAACTAACAGATTATAAGCCTTCGTTATATTTAGAGTTTATTGAGCATTTATCCCCTAAAAATATGTTTGCTGCTTTGTCTGCTAACGACTTGGAAACCAATAGAAAAACTCAATGGTATCAAGCACCTTATAAGTTTTTTAAACTTGATCAAAACTTAATTAATGAGTTAGAAAGCGTCGAAGCAGATCCAAGCCTTCATATGCCGATTGCAAACGAGTTTATTCCTGAGAGCACTGCACTCCTAAGTAAACCTAATCATAAACCTGAGTTATTGAAACAGTCGAAAGGGCTTGATGTTTGGTATGCATTTGATTCCTCCTTTGGCACACCAAAAGCAAATATATTCCTTACATTACGGTCGCCCATTTCAAATAGCTCTGCAGACAACTTTAATAAAACCGACATACTGGTATCACTATTGAAAGATTCTTTAAATGAATACAGCTACCCGGCTTATTTAGCTGGCTTACATTTTGAGTTATATCAGCATATGCGCGGCATTACCGTAAAGATTAGTGGTTATAACGACAAGCAAAGCAACCTACTCATTAAAATCATAAACGCTTTAAAGGGCGCTAAGTTTAAACTTGACCGTTTTGAAACGATAAAAGACCGCTTACACCGACAGTTAGAAAATGCTGCAGATAAAAAGCCATTTCAGCAAGCGATATCAAAGGCTCAGAATAACCTAATATCACCCTCATGGAATGAAAAAGAAAGGCTTAAAAGTCTCAGCAAGCTAGAATTTGAAGCTATAAATAACTACAGAAATGAATTCTTAGAAGAGTTAGAGGCTGTGCTTTTAATCAATGGCAACATAACGCGTGCCAGCTCTTTAAATATTGCTAATCAAATAAAAGCATTCCTCCTACACGACATTAAAAATTCCCATGTCGAAAGAGCGAAGATAAATAAATTAACGGGGGCTAAGGTTTGGGCTTCAGCTATCGATGTCGACCATAGTGATACCGGGTTTGTTTATTATTTACAAGGCAATGACAAGTCAATAGCAGAACAGGCAAGGTTTATGCTGTTAAACCAAATAATATCGACTGACTTTTATGGCACAATTCGAACAGATAAACAGCTTGGTTATATCGTATTTTCAACCAACTTTTCGTTATTAGATATGCCGGCTATTGCCTTTATCGTGCAGTCACCTACAGCTAAAAGTGATGTGCTTTTCGCTGAAACTCGAAGCTTCCTAGAAAACCAACTATCAAATCTTGCCATGTTATCAAGCACCGACCTAGAGAAGTTTAAGCAAGCTGTCATTAGTAAGCTTCTGAAGCAGGATAATACGCTATACAGCCGCTCTAATCGTTACTGGCAAGATATAGACAGAGAGAATAAAGCCTTTGATACAAATGCTGTTTTAGCTGACACCGTTTCAGAGGTTAGTACTAATGATTTGCAGATTTTACTTAAAAGACTCATATCAGAAAAAGGTCAAGGCTTGCTAACTTACACGTTTACGGACAAAGATAACTTGAACTATAAAGAGCTTGGCTTAGAAGAATTCTCAGAGAAAATTCAAAATAGCCTGACAAAAATCAAATAAACCTAAAGCGAACTTCAACTTGAATTCTCTTATTCAAGTTGAAGAATTACGGACTAATGATAAGGAATAATTGACTCTCCATAATATTTTAACTCTTCCAGAATATTCATATCTTTTGCTGAAATATTTTGTTCACTGGCTAATTGATGTATTCGCTCGTAATACTGTTTGAATGTTAGGTATTGAGATTTATTATCTAATAATTTAGTTGCCCTATAATGCTCCCATTTATCTTGTTCTTCATCCGTCAAACTTCCTGGGAAATTTCTTGCTTTATAGCGAAAGAGCATTTCAGGTAAACGCTGATCAATAAAATGAAATTGTTTTTCTGCTAGCTCTAGTTCAGAGGATACCCTGACTTCAGAGGCTAGTTTCTTGTCTATTCCACCCAAGAAGCCGCTATAAATCATTAAGTCTGGGTCAGACTCACTCGGAAAAGAGCTTTCCTCACTAAAAAGCGCATGTAGCTTAGAAATAAATTCAGGATACGATCTCACCCAATTCAAGTTGTGGGTCATTCTTTCCATATCTAAATCCCACGCTGTCATCCTTTCTTGAGGAATAGACTTAATGACAGATGCAGGGCAAATCATTGGGCATTTATTGATATGAATAGTCTTTAATGCAGGCCTAAATTTATTCTGTGCTTGCAAGTCAGCACTCTTACTATACAACCTCAGTTTAATTTCCTCATTACTAAGTGAATTTAGCGCTTCTGGGCTTTGCCTAAGGTCGAATACCACATAACCATTTGAATTTGCCGGATGCTTAAACAAAGGTAATACTAAGGCGGAACAGCCATTGCTTGCAGGGAATTTAGATGAAACATGAAACAAAGGTTTCATTTCTTTATTTTCAAAAAATGCAGTTAATGCACGTTTAGATTTATGCTTAAAAACATAGTCATAAAGCTGAGGTTGCTTTTCTTTTATTAACTTTGCTACTGCAATGGTGGCATAGACATCACTCATGGCATCATGAGCCGCCTCATGCGCTATGTTATTAGCTTCTGTCAAGCGTTCAAGCCTGAAGCTTACCTGCCCACTATCATCTTTAGGCCAATTAATCCCTTCCGGTCTTAATGCATAGGTTAGCCTAACCAGATCTATAATATCCCATCGAGAGTTGCCATTTTTCCACTCACGTTCATATGGATCTATAAAGTTTCTATAAAATAAATTACGTGAAATTTCATCGTCAAACCGAATGCTGTTATAACCAGCGACACAGGTTTCAGGAATGGAAAAAAGCTTATTGATAAAATGTGCAAATTCAACTTCAGCTACACCTTCTTGATAAGCAAGTTGAGGCGTAATACCCGTTATTAAACAAGCATCGGGGGAAGGTAAAAAATCATCGTTAGGTTTGCAGTAGATCGTGATAGGGTCATCAATAATATTAAGATCTAAGTCTGTGCGAATGCCAGCAAATTGACATGGTCGATCTTTCCTTGTATCTGCGCCAAAGGTTTCGTAGTCGTGCCAAAAAATACTTTGCATTTTATGCTCCCTAAAATGAGCATAAATTGTAATACCTTAAGAGGAATGCTTACAGCCATTTCAAGAAGATATTCCTAGAAATGAGTCAAAACAGCTTAAAAAAGATCATTACCACGATTGATATATTCGACACGGACACGTTCGGTGCCCGAGGCATTAACGCCAGTATTCATATCTATCTGTAAAGAGGTAGGAATGTTTATAAACACTCCCATACCGGCATTTATAACACCTTCACTAGTAGACCATTCCGTCGCTTCTTTTTGGAAAGATATGAAAAAGTCGTTAGTATAATCGATTTGATTTGTTGTGGTGTTACGTTGCCCAACATCTAGAGTTTTGTAATCAGCTAGACTATAACAATAAAAACCAGAGCTACAGTTTGTAGCCCCACCTACCTCTGATCCGGCAACACCAAAATACTGTGCACGAGTATTATCAGCATTACCATTTTGATCGAGTAAGCTTGAGCGGTAATCATCACCAAAAAAGTCAGTAATATCTACACCGATATTCCCAGAAACACTAGAAAAATCACCGCTTAGTTGGCCTCTAGCTTCACCAAAACCTAAGCGAAAACCGGTAAGTTCTTCTGATGAGTTTTGAGCAATCTCAAAAAATGGATCATTCAATTCAAAAGGCACAATATCATTAACAGCGTAAGCTTGACCATCAAGTTGCGTTTGTGATGCATTAGTGGAAATCGAACCAAATGCAAGGTTAGTAGCTGCAAAGTCTGCTGCTAAGGTTTCACCTGCGCGCGAGTAGTTCCCTAACTCGACGTTATTTATATTCATTTGCAGGTCAGTCTCCATACCTAACGTTACTCTGGTATAGCTGTTGGTACCAATTTGATCAATATCAAAGGCAACGGCAGCTTGACCAACATACTCACTAAGCTCTTCATCTGCGATAGGACGCATTTCTGCAGACGCAAACGAACTAGTCAGCATGACAGCGACTAAAATACCAAGCTTGTTTATATGTCTATCCATTTATATTGCTACCTGCGAGTCCATAATTGCAATCATTAAAAGTTAAATATCAACTATTTCAAATTGTTCACCGATTGTACTTTTATGTTTCTAATTGTGCTGTGACTAAACTCACAGGCTAGTAAAAAGTAAGCTCGATGAATGATATAGCGTTGATATAAGTATAAATACTTATCTGGGTAAATATATGGCAAAACCCCATGTATAACAGTTGTTCACAACCCACTTAAAGTGCAACGTTTGTCCGTCCATAGAGCACACTCTGTCATTTTATTATCTGAGGCATAACTGGTGGCATTGGCTCTAAAAAAAGGCAAAAAAAAGCCCAGCTGGTTAGCTGGGCTTTTCTATTAGAAGCCTGACGAT
>CAXBDA010000076.1:0-12908 GCA_963974595.1 uncultured Oleiphilus sp. | reverse complement strand
AGGTCATCTTCTGCAGATAGATAAATGATTGGCACACTGTGAAATTTATCCTGTTGTCGAATTACTCTCGCTAGCTCCATTCCAGTACAGCCCGGCATGTACATATCCATAATGATAATTTCTGGTTGGAATGTCTCTAAAGCAACCAAAACTTGCATGGGGTCTGTTTCAACCCTTGGAATCATACCTGTTTTAATGAGTATATTTTCAATGTACTTAGCTTGAGCTTTAGAATCGTCAACCACTAAAATCCGATAAGGGTCTTGAATGTTTGAGTGAGAATATTGTTCGATCTTTTCAATGAGCTGGCCGGGGTCAGCCGCTCTATAAAAGAATTCTTCACCGCCATTGCGCGACGCCATCAGCCTAGTTTTAATGTCATCTTTTTCTTCGCTGACATAAATTGTCGGAATAGTGGTCTCATGACTTTCTTGGATTTCACGAACAGCCTCTATGCCGCCAAGCTCTTTATTACCAAAATCGACATCGACAACGATTGTCTCGGGTTGATCTTGTTTAGAGGAATGGATGAAGTCGTCGACAGAGTCAAAATTTAGAGATCTAAAACCGAAAAACTCGAGCTGATTAATAATACGATTAGCATATTCACTATTATTGAGTGCAAGATAGATGGGCGGTCTAAGGAATGTTCGAGGGCTGCTCTGGTTTAGGTTCTGTATGCCTTGCTGGTCGCTTTTACGCAATGTGCACTCATTTAAGGATTGCATTGCTTTATCGATTATCTGGAGTTGTTCATGATTGGGTGGTGCTTGGGTTAAGGCGCTTTTTTCTTTATTGCTGGATAAATAATAACTCAAGGCCATGCAGACTTTTTTGGCAACGCCTTCCTGGCGTGACATGTTAAAGCGTTCTGCAGAGCGGAGTAACTTTTCGCTGGCATCTGCGAAGTCCGATGTTCTTTCAAACGATTGCCATTCGCTCGCTTTACATTTTTGATATAAATCCAAGACGACCCGGGCCTGAGTCGTCACCCGTTTTGCAAAAAGCTGCTTTAATTTTTCACGCTGATTCTCGGGAGCCATTAAGCTATCCTATCAATCTATTAATTATCTGCCCATATAGCTTAATATAGGGGGCTTGATTCTGAATCTTTGAGCATTGGTTAGCAGTCTTATCTTTGCTAGCGTTATAATCTTAGTACTAAATTTAGCATAATTGCATAGATTGACAGGTTTTTATCGTCAAAAAATGTCAGGCTTTGTAAGCTCATCTATTATGAAGTTAGCTTTGCCAAGCATTTATAAATTCTAGATACAGTCTTTAGATAAATAGAAGTTGGTCGATACGTATTTTTATTGCAGATTTATTCACTTACTTTTTAGATAGCGCTTATTTAATAGCGACTATATTTCACGTTAACCAAGATCCTATATAGCATGATGAAACATCATAACCGCACCTTGCAGCAAACTCTTTTAGGCTTTATCGGTCTTCTCTTAGTGATTTTGTTGTCGATCAGTTTTGTGTTGAATATTTCACTGGCGAGAGATAATTTAAGTCAGCAGTTACGTTCACATGCTCAAGATGCAGCGACCTCTCTTGGTTTATCGTTATCTTCGGTCATTGATGCACGAGATACCGTCGCGGCAAGTAGAATGATCGATAGTCTTTTCGATAGCGGTGAATACCAGCAAATTGTTCTATTCTCGGTGGATGGTAGTCCAATCGCTATAAAACAGCGGTCTGCCTCTTCTTCGAATGTTCCACAATGGTTTAGTCGGCTAATGGCGATGGACTCACCTAAAAAGACAGCTGAAGTGATGTCTGGCTGGTCTCAATTGGGGACGCTGGTGGTAGAAAGTTATACAGGTTTTGCGGAAACTGAATTGTGGCAAATGTTAAGAGCTCAACTGGTATGGTTTTTATGTATCGCTGTGCTTGGCCTATTTGGTGTACATCTTTTATTAGATAGGCTGTTACGTCCTCTCAAGCAGATAGAGTCTCAAGCGCGCTCAATGACAGAAAAGCATTTTTCTGAGCGTGCGCCTATTCCTAATACAAGAGAGTTAGCGGGTGTTGCTCAAGCTATGAATGATATGGCTGACCAGCTAGGTTCAGTTTTTAGCGAGCAATTGAGCTTAATAGAAACCTTGCGGGCAAAGTCGTTTGTCGATGCTTTGACAGGCCTGGGTAATAGAGAGGGCTTTGATGCCCGGCTCAGAACAGAGTTAGACTCCCTTCAGCATACCGGGCAAGGCAGTTTGATTTTGATTCAGGTTAATCATCTATCGTTACTTAATGATTCAAAAGGTCGCGCCGAAGGCGATCGTTTTCTAAAACGCATTGCTGAGCGGGTTGATTGTCTTGTGAGCGCCCACCAAGGTGCATTTTCTGCCAGAAGAAGTGCTGCAGACTTTAGTGTGTTTATGCCGCTTGCAATGACGGTGGAAATAGATGCTATTGTCGCATCGCTAATGAATGAACTCAGTTCTCTGGCTGAAATTAAGCAGTTACTTCGAGATGATTGTTTTCATTTAGGGGTTGCCTGTGTGCAGCCAGGTGATACGGCCAATACCTTGTTGTCGAAAGCAGACATGGCCCTTCGACAAGCCCAAGGTAAAAAACTTTCTGGTTGGCAGCGTTATGCGTACATTGAAGAGCTGGATATGAATGCTGAGGTGCGTGAAGCAAATGAATGGCGCAGGATACTCCAGGAAGTGCTCGCGAATAGAAGTCTGAAGTTACACACTCAAAAGGTGTTTGATAAGCAGCAGCGACTTTATTACTACCAGATTTTATCTCGTATTGAAGTGGATGACGCCCTGATTGTTGCCGGTCTTTTTCTGCCGATGGCAGAGAGATTTCAGTTAATGGTGCCGATAGATCAACTGGTTATGGAGAAGGTATTTAGTGCTTTATCAGAAGGGACGCTAAGGCTTGTCGATGATCAGGGTGCTGTATCTCCGGTATTTTACTGCGTCACCTTGTCTGAAAGTTCACTTCAAGATCTTCGATTTATGTCATGGCTAGATGAGCAGATGTCGCTCTATTCTCATGTTGCCTCTAATTTAATGGTAGAGGTTAGCGAGCACATTGTTAATTATAACGAGTCTGCTTTGCAAGGTTTGAGTCAATTAGCCACCAAACACCATTTCAAAATTTCTATCGAAAGGTTTGGTGTCTCCACTCCTTCTTTTGCTTACCTGCAGCGGCTACCTATTGACGTACTGAAGGTAGATCATAGCTTTATACGGGCGATTGAGAATAATGAAGTGAATCAGTTCTTTTTACGTTCGGCGATCCAGTTGGCGCATGGCCAGTCCATTAAAATGATTGCGGTAGGTGTCGAAACCCAAGAAGAGTGGGATGCCTTGATGTCAATTGGTCTGGATGGTGCCATGGGCTACTATTTGGAAAGGCCCAAGGCTAATGAGGTATTTGAGCCTGTTTCGGCCAGCTAAGCTGGATGTTTTTATAAGTGTTTTTTGTCTACAGTATTGATGGCGCCTTTGGTACACTCATGCCCACGTGAAAATCTACTTTTAATGGTTTATGTAATGAGGAATATGTGTGACAGGTAAATTATCTGACTTTATCAGGCATAGAAAAGAAGACTTTCAAGATTATTTAGGAGGCGGTGTTGTGGCACGTATTGCAGGTGTAGTGGTTGGCGTTTATTTCTTCGCGGCTTTAGCTCTGGGGTGGTATTGGAGTTCTGAGCCTGAATTATTTGATGTGAATGAGTTGGCCGAGCAAAAAGCTCAAGAAATGAACCGTGATCTGGTAACAGGGTTTACCACGACAGAAACGCTTATTACGCTAATGGAAACTATATTAGACAAAAAAGGTGGTTATATCAGTAATGATATTTTCCCGCCAGGTTTATGGTTAGATAATATTACTAGCTGGGAATTTGGTGTATTGGTGCAAGTGCGAGACTTGGCGCGTGTGTTTAGAAAAGAACTAAGTCGATCACAAAGCCAGTCGGTAGAAGATTCTGATCTGATCATTGCGGAGCCTCAATTTCATTTCGACAATAACAGCTGGGCGCTGCCAGCAAGTGAATCTGAATACAGACGTGGCGTTAAAGCGATGAAGCAGTTTATTCTCCGCTTATCAGACCCGTCTAGAAACGAGGCACAGTTTTATGCTCGTGCTGATAATTTACGTGCATGGCTCTCTGAGGTTGAAAACCGTTTAGGTAGTTTATCTCGACGTTTGAGTGAAAGTGTGGGGCGTGAGCAATTAGACTTAGGTTTGTCAGGTGAGGTGAATGCCGAGCAGTCGACGATGAGTTTGCTTGTTGAGCAAAGAAAAACACCTTGGTTAGAGGTAGATAATACTTTTTATGAAGCAAGAGGCACGGCATGGGCTTTAGTGCATATCTTAAAAGCAGTTGAACATGATTTTCGTAGTGTCTTGATTAATAAAAATGCCTTAGTCAGTTTACAGCAAATTATTATCGAACTAGAGGCAACCCAGGATACCGTTTGGAGTCCGATGATTTTGAATGGCAGTGGTTTTGGTTTCTTAGCGAATCATTCAATTACAATGTCGTCTTACATATCTAGAGCAAGTGCTGCAATTACAGATTTGCGCAGCCTTCTTCAGCAGGGCTAAATAAGCTATATACTGACATAAAATATATGTTGAAATAAGAAAAGGGGGCGCAAGTAAACTTGCGCCCCCTTTTCTTATTAGAAAGCTGGAATTATTTATTGAAGGCTTTAACTGATTTCACAATAGATGCGCGGGCTGTTTCAGCATCTTTCCAGCCTTTGACTTTAACCCACTTACCTTTTTCTAAGTCTTTATAATTTTCAAAGAAGTGTTGAATCTGGTCACGAAGTAATTGTGGGATGTCTTCTACATCTTGAATGTCACCATACTGGGTAGATAGTTTTTCATGAGGCACAGCAACTAGCTTTTCATCTCCACCGGCTTCATCATCCATATCTAGCATGCCCACCGCTCTGCAGCGAATGATAGCGCCAGGAATCACAGGGTAAGGTGTAATAACAAGTACATCTAAGGGGTCACCATCATCGGCAAGTGTATTCGGGATAAAACCATAGTTAGCTGGGTAGAACATAGGTGTAGACATAAAACGGTCAACCAGTATAGCACCCATGTCTTTATCAATTTCGTATTTTACCGGACTGCTTTGTGCAGGGATTTCAATAGCGACATAAATGTCATTAGGGATGTCTTTACCCGCAGGGATGTTGTCAAAATTCATCAGTGTCTTCCTTTGTCTGTCTTAATTAAAAAGTAGGCTAAAATCAGTATAAAGCGCAAAAATAAAAAGGTGGATTATAGGGCTTCGAGCAGCTCAACGCCAGAATCTGAGCCAACAAACAAAACGTCAGCGGGGCGGATAGCAAAAAGACCATTGGTTACGACGCCGGTAATGTTGTTAATGTTCTCTTCTAGCTCTTTTGGGTTTAATATTTTCATATTGTGCACGTCAAGGATTTGGTTGCCGTTGTCGGTCACGAAATCTTCTCTATACACCGGATCGCCCCCTAATTTGACCAGCTCTCTGCCGACATAACTTCTCGCCATGGGGATGACTTCAACCGGTAAGGGGAAGCGCCCCAGTAGATCAACTCTTTTAGACGCATCAACGATGCATAAGAATTTTTTAGCCACCGCAGCCACAATCTTTTCACGCGTTAACGCACCGCCACCGCCTTTGATAAGCTGCAGATGGGCATTTGTCTCATCTGCACCATCAATGTAAAATTCCATTTCATCGATCGAGCCCAAACTATAAACAGGGATTCCGTGGGACTTGAGTCTTGCTGCCGTTGCTTCTGAGCTGGCAACCGCGCCATCAAATTGATGTTTAATTTTAGCCAAGTGGTCAATAAAAAAATTGGCCGTCGAACCTGTGCCAACACCAATAATACTACCGTTATCCAGTTTGGGTTGGATATACTCTAGCGCTGCTTTTGCAACGGCACTTTTTAGTTGGTCTTGATCCATGTCTGCTCCATAAAAGCTCTAAAATTAAAGGCGGTATTTGTTATGCTGCATTATAGGCGTCAGACGATAGTGAGAAAAGCTATTTGCTGAATAGATATACCTTAGCTAATTAATGCGCGCATTCTTCAGGGTGTTTGTCACAAAGAGAAAGTTTATGTCAATAAATCGTTATATTAAAAAAATCCTTGATGCGCGTGTGTATGACGTGGCAATTGAATCGCCCATTACTCACGCAGAATTATTATCTAAACGTTTCAATAATCAGATTTATTTAAAACGAGAAGACCTGCAGCCGGTATTTTCTTTTAAATTACGTGGTGCCTATAACAGAGCACGACAGCTCACATCTGAGCAGCGGAGTAAGGGTATTATTGCCGCCTCTGCGGGTAATCATGCGCAAGGTTTAGCATTAGCAGCTCAGAAGCTGGGGATTGAGGCAACCATCGTGATGCCAACCACTACGCCTGAAATAAAAGTAAATTCGGTGAGAGCGAAAGGTGCGCATGTTGTTTTAGTGGGGGATGCATTCGACGAAGCGTCTGCTTATGCACTTCAGCAAGTAGACGAAAAAGGGCTGATTTATATTCCGCCCTATGATGATGAAGATGTCATAGCTGGGCAGGGCACGGTTGCCATGGAAATATTAATGCAGTTTACCGCACCTCTAACGGCGGTGTTTATTCCGGTCGGCGGTGGCGGTCTTATTGCTGGTATGGCTGCCTATATCAAATTTGTTCGTCCTGAAATCAAAATCATAGGTGTTGAACCTGAAGATGCAGCGTGTTTAAAGGCTGCTTTAGCGGCTGATGAACGTGTCATCTTAGATGAGGTCGGTATTTTTGCAGAGGGTGTGGCGGTAAAACAAATTGGCAAACTACCTTTTGAAGTGGCACGCGAATGTGTGGACGAAGTCATCACGGTCACGACGGATGAGATTTGTGCGGGTATCAAAGATATCTTTGACGATACCCGATCAATTGCTGAACCGGCTGGTGCTGTAGGTATTGCAGGGCTTAAAAAATATATAGAACGGGAGGGGTTGTCGGGCGCAAATTTAATGACGGTGGTCAGTGGTGCGAACGTAAACTTTGACCGTCTGCGGTATATTTCTGAGCGAACAGAGATTGGTGAAAAACGCGAAGCAATTTTAGCGGTTACTTTGCCAGAGAAACCGGGTAGTTATCAGAAATTTATTCATTCTTTAAAAAATAGAAACGTGACCGAATTTAATTATCGTTATGCTGAAGGCTGTGATGCCCAGATTTTTGTTGGCTTGCAGATTCCATATGGCGGAGCGGGCCGAGAAGAATTGTTAGAGGAACTCAGAGGTTTAGGGTATCCAGTGCTTGATTTAACGGATAATGAAATTGCCAAGATTCATATTCGCCATATGGTAGGTGGTAGGGCCAAAGGTGTTGGCAACGAACAAGTTTATCGTTTTGAATTTCCAGAACGCCCAGGGGCCTTGATGTCCTTTTTGAATTCTCTGGGTACTAAGTGGAATATTTCTATGTTCCACTATCGTAATCATGGCGCCGCGTATAGTCGGGTTTTGATGGGGGTTCAGATAGAGCAGAATGATAAGCATGCATTTACCAAGATGTTAGATAAAGTAGGCTTTCGGTACTGGGATGAAACGGGTAACGAGGCTTATCAATTGTTTCTTAGAGGAAATTAAATCAAAAATAATGTCGGATTACTCATATTTGAAAGGGCCGATAAGATTTTGACGGTAAAAGTGATTTTTTAAGTTATAACATTGACTTGTTGCTAATAATTAATTTATTTTCTGCAAGGCTGTGCTATTTTTATGATTAGTAAGCCGTTTCTTTAAGCATCGCTTAGCATTAGGCTCGCTTAAGTGGTGCATAAAATAATAAGTTTTTGGGGGGGGATATGAAACAAAAGCCGGATGCGATGATTGCATTGATCACACTTTTTTTTGTGGGTTTGGTTGTTAGCGGGTTTTCTTCATTAACCGTAGGATCAAATCGTACAGCTTTAGATAAAAATCCAAGTGTAAGTCTAGAGAGTGCAACAAGCTTACCGCCAAATCGAAGAAAGAACAGTTAGCCGTTAGTCTCTGATTTTGGTTTGTTTTATTTAAATTGATAATAGCTTTTATCTGTCAATATGCCTTCTAAGGGGATGTCCCAAGGCTCTACTGGTAAATATGTTTGCTCTTGAAAGGCATGAGCAATACCCACTAATTTAGGCTTAATACCTTTGTTTTTATCTGCCTTATAGGCAAAGCTTCGATCGTAAAATCCGCCTCCCATCCCCATTCTATTGCCTTTACTGTCAAATGCGACCAGCGGCATTAGCACTAAAGAAAGGCACTGCTTAGGCAATCTAGGGGTGCACTTTAGGTCGGGCTCTAATATGCCAAATTTGTTTTTAATTAGTTGAGTGTTGGCTTGGATGCGACAAAAAAATAATCGATTGCTAGAAAAAGGATGGATGACAGGCAAGTAAACGTGCTTTTTTTGTCGCCATAATTGCTTGATTAATATTTCTGGATTAAGTTCACCATCACTGCCAAGGTATAGTGCAATAAATTGATGCCTCAATAGCAGTCGGCTTCGATAGAGTTGTCTGGTTAAATTACGAGAGGCCTTGCGCTGTTCTGCCGGGTTTAAGCAGCGCCGTTGTTTTCTGATTTTTTGTCTGAGGATGCTTTTATCTGCTTGGATGTTCGTTTCCGGCGTATTATCAAACTTTGGGGAGATTGGCTGATTAAGCATAGGGAAAAATAAACCGGTTTCGGTTAATGGTGTGCCCGGAAATGCCGCTGCCTGATAAGGCCTTGAACCCGAAGTTCAAGGGGGTTGTCACCTGGAATAAATTAGGCTTTCCCATCTGGAAGACCAGGGGACTTGCACACATTACGCAAAATGACTACCTAAATGGTATTATCGGCTCGAGGACATATCTAGCTAGCTAGCATTCCAGAACACAGCGCCATCATATAAAAAAAATAGCTAAATAACAGTGCTTTTTACGAAAAAAAACAAAATGAAATGTAGTGTATTGCTTCTCAAAGATTCGCATTATCGAGAATTTGATCCATGCGTTCTTCTAAAGTGCTTAAAACCGACTGATCGCTGCTTAAACCTTTGCTACTTTCTAATAATTCGTAGGTAATGTTCAGTGCTGCCATCACTGCAATTCTTTCTGTACCCAAAACTTTGCCAGAAGAGCGAATGTCACGCATTTTGGAATCTAAGTGAGCTGCTGCTGTGGTGAGCGCTGTTTGCTTGTCATCAGGGCAACTGACAAGATACTCTTTTTCAAGGATTTTTACTTTTAAGGTATTGTCTGGCATTACTGTTGCTCCATGGCTTTTAAGCGAGTAATCATTGATTCGATTTTCGATTTCGCTAAATTATTTTTCTGAAGCAGCGTGGTTCGTTCAGATGACCATTCATTCTGGAGCGCTTTAAGTGATGAGTTATCGGCTTCGAGCTTTTGACAATAAGCAAGAAGCTGTTCAACTTTAGCTGAAAAAGATTTAATCTGTGACGCTTCCATTTTTATTACCTTGGTATTCAAAAATTGATAATGACGAAAGACCTAACTATAAGGGGCACCTGCTTGGTGGTCAACTCGCTTTCGCATTCCAAGCCTAGCTCTCGTATAATTCTATAAATTTCATTTGATAGGTTAAGTATATGAAAGACAATGAAAGCATTTCTGAAGAATTTGAAGATGAAGTGCAAGACAGTCAATTTGATTGGTTAGCGAATATTTATAATAGTCATGGGGCCATTAATCACCCTAGCGAGCTTCACGGTATTATGCTAGGTGAAGTCGTGGGTGGTCTAAAACGCACCGTATCTGATTGGCTGAATCAAGTCTTGGAGCATATGGGTATCGAAGCGCTTGATGAAGAGCGTTATGCAAATGTATCGAAAGATCTCCTCGCCTTTTACTTAAGTACACTGGATGGCATCGATAAAGACTCAAGTAGTTTTGTCTTGCTCTTACCTGATGATGATTATGCCTTGTCTGAAAGAGTCGAGTCTTTGGTTGTCTGGATACGGGGCTTTTTAGAAGGAATAGCGATCTCTGCGAGTGATCGTCTACGCAATATGGATCCGGAATTACAAGAGATCATGAAAGATTTCGTGGACATCTGCCAAATTGACGCCCGTGTTGAAGATGATGAGACAGGCGAGAAAGAATTTTTTGAAATCAGCGAGTATGTTCGTATTGGTGTGCTCAATTTATATGCCGAGCTTAATGAGCCTGCTGTTGATGCTTCAATCGATGATAACGGCCTAGAACCCGCTTCTCATACACTTCATTAACATTATAACTGGAACAGGTAGTTTGCTTATAAGTAGAAAATAATTGCTAAGGCATAATTGCTAAGAGATAAAAAGATGAATAAGAAAGAGTTCGCGAAACGAAGACGTTACTTGGCTGAACAAATGGGCGAAAACTCAATTGCGATATTGCCTTCGTCAACCATAAAATCACGCAACCGTGATGTCGATTTTCATTTTCGTCAAGATAGTGATTTCTATTACTTATCTGGTTTTAATGAACCTGATGCGGTGTTAGTGATTATTCCGGGTCGAGCTCATGGTGAATCTGTGTTGTTTTGTCGAGAGCGAAATCCGGCCAAAGAGATGTGGGATGGCTACATCATGGGGCCAGACAGAGTTAAAAGTTTAACGGGAATTGATGATGCTTTCCCAATTTCAGATATTGATGATATTTTGCCTGGCATGATAGAAGGCACGGATAAAGTATTTTATTCCATGGGCTTAGATGCACAATTTGATACGAAAGTAATGGAATGGATTAATATTATCCGCAGTAAAGTCAGAAGTGGTGCCCACCCGCCGGGTGAGTTTGTTGCTTTGGAACATGCTTTACATGAGCTTCGTTTATTCAAGAGTGCGGCAGAAGTTAAGGTGATGGCCGAAGCGGCAGAAATTTCTGCAATAGCGCATATCGACGCCATGAAAATCTGTAAACCAGGCTTATCTGAGTATCATCTAGAGTCCATTATTCAGCATGCCTTTGCGAATCATGGTGCGCGTTTTAATGCTTACCCTTCGATAGTCGGTGGCGGGGATAATGCCTGTATTCTTCATTACATTGAAAACCAGTCCAAACTAAAAGCGGGTGATTTAGTCTTGATCGATGCTGGCTGTGAGCTTGACTGTTATGCCTCGGATATTACCCGTACTTTTCCCGTTTCGGGTGAGTTTTCCTTAGAGCAGCGATCTTTATATCAAATTGTACTCGATGCTCAATATGCCGCGATTGAAGCAGTAAAGCCCGGTAACCACTGGAATCATCCGCATGAAGCTGCGGTTCGTGTTATTACTCAGGGTCTTATCAAACTTGGCTTGATAGAGGCAGAGCTTGAAGAGGCGATAGAAAAAGAGCTGTACAAACCTTTTTATATGCACAGGACAGGTCATTGGTTAGGTTTAGATGTACATGATGTGGGAGAATATAAAATCGGGGGTGAATGGCGCTTATTAGAACCCGGTATGGTGCTCACGGTTGAACCTGGGATTTATGTTGCGCCCTCAAATAAAGCTGTTGCGAAGAAATGGCGAGGAATTGGTATTCGCATTGAAGACGATGTTTTAGTGACAAAAAGTGGTTGTCGAGTGCTCACTGAGACAGTGCCAAAAGAAATAAATGAGATAGAAGCATTGATGGCTGGAGATGAATAAATCATGCTCGCTAAATTAGAGGAATTAGCAGATCAAAGTCAGGTTGACGTGACGATTGTTGGTGCCGGTATGGTAGGTGCCAGTGCCGCGATAGGTTTGCGCCAGCTCGGTCTGCAGGTCATTCTTATCGATGCCTTTGGTTTTACCCGTGCTGTGCCCGATTACACCCCAAGCTATGATGCGCGTTCAACGGCCTTGTCTTGGGGGACTCGAGATATTCTTACTGGCTTAGGTGTCTGGTCAGAAGTAGAGAAGCAAGCTTGTCCGATTACCGACGTGCATGTTTCCGAAAAAGACCGATTTGGCACCACCCGAATCAAAGCTGAAGATTACAGTCAACCTGCTGTCGGTCATGTTGTCCCGAATCAGTGGCTTGGTCGTTGCCTGTTATCGCGAGTCGATGAGCTGGATATTCCACTTTACGCTTCTATACATGTGGAAGAAATTGTACAGGGTGATACTCTGAACTTAGTGCTTGCTTCTTCGGATAAATCAAAGGCCACGAATAAACGAACAATTAAACCCCGGCTGCTTATTATTGCCGATGGAAGTGACTCCAATACGGCTAAAAAATTAGGTATAGAATCGAGTATTCAGCAATATGCACAACATGCCATTATTGCGAATGTCACCACTGAACTAGCCAATGAGGGTATTGCTTTTGAACGTTTTACCAATAAAGGCCCTTTAGCTCTGTTGCCACTGTCAGACTACCAGTGTGCCGTGGTATGGACGCATGATCAGTCTGAGGTTTCCCGTTATCTTGAAATGGATGACAAGGCTTTTTGTCATGCGATAGAAGCTAGTTTTGGCGAACGTTTGGGTAAAATAGAAAAATGTGGTGCACGTCTTAGTTATCCCCTAAAACTGATCCAGGCCAAAGAGCAATGTCGATCAGGTGTGTTGTTATTAGGCAATGCTGCGCATAGTTTACATCCCGTTGCTGGCCAAGGTTTTAATCTTGCCATCAGAGGTGTTGCGGCTTGTGTTGAAAATGTTGCGGAGTGCCAAGACCGACAATTACCCTTTGAATCGCTGGAGAACTTAGCCAAACTTTGTGCGACTAGAATCGATGATCAAATGAAAACGATTGCCTTAAGTGACCAGTTAGTTAAAGTCTTTGGCAGTGCTTCAAAATTTCTGAGTGTAGCAAGAGAACTTGGTTTGATCGGTTTAGATAATGCACCGATTATGAAGTCTTTATTTGCCTCGCGTGCAATGGGCTTAGCAGGCAGAAAATCGAAGCTTCATTCAAAAGCT
>CAXBDA010000075.1:0-13359 GCA_963974595.1 uncultured Oleiphilus sp. | reverse complement strand
TTTAACCGTGCGATATTATCCTCTAAATTCTTACTGATTTTTGCATGCGTCCTGATCATTGATAGCTTAGGCCAGGTTGCTCTTTCACCCTCTAACATTAACTCTCTTATCATTTCAGGTTTAGGGTTACTTAATATTTTTAAGTAATGACCCAAGTTATATTTCGGTGCCACCGTTACATCGCCATAATAGTTTTGGGACATCATCGAATAAGCATGTCCTGACATCTGCCTTAAAACCTGAGAGCTGGTATTTTTTCTGATGTAATCAAAAATCGCCTTACCATGAAATTTAGCTTCAGACTTAAGAATAGACATCGGAAATTTGAGCAGCTTACTTCTGCCATGTGACGCTTGGTTATCTAGAAAAGGCACAACATGCGGATTTGTCTGGCTGACGATACTATAGTTCACGTCGTATAAATGCATTAAACGCTCAACAGGTAAATCGCTCACGACACTGCCATCTACCCATCTTAATCTAGGCATATAAGGTACATTATGCCCCGTTTCATTACGCTTAAGGAGCTTAACTGGCGGAAAAAGCCCTGGAACGGCACAACTGGCCAACGCCCCACTCCAGGTTAATAAATAAGGCGAGGTATAACCACACAGCAAGCGTTCCTTTTGATGAGCCTGTACAGGCGAAACAGTGATATTGATACTTCTACCCGTTCTCTCATACGCTTCTTGAAACGTATATTCACCGACGTAGCTACGAATATAATCCCGGAGCTGCTGTTGATCCATGAAACCCTTTCCTTTTAGTCCACTTAATAAACCCATCCAACGCCAGGCTTTTAAGTTATGTGCATTGGGGTCGAAAAGTGCAGGTATCTCATCGTCAGTGTGCGTACCCAATGCTGCCGCAATAATTGAACCCGCACTCGAACCGGTTACAACCTGAGGTAATAAATTATGCTCCCAAAGCGCTTTCACTACACCTATATGGAAAACCCCTAACGACGCACCACCACTTAACAACAAGGCTGGCCGCCCAAAACTTAATAGGACATCTTTAAAGAAATCGAGCTTTTTAGCAGAAGACATGAAGCCATCATCACTATCACACAACACATCCAAGCACTCACACACTTCACCTATATAATCCTCGATAAGCTGTTTCGTTCCGAAATTACATTGCTGATATAAACGGATATCGCCCATATTTCCCAGATCATGATGCAAGCCTTCTCGAAGGTCGCGAGCAAGAAGCTTAAATTCACCTTTTTCTTTATGGGTACGAAGGGTGTTTAGGCGATCGCTTAACATTTCATAATTATAGATATCAGAGGCTAAAGTTTGCTTCCAAAGGTCTTTGTGTTCAAGTGCATCCAAAGACATGGCAGCATCTTTCCACTCAGCGTAATTAGTGGATTCCTGTATTCTTTTTTTATGGAGTTGTATAAGCTTATTTGTCACGATATGTCTTCCGAGATAATAATTATTAGGTTTATTATTAGCTTAGATTATTTAGACATGACGGGTGTAGAGCTTCGTAAAAGGCGTGTGTATTTTTGTTAGCGGAAAAGAGCGGTTCAAATCTTCTTAATAGAAAAGGTCCAGAAGGAATTCAGGATTAAAAACTATCGTAATCGACATCATCATTTGCAAAAGGATCTTCGACTTCACCATCTTTAATCAAATATTCACGGTTTTGAAGGTATGCATTTCGTATAAAGGCATAGCGGTCTTCAGAAAGTTGGAGATTTTCAGCCGCCAGAAGATCGGCCCTTAAGTCTAACAGTTTGACGCCTTGCAAGAGATACAAAGTATCGGTATGGATATCATCCTCGTATATTAATGGATCGAAAGCGGCATCTACTAATCGTCCAGAAAAATCCCTGACTGTAGAAGGCCCTAAAAACGGTAAAACCAAATAAGTAGACTCTTCATATCCCCAATAACCCAGTGTTTGACCAAAATCTTCTTCATGGTTGTGTAAACCAAATGATGTAGCTACATCAAAAAAACCACCCAAGCCAAAGGTGGTGTTATAAATTACTCGATTTAAGCTAACCATTGCATTATGAATTTTGAGCTGAAAAAGTGAATTCACAAAAGTTTCTATATCATCTAAATTATTGAAGATATTGGTAACACCTTTATCCAAAAAACTTGGCATCACATATCGATATACTTTTGCCACAGGTTTAATAAAGTATTTATCTGCTCGGTCATTAAAGCTAAAGAAAAACCGGTTTATTGATTCGATTCGATCACTCTCATGCCCAGCAGCATGAAACTCCTGTTCTTTTGCCTGAACAGGCCATGATAAAAAATACGAAAACAAGCTAAACATGAAAACGCGATATAATTTGTTATTCTGAAATAAGTGATCCATTAATTACTCTTTTTAATTAGTGAATGTTGTTATAGCTTGCGCAAGATAATATTGCCAACCGAATAACCTGCACCAAACGAGCAGATTACACCAAAGTCACCAGAAGACAGTGCCTCACGGTTTTTGTGGAAAGCAATAATCGAACCAGCAGAACTCGTATTTGCATATTCATCTAAAATGACCGGGGCCTCATGCTCTTCAGCTGGGCGACCTAACACGCGTTTAGCAATTAATTGATTCATATTTAAATTAGCTTGGTGCAGCCACATTTGTTTGAGCTGTTCTGCACTTAAGTTATTCTCTGCCAGATGATCAGTAATCATTTCGGCAACAAGGGGAGATACCTCTTTAAATACTTTTCGGCCTTGTTGAACAAATAACTTATCACTACTGTTTTCTGAACCTGGCGCGCAGCGATTCAAAAAGCCAAAGTTATTACGAATATTATTTGAAAAAGCGGTTTTTAATTTCGCACTAACAACTTCAAATGCGCCATCACTAGAAATAGTTTCTTGTTGCTCAATCACCATGGCAGTACACACATCACCAAATATAAAGTGACTATCTCGATCCCTAAAATTCAAATGCGCGGTACAAATTTCTGGATTAACTAACAAAACAGCCTTCGATGTCCCTGCTTGAACAGCATTTAAAGCCGCTTGAATACCAAAAGTGGCTGAAGAACACGCCACATTCATATCAAAGGCATAACCATCGATACCTAGATAATGTTGCACCTCGATAGATATGGCAGGATAGCCTCTTTGGAGATTAGAGCATGCCACGATAACAGTATCGATATCGGCAGGTGTCTTATTGGCATTTTCAAGCGCTTGCTTAGCTGCAGAAACAGCCATCTCACATAATATACTGGGCTCATCATTCGATCTTTCTGGCAGTAAAGGGTGCATCATGTCAGGATCAAGAATCCCCGATTTATTCATCACAAAGCGGCTTTTAATACCTGATGCTTTTTCAATAAACGCAGAAGATGATTCGTTTAAAGCCTCACACTCACCAGACGCGATAGCAGCCGCATTTTTTTCATTAAATTGCTGCACGTAAGTGTTAAAACTATGTACTAATTCATCATTAGATATAGATTCAGCCGGAGTGAATAATCCTGTACCAGTGATAGCTGCTTTAATCATGTTCGCCTCATTTTCAAGCGTATTAGGGGGATGAATAACAAAAGATCAGCCAGATTACGTATCAGTTTGAAAATTGGCAACTAAAATTTAGCCAAATCCAGTAATAATTCGGCTAAACAACTAACGCCTTATATTTTCCCAAAGTTTATTTAACCTTTTCTCGGATACCGTTTCCTGCGTCCCTAATTGTTGTGCGTACCAAGACACTCTTTGCTCTTCAATTAACCACCGAAAGTCTTCTAAGTGTTGATCAAAAATACCCTGGGTTTCAAATTTTTTGGCTTTATCCTCATAGTTTTTCCACCATTGTGTTAACAAAGGCACATAACGTCGTTCATTAGCTAAATCTCTTGCCATTTTTTCATGACGAATGGATGCTGCTTGTAAATACCTTGGGAAACATTTTAACCTTTCATTTGGCGTGGCACACAAAAAGCCAGAATAGATAAAATGTTGAAGCTGAAATTGTAAATCACTCAAGGGCATCGCTAACGCCAAATTCATTTTACCTTTTAGTCTTTTCATGAGCTCGTGATACTGTTTTAAGATTGATTCAACCAAACGACTAAACTCAACAATGTATTCAAAAAAATCACCACGTTTATCTTCATAACATTGCTCAAAAGAGTCTAAATCAAATGGAACTGAAGTATCTTTGAAGAAGTGATTTGCGATGGCCGCCATCAAAAAGTCATCATAAAGTATGTCTGCTTTACCGACGGGGGCAAATAACAAGGCCATATTAGAATAACTTTTAATTTGTTTTTTATAGGCAGAAAACTGCGACTGTAGTTTAAAAAACAATAACCTAGCAACCCCCATTCGATGTAATCTGGTTGATAACAGCTTATCATTGCAGACCACTTTCTGAACATATTGGCGCTCATCTTTTAAAGCCGGAAAGTGAAGTAGTGTTATACCCAGTTGTTTTACAGATACTTCTTCGTCTATTTTACCAAACACCCAGCGAGTCGCATTTAATTCATGGTTTTCCAGGGGTTTGGTAATCGCTGACTTTTCGCTAACAAGATGCTTCACTTTATTAGACAACGCCACAGGGTCTCTTCCCTGCTCTATGACTTTTCCGTTTTCACTCAAGACCTGAATATTGAACTTCAAATAATCATCTAAAGCCTCAGTATTCCAGGATTCAATAGGCACTTGAACTAAAGTTAAGCGTTTAAGCTCATGCGCTAAAGCCTCAAGCAAGGGTAATTTGCTACTTTCTACTCGAGGCAAAATTTTCTCAACCACATCGGGCACAGGTACAAAATGCTTACGCAGTGTTCTAGGTAAGGTTTTAATTAGTTGAGTACACTTATCACGCAAAAGCCCTGGAACGAGTTTTTCCAGACTGTCTACATCCAGCTGTTTCATTGCATTGACAGGAACGGAAATCGTCACTCCGTCTTTTTTATTCCCAGGATCAAACTCATAACTCAGCGGAAAACGAATACCATTATTTTCTAGATGATCAGGATAAAGTTGCGGATTAAAATCACCCGACTGCTCTCTGGTTAACTCTTTTTCAGAAAAATAGAGTTTAGCTTTGTCTTGATCAGATAAGCTCTTAAACCATTTTTCAAAACTTGCCCCGCTAACCATATTCGCGGGTAACAAAGCATCATAAAGCTGGAAAACCACCTCATCATCAACCACTATATCTCGCTTACGCGTTCTATCTTCAATTTTCTCAAGCTTTGCAATTAAAGCTCTATTTTTTTTGACGGGCTCAACTCGACCTTTATACTGCTCTTCAACCAAGCCCGATCTGATAAATATTTCACGACTTGTCTGGGCATCAATCTGGCTATAATTGACGGGACGGTTTGAAATAATTTCCAAGCCATATAAAGTTACTTTCTCCTTGGCGATAACTTGCGCGCGTTTCGCTTCGTAATGCGGTTCAGACCAGTTTTTCTTTATTAGATGTTTTGCTAGTACTTCTATCCATTGGGGCTCTATTCTAGCGTTGTAACGTGCGTATACTTGCTGCGTTTCAACCAACTCTGCTGAAAAAACCCATTTTGGCCTTTTTTTATTCAGACCAGAACCCGGAAAAAGTGTGAAACGTCTATTACGGCAACCTATATATTCTCTTTTCTCATCATGAACACCAATATTACCAAGTAAGCCTGACAGTAACGATTGATGGATCGAATCATAAGATTTAACGCGGAATTTCGGAGTATTGTCTTGATTTTTTGACGTTGCTTTCTCGTCTAAAACATCAGGTTTTTTATCCCAAAAAGAACTTGAATCCAAGTTATGCTGAACTAGTTTTTGCTCTTTCAAAACAAGGTAAAGCTGTCGATGGACTTCTCGCCACTCGCGCATACGCATGAATGACAGAAAATTTTTCTGACAATATTTTTTTAATTGATTGCTCGATAAATCATCACGCTGGGTTTCATACTCATGCCATAGGTGAAGAAAACTGACAAAGTCCGAATCGGTATCTTTAAACTGGTTATGTGCTTGATCAGCCGCTTGCTGCTTTTCTTGGGGTCGTTCACGAGGGTCTTGAATGCTCAGCGCACTGACAATGACCAAGACCTCTGCCACACAGTTTTGCTCAACGGCTGTCATAAGCATCTTGCCTAGCCTTGGGTCACTCGGTATGGCTGAAATTTGTTTGCCAAGAGGAGTCAACTTATTATGCTGATCTAGCGCCTGAAGCTCCTGAAGCAGTTTGTAGCCATCATTCCATAAACGGCTATCAGGTTGATCAATAAACTCAAACTCGTCTACCTTGCCTAAACCAGAATCGAGCATCTTTAAGATAACAGCGGCTAGGTTTGTTCTTAGTATTTCAGGATCAGTAAAGGCAGAACGAGTTAAAAAATCTTCTTCGCTATAAAGTCGATAACAAATACCCTCAGAAACACGACCACAACGGCCCATTCTTTGATTGGCACTCGCTTGTGAAACCGCCTCGATAGGTAGTCGTTGAATTTTGGACCGGTAACTGTAACGAGACATGCGCACCGTACCCGGGTCGATCACATAGCGAATCCCTGGAACGGTGATGGACGTTTCAGCGACATTCGTCGAGAGCACAATTCGGCGGCCACTATGTTGTGCAAAAACGCGATTCTGGTCTTTGTTGCTTAGGCGGGCATATAAAGGAAGCACTTCGGTATCACGCCAACCTTGCTCGGTCGCATCTTTTTCGAGTTGTCTCGAAATTTCGCGTATTTCACGCTCACCAGGCAAAAAGATTAAGACATCACCCATCTGCCATTTACGCTGTTTCTCTTCATCAATAATTTCATTGATGGTAGTGGCTATTTGCTCTGACAAGCTCTGGGTATATTCATCTTGCTCAAACGCAGGCCGATAAAAGACATCCACAGGAAAGCTTCTACCTGAAACACTAAACACAGGGGCTTTATTAAAAAAGTTTGAAAACCGCTCTACATCGATTGTTGCAGAGGTAATAATCAGTTTAAGCTCGGGCCTTTTTGCTAAAAGTCGCTTTAAATACCCCAGTAAAAAATCTATATTTAAGCTTCTTTCGTGCGCCTCATCGATGATCAAAGCATCATATTTATACAGGTATTTGTCGTGCTTTATTTCAGCTAGAAGAATACCGTCAGTCATCACCTTTACTAAGGTGTTATCGCTGACCTGATCAGTGAATCTCACCTGATAACCAATTACCGAACCAAGCTCAACGCGCATTTCTTCTGCGATACGATTTGAAACTGTTCTGGCAGCTAGCCTTCTAGGCTGGGTATGACCAATAAGACCTTTCCTGCCAAGACCGGCTTCTAAGCAAATTTTGGGTAATTGGGTGGTTTTACCTGAGCCTGTTTCACCCGCGACAATGACAACCTGGTTTGCTTTAACCGCCTCGACAATTTTGCCTGATTGCTGTGAAACAGGCAGCTGCTCAGGATAAGAAATATGCAGCGTTTGTTCTGTTTTTAGCTGCAGCGACTGCTTGGCGCTTAACAGTCTTTCTTGAAAATACGCTTGTTTTTTTTCTTTTTGCTGAGCATTGTCAATACCATTTATTTGACGATACTGCTTACGCAACCAAACTTGATCTTTGTAAGAACAAGCATCTAAATCGGTTTCTATTTCGTTCATAAAAGAGCGCTATGACTATGTATAAAATGAATGTTTAGTTGAAAAAGCTCTCAATAAAGATATTGAATCATGATTTCTAGCCCATTTCTAAGGCAAGATTCACTAAAGCGTTTTGATAAGTAGCAATTCTAGCCTATTCTATAGGAAGGCAAAGCCGTTAAATCGCAAACTACTTGCACAACTTATAGTCTCAAAAGAAGTTATAAATACTATGCGCGTATTAGAAAATATTATTTACGATGAATTACAAGAAAACGATTATGCCACATTTACCAAGACTTTAAGTGAAGAGTCACTTATTTTATTCGCAGCATCATCTGAACATATTACCTTTAGCGGCTTAGATATACAGTCTATTCAGAAAGCCGTATATCGTGAAGATATTGGTTACGGCATGTGGGCTAGCTCGCTCATTTCTAATGCGTTTTCGAAAGTCATGCCGGGGCCTGGCAGCATTTACCTTGAGCAAAACTTAAAATTCAGTCTCCCCGTAAAGCTCGGTGACACACTAACCGTTAAGTTAATTGTTAAAGAGAAACAAGCTAACCACAGGGTTATTTTCATCTGCGAAGTCGACAATCAAGAAGGTGAATCGATTGTAAGCGGTGAAGCTAAGATTATCGCTCCTTCTGATAAAATATCACTGGAACAAGAAACCCTCCCCTTAATGAATATAAATACCACAAAATGAATGAGACATATTTAGCACTGGATGCCTTACTCACACGCTACATAAATTTATTTTCAGATACCCCGCATTCAAGCCCTTATGTTGAGTTCGAATCAGAATGGCTTTCAGAGTGTGTTTTAGCTAAAGGTAATAAACCCGGTGCTTACTTCTGGAAGCCAGAAAAACGACAGCAACAGTTATCTTTTTCTGAGCTGGAAAAAGCATTAGAAATATCTTTTCCTAAAGACTTAATCGACTTTTATGGCAGCTTTTGGTCTAACGGCATATGCGTCGAGCGTGATGATATCAATTTCAGTCTGATTCAGATCTGGAACGATGAAGATGAGCAGCACTTAAAAGAAAATATTTTAGGCCATGTTTTCGCAAAAATTAAAGCAAAATTACCGCTTACCTTTTTTATTGGCAGCACATTTGGTGACGAGGTTATTTGTCTGGATCAAGAAACAGGCAATGTTGTGCTGGAAAAGCCAGGTTATGCTGCTTCTAGAGTGCTCTCACCCGACCTACCCGGTTTTCTAATCAGCCTTCAACCACTAAAAGATAGCTACAGTTAATTGATTGATTACTTTTTTACAAGCAAAGACCTTTTGCACGATGTCTAAACAGTCGAAACTGTTTTTCTAATTCCAATAGAATAAAAACCAGTATACCGAGACCAATAAGCATCAACCATTCTTTAAAGGCTAAGCCGGTGGTTCCGAATATTCCCTGAAGAAAGGGTACATAGATCACAGCAACTTGAGCGATCAGAACCAGGGATACGGTTAGCCATAAAACAGGCGAACCTTTTAGAAAATCTAATGAGAAGCCGGTATTAAAAATATTCCGAATAAACAGTAAATGAAATATTTCAAGTATCACCAAAGTATTTAAGGACAATGTTTGAGCATGAGCTGCGCTATAAGACTGATTAATAGATAGATAAGAAATAGCAAAGACAGCACTCACAAACAAACCAGAAACAAATATAATATGCCATATTAAATACCCATCAATTAAAGGGGCATTGGCATTTCGTGGTTGTCGTTGCATCAAAGTTTTTTCTGGCCGATCAAAGGCCAAAGCAAACCCTAAGGTGACAGTTGTAATCAGGTTGATCCATAATATCTGGATCGGTGTGATAGGTAATGCTAAACCCATAAGTAGCGCAACAATAATAATCATAGCCTCCCCTGTACTGGTGGGCAAAGACCAACTGATTACCTTTTTAATGTTGTCATATACAGTTCTGCCCTGCCTGATGGCAGCCACAATTGAAGCAAAATTATCGTCAGCCAAGACCAAGTCAGACGCTTCTTTCGCGGCTTCACTGCCTTTTTTCCCCATTGCAATGCCAGCATCCGCCCTCTTTAAAGCCGGGGTATCATTCACACCATCCCCCGTCATAGCCACAATTTCATCTTGTGCTTGCAAAGCCATCACTAATCTTAATTTATGTTCCGGGCTTGTTCTTGCAAATACATCGGTGGTTAGCACAGCATTTTGTAACTGTTCATCGGATAACGAATCAATATCCTTACCCAGCAACGCCTTTTCAGTATTTTGAAGCCCTATCTTTTGGGCAATAGCTAATGCAGTACCAACATGATCGCCTGTAATCATTTTTACCTTGATACCAGCTTCATGGCATTCTTTCACAGCATGAACAGCTTCGGCACGTGGCGGGTCAATCATTCCTACCATGCCTAGTAATTGAACATGACCTTCAACATCATCTCGTTCAATTACGACTGAACGATCAGTCATACGGATAAAACCAAATGCCAACACTCGCTGACCGCCTGAAGCGATTTTATCCGCTGTATTTTGCCAATACTGAAGATCTAGCTCACCCATATTTCCGTCTGAGCCAAGCTGTTGACGAGACATGGCTAAAATACGCTCTGGAGCACCTTTTACAAAAATAATAGACTCACCTTCATGATTGTGATTTAAGGTCGCCATATAACAATGCGCTGCATCAAAAGGAATCACGTCTGTTCTTTTCCATGTGGCATTTTCCTCAGATAAATCAAGCCCGACCTTAGCAGAAAATGAAAGTAAGGCGCCCTCCATTGGGTCACCCACAACATCCCAAGTCTCGCCTGTCTGATTGATGCTTGCGTCATTACACAAGAGCGATGCTTGCGCAATTTCATTTAGTAATAGGTGTTCTTTCACATCAATAAGCGCTTCATTTAACCTGAACTCACCTACAGGAGAGTAACCTTCGCCTTCAAGTGTAAAAATATGCTTATCGGTAATAACCGAACTGACCATCATTTCATTTCGAGTCAGCGTGCCTGTCTTATCGGTACAAATAACCGAGACAGCACCAATCGTTTCTATGGAAGGTAAACGTCTAATAATTGCATTTCTTTTAGCCATTGCCTTCACCCCTATTGCCAGGGTAATAGTCACAATAGCGGGCAAGCCTTCGGGTATCGCTGCAACGGATAAACTCACCACAGCCATAAATATATAGTTAAAAGAATAATGCTCTACCAAAAGCCCATAGGCCAAGAGCAGGCTCGCTACGGCTAAGATAAAAACGGTTAACCATTTTGCAAATACTGCCATTTGATTAACTAAAGGCGTATTCAATACTTCTACGGAGGTTAATAAGTGGTTAATACGGCCAATTTGGGTTTGTTCCCCTATTGATACAACGATCGCGACGCCCTGCCCAGCTTTTATAATGGTGCCAGAAAATAGCATGCAATGGCGGTCTCCTAGCGCTGAATCTTCTTTAGAGACTTTTGTATCTTTTTTACTCGGAACAGACTCACCCGTTAATATTGATTCATCAACACTTAGGCCAAAACACGATAATAAGCGGCAGTCTGCCGGAACTTTATCACCGGGTTCCAGATAAATAACATCACCAGGTACAAGGTGTTGGGCGGGTATAAGCGATTTTTGAGCATTTCTAAGTACATTAGCTTTTGGCGCCAGCATGTGTTTAATGGCAGCAAGCGCATTTTCAGCTTTACCTTCTTGAATAAAGCCAATAATGGCATTCGCCACAACAACCGCAATAATGACTGCCGTATCAAGAAAATGGCCTAATGCCGCGGTGATAGTGGCAGAACCCAGAAGAACATAGATAAGAACATTGTGAAATTGAAGTAAAAAGCGTTTTAGCTTACTGACAGCTTGTTGTTCGGATAAAGAGTTCAAACCATATAAAGCTTGTTTATCTCTAATAGCCGAATCATTTAAACCCTGTTCGGTCGCAGATAATGCTTCTAACAGTGCATCTTTTGGCAATGTATGCCATGAAAAATCGATGCCATTAACATGATTAATTTTTCCCAAAAGAAAACTCCTTTCGAAGCGTTATTCAGAACAACCGCTATGCCCGCCAGCGTTCGCATCGATAAAGTTTTGAACATCTTCAGCATAACGTTCTTCGACGGGGATAAAACATTTTTTATCACTATCGTATGCTTTGACATCGCCTTCACCTATATCATAGGTCCAAGCGTGTAACTGCACTTTTCCAGTGGCATGTTTTGCTGCGACATGAGGATGTGTTTTTAAATGACGCAACTGTAAAAGCACATTTTCTTCAATCAGCATCTTTAACTTATCGTCGTAATCGAGCTCCCCTGCTTTTTCCTCGATAATCTGATGAGCAGCTTTTGCAAAACCCAACCACTGTTTAACATGGGGCAAGTGTTCTACTGTTTCAGGCTTAAGCACACCGTGAAGTGCGCCACAGCTTGAGTGGCCACAAATAATAATGTGTTTTACTTCTAAAACAGCCACCGCATATTCGATTGTCGCCGTTGTACCCCCTGTTGTATTGGTATGCGGAGGAACGATATTTCCGGCATTACGCAGGATAAATAATTCACCGGGCTCTGTTTGAACAAGCAAGTTAGGATCAATTCGAGAATCTGAGCAAGTGATAAATAAAGCTTCTGGATGCTGGCCTCTCGCCAACTCGTCAAATAACTCTTTTCTTTGAGGGTAAACCTCTGTTTTAAAACGCACAATTCCGCGGGTAACTTTTGTCATATTAGATTCAACTCAGCATTAGTTTTATTGGATGATAACGATATAATCAAGCAGATGGAAGTAGAGGTAATAACTACTTAACTAAGCATCATTCAGGATAATTTTCAACACTACCTTATATTTCTTCTCATAGAGCCTGTTAGGTTTAAATTACACTTAGTCTGCATCTTTTTCGAATGGCATGAGTTCGGTTTGATTCTCTATAGAGCTATAATGAAAGCGTAAATTTGTATAATAACGATTAGCCAAAACCTTATTTTTCGGTACTTCGAAGCGAAGTACCGAACTAATAGCAAGGAGCACAGATTTATCCAAGACAGGATGCCCACTCGCACGATAAATAAACACATCCTGTAGATAACCATTCTCATCTAACTCTAGCTTAATCACGCCTTTGTATAGGTGTTTGCCCTTATATGGATTTTTCCAAATAGCTAAAACCTGCTTATTCATCCGGTCCAAAAATTCATTGGCTAACTTTAACTCTTTACTTTTAAGTTCACTAAAAGGGTGTTCAACCACAACTTCTCGCATTTCAGTATCAGCTAACAATTCAATATTACCTGACGTATTAAGCACATCCTCAACCAAGTTCTCTGTTTGTGGGATCTTTTCTCCTTCTTGTTCCATGATGCCCGAAAAATAGTCATAGTAATTGGGTTTAATTGAAGAAGCCTGCTCCTTTGCCTTACCATCAGACTCTGAAACACGTTTATTTTCAACCAACTGTTGTTCAGGTATGACAGATTTAGCATTCCCACTTGTTGAGATGGAGGCGTCTTTAACGGCTGTATCAAACTCTACTTTTGTCTTTGTAGATTGAGCCTGTTCTTGCAAATTCGATATCTCATCTTCATTCGATATGGAGGTTTCTTTTTCCAATGCATTGGAAACGGATTCTTGTTTTTGTTTACGCTCACCTATTTTTTCAGCACTTTCCTGACCAAACACAATTTCAGTCTTACTTTTGTCAGTTTGATTATTTGATGAAAATTGATCTGCGTTATCAACAGGCATCACTTTCTCTGGCTCTGGCTCTGGCTCTGGCTCTGGCTCTGGCTCTGGCTCTGGCTCTGG
>CAXBDA010000074.1:0-14013 GCA_963974595.1 uncultured Oleiphilus sp. | reverse complement strand
GTGGAGGTGTTCACGCTTCGCAAAATCCAGTGTTCACAGTTGCAGTAATACGCATAAGCAAGAAGATGCCTTAACGACTCGAAAATTTGGCGGTACCGGCCTAGGTTTATCTATCAGCAAAAAGCTAGTCGAGCTCTTAGGCGGAAAGTTATGTGTTGATAGTAAACTAGGTAAGGGAGCCTGCTTTAGTTTTAATTTAACGCTCCCCATTTCAGATAGGAAATTAGAAGAGCAGCCAGAACAGCTTATTCGTATTGAAACGACGAAAACACCAGACTTTACGCGTAAGAAACATATCCTCCTTGTGGAAGACAATCACATCAATCAATTAATTGTTGAAGAAATGCTTAAAAAAGCAGATCTTAACGTCACGAAAGTCGAAAATGGCCAAGAAGCTGTTGACGTAGTAAAGACTCAGGAGTTTGACCTCATTCTTATGGATATCCAAATGCCGGTGATGGATGGCTTAACAGCCACAAAAATTATTCGTACTGAGTTAAACATGCAAGAGATTCCTATTATTGCCTTAACAGCGAATGTATTGCCCGATCAAGTCGAAGAATATTTAGCTGAAGGCTTTTCTGCTTTTGTTGGCAAGCCCTTCCACTTTGAAGATTTACTAGAAAAAATAACGTCTTTTATTCGCTGATCAAGAGAGTAAGATATCACTCAGAAATATCCATCCAGTACATAAACATAAACATAAACTCAGTATACGGTGACTAGTTTGAATCAGGTTTGTGAATGCCAGTGTGGTAAAACCGAATTGCTTATCAAAGGTAAACCCATTACCCGAATTGCTTGTCATTGCCAGATATGTCAAGAATTTAACCAAGCCGATTTCGCGGACATTACCTTATTTTTGTCAAAAGATGTGATGCTAAGCCATGACAACACTGTAGATTTTAAAGCATATCAGTCACCACCTGCGGTACAACGAGGTAAATGCGTCTATTGTAATAACCCTGCCATTGAACGATTCGACATGCCGTTATGCCCGTCAATCACAATGATCCCCAGTAATCTTATTCCACCTGGTTCATCATTACCCAGTTTGTCGGCTCATATTTTTTATCACCGCAAAATAACAGATATACATGATTCACTTCCCAAAATAAGTGGCTTCTTGAAAAGCCAACTTTTTGTGGGTAAGCAGATCGTCACTGGAATAATCAAAAACAAACTGTCGCTCAGCAGATAAGCCGGTCATGTGGTTTTATCCTTAGTTAATCCAGTTATCTGAGGCAATATTGTGTTTGCTGAGTCTAGTATTAAATTTCAATACTTTGTTAAAAACAGCCATCACGCATTTCAAAAGAAGTATTATCTCTATCTAGTAATAATTGTGCATCATGATGCATCAACGGTAATTCCCAATGGAAAAAATATTGTGCGGCTTGAAGCTTGCCTTCATAAAAGTCTTTAGAAACCTGATCCAATTCTGCATCGCCACTCAAGCGAACTAAACCCACTTGTGCAGCTAAGGCCTGGCGTAACCAAAGCCAAGAGACAACCACTTTACTTAGCATATTTAAATAACAACTCGCATTTGCCAGCACTTGGTCTGGGGATATTTTTTGCATATCGCCCGCCAACTGCTGCGTGACGAGTTGAACTTTCTTTAGCGCTTCTTTCAGACTAGAGGCCCACGCCTGTAAGCGTTCATCATTCGCATCGGCCTTCTGTATATCCTGCGTAATCACTTGGTTTAAAAGCACCAAGCCGTGGCTACTTTTTTGCCAGATTTTCCGCCCCATTAAATCTAAAGCCTGAATGCCATTCGTACCTTCATGAATCGGGTTCAGCCGATTGTCCCGCCAATATTGTTCAACCGGATATTCACGGGTATACCCTGCGCCACCTAAAACTTGTATGGCTAAATCATTGGCTTTCGGACCATACTCCGAACACCATGATTTGATCACCGGGGTGAGCAAATCTAATAGGGTCGAGGCATCCTCTACTATTTTGGAATTTGGATTGGTATGCACTTCATCCAATAATGACGCACCATATAAACACAAAGATAACCCGCCTTCGACATAGGATTTTTGCGCTAAAAGCATGCGCCGAACATCCGCATGCTGAATAATTGAAACCGCTTTTGAGTGAGCGCCTTGCGAAGGAAGACGCCCCTGAATGCGGTCTCGCGCATAGCCTAGTGAATAAAGATAACCACGATAGCCAATCATGATCGCGCCCATAGCAACGCCTACTCGCGCCTCGTTCATCATCTTAAACATATAGCGTAAGCCCTGATGAGGCTCACCAATTAAATAAGCAACACAGGCTTCTTTTTCACCAAACGATAATACCGTTGAGGTCGTACCGCGATAACCCATTTTGTGTATTAGACCGGCGAGTGCAACATCATTGCGCTGGTCAGGATGACCTTCATCATCCAAGGTGTATTTCGGCACCAAAAATAAAGAAATACCCTTAACACCCGCAGGCGCACCTTCGATCTTGGCGAGTACCAAGTGAACGATATTGTCAGTCAGCTCATGGTCACCGCCCGAAATATACATTTTGCTGCCTTTGATATGATAATAACCCTGCCCTTCAACGGGTTTGGCTTGGGTACGAATATCGGCTAATGAAGAACCTGCTTCTGGCTCGGTTAGCGCCATGGTGCCACTGAAACGCCCTGTTAACATCGAGGGTAGAAATTGCTGTTTTAAAGTATCACTGGCAAAGGATTTAATTAGATTCGCTGCGGCAATGGTCAAAAAAGAATAGCCGCTAGAAGAGGCATTAGCACTGGTAAAGTAGCCCATACACATGCTCATAATCACTTCAGGTAATTGCATGCCTCCTTCTTCAAAGTCATTACGACCAGCTATAAAACCAGCTTCCGCCAGACCATGAAAGGCCAATTTCACCTCTTCCATCATAGCCACTTTCTGTCCATCGAAAGTAGGTTCATTACTGTCAAGCTTGGCGTTATGCGGTGCGAATAAATCTTCTGCAATTTGTTTTGCGGTACTCAGTGCTGCATCAAAGGTTTCTTTATTATGCTCTGAAAAACGCTCACGTTCCGTCAGCTTGCTGGTGTTAAGAACTTCGTATAACTGGAATTGAACATCGCGCTCATTTAATAAAGCATTGTTGGCGTCTAAAGCACTCATGAGTCTTACCTTTTGCTGTATATTTTCTGAATATGAAATAATTCGGTTTAAGCCTAGATGTCATTAATCCATTCTCTTACATCAGCTAGACTTCTATAATCCTCTTATCTAATATTCCCTTATTTGCACTAACCTATAATGCCTTAATGTCATTACACTAAGCCTAATCAATGGCTAGATTAACAGCAGGCAGGAATGGCATATAAGAGCGATCGTTCTTAAACTCTAAGATGCCAAGCATATTGCTCGACCGTGATCATGCACTTCAACCAAGCAAGCATGTAAGCTTTGAACTGCAGATTCATACTGATCTTCATCTATCACAAATTGCATATCTACCTGGCGCATAGCCTGGTGAATGGCAAGCACACTAATATTGCTTGCAGCAAGCGCTGAAACAGTTTTGGCTAAAATACCCGGTACCTGCATATCACTGCCAATGGCCGATACAATAGCGACTTTGCGCTGGCTAAATTCCGCCTCGGGAAATACTTTTCGCAAGGCAATAATTAAACGTTTTATGGTTTTCAAGTTGGTGTTCAGATAGTGCGTAATCGTATTTGCATTCACATCTTTTGCGATAAAATTAAGTTTAAAACGCTTTAGAATAGACAAGATCTCATGGTCATATTCAGACAATTTACTTGTCATATCCTGATCAAACACTTCAAAACCATAAATGCCTTTTTGCCCTGCAATAATTTCTACACAAGGTGAGTCGCTGACATAATCTGATGTAATTAATGTTCCTAAATGCTCTGGTTCGAAGGTATTTCTAACGCGTAATGGGATTTCACTTTGACGCAAACCTTTAGCGGCCTGAGGGTGAATAGCTTCCATCCCCAAATTAGCTAATTGATCGGCCACATCGTAATTTGTTCGACCAATTGGCACGACATTTTCTTCACCAACAAGACGAGGGTCGGCACTGCTCAAATGAAATTCTTTATGAATAACGGCTTCTTGGGCATTCGTCAGAACCGCTATACGACTGAAGGTCATTTCGCTGTAACCACGATTAAAGCGGCTCATCAAGCCATCTTCACTATGTGCATACCCGGTGACGATGGGTAATGTATTTGATAGATCAATCTGATTAAAAGCATTAATGATACGTTCATCAAGAGAGATATGTTTTTCGCTCTGCCAGCCTGTCAAGTCAACAAAGCAAGTATTTATACCATCTAACTGAAGCAACTTCGACATAGTAAACGCACTATGCGCTTCACCTAAACATGCCAACATTTCTTTAACAGAGTTAAGATGACTCTCTAATGAAAAATGCCCATGAAGACATAAACGTTGTAAATCTTCTAAGCAAGACTCTGCATCTTGCAGCCGTTCAGCAATAAACTGATTAGCACCTTCAAGCGCTAAATCATCAGTAAACAGGCTACGATTAATCTCAAACATCCGTTGTTTAACAACAGTGAGCTGCTTTTGCCATGAGTCATCACGCATACTATTTGAAAATAAGGCAAAGACACCGGGCTCACCGGATTTTTTATAGTCCAATAATAAATCTGTCATGCCGCCATAGGCAGAAACAACAAAAATGCGTTGGTAAATATTCGAACTCTTAACATTCTTGATGATATTTTCTTTGACTGCATCAAAGTTGCTCATTGAAGTACCGCCTATTTTTTCAACGGTATGCTGAGCAACTTGCTGTCTATTTTGGATACGTTCTTGTGTGGCGCTTTCTTGCGTGGAACTGTCTTCTATATTACTCATTCTTTTTCCTCTTTATTAATTTGCATTTGCGTTTTAATACAAGAGGAAGTCAGATTTTTTCTGCCTCTAATTCATAAGCTCCGTCTTTGTTATGGACTTCTTTGCCGTTCAAGGGCGGATTAAAGACACAGGCCATTTTCATTTCTTCAAACGCCCTTAGAATATGTTTATCGTGTTTATCTAAAATATACACCGTACCTGCTTCTATTTGATGAACTTTACCATCTTCAAGGTTTTCAATTTCACCGCAGCCAGACATGCAATACACGGACTCTAGGTGGTTTTGATAATGCATCCTGAAATCTGCACCTTTATATATCGTGGTTACATGAAATGAAAACCCCATGTTGTCATCTTTCAGTAACAGCCTAGTACTATCCCAATTGCCATCAGGCGATACTATTTTTCTACCGTCTGCTTCAGCTTGCGCCATTGTCCTTACAATCATTTTTGTACCTAATCATTATTAAGTTTTTTGCTTGAACCCTAAGCGTGATTTATAAAGCACAATTTTGGGCTCAAACAACTAAGCGTTAACATTTATATCTGGTTAAACTAGCTGACTTCTTTCATAGTCGTTTCAGGTTCTGACTCTTCAAATTTTACATCATCAAAATAGTCATTATCTTCTGGTATTGAATCTTCTTTCGCACACACATCACGAATGGCTTGTTCTACGATATCCAATCCTTTCTCTAGATTTTCTTGGGTAATGACTAACGGACATAAGAACTTAACGACCTGGTCATCTGCACCACTCGTCTCGATAAGCAAACCATTCTGGAAACAACGTTTGGTGATTTTGCCGGCTATTTCACCATTTACACAGCTAATACCCTGGAACATGCCACGACCACACGCTGTAAAGTTACCTTCACCATAATTATTTACGATATGGTTTAGGCGGCCTGCAATATAAGCACCCTTACGCTTAATGTCTTGAGAGAATTTATCATCTGACCAATAATGATCAATAGCAGATTTAGCCGTTACAAAGGCAAAATTGTTACCACGGAAAGTACCGTTGTGCTCACCTGGCTTCCAATGATCTAATTCTGGTTTCATCAACACAACAGCGAAAGGTAAACCATACCCACCTAATGATTTTGAAAGGGTGACAATATCCGGTTTAATACCCGCTTCTTCAAAACTGAAAAAGGTACCTGTTCGACCACAACCCGCTTGAATATCATCGACAATTAACAAAGCGCCATGTTTACGACACACAGCTTCGAGATTTTTTAACCATTCAAAACTCGAGGCATTGATACCGCCCTCACCTTGAACTGTTTCAACAATCACGGCTGCCGGTTTATCGATACCACTGCTTGAATCACAAAGCACCTTATCTAAATACGCGGTGGTATCGACTTCATCACCTAAATACCCATCGTAAGGCATGCGTGAACTTCCGTTCAAACTAACCCCTGCTGCACCTCGGTGATGCGAGTTACCGGTGGTTGCAAGTGCCCCCAAACTCACACCATGAAAGCCATTGGTAAATGAAATAACATTTTCACGACCTGTAATATTTCTGGCAAGTTTTAATGCTGCTTCAACGGCATTCGTCCCTGTTGGCCCCGTAAATTGGACAATATATTCAAGACCTCGTGGTTTTAATATTTTTTCATTGAAGGTTTCAAGAAACTCACCTTTTGCTTTGGTGTGCATATCCAAACCATGAGTAATGCCATCTTCCATAATGTACGTCAGTAAATCTTCTTTGAACAATGGATTGTTATGCCCATAGTTCAGAGTACCTGCACCAGCCAAAAAGTCGAGATACATGTTGCCATCGTTATCATATAGGTGCTCCATCTTTGCTTTATTAAAAACACGTGGAAATGAACGGGCATAGCTTTGTACTTCTGATTCGATTTCGTCAAAAATTTTCATATATAAGGTCTCCTGAGATGACCAATTAAATTAAAGGGTTAAATACATTTTATTCTGAAAGGGGAACAGCTATGCGTATTAATCACTGAGCTGAGAAGATTCCACATTAAATGGACCAATACGAACTAAGTTTTCAGTATCGTGAGCCCCCTGAAAATGCAGCTCTTTAATAAATAATTCTGAGCGGACAAGCTCTGTTTTGAGCTCTTTAGCCATACTGCCAAACAAAGCCCAAGACCCGGGATTATTCTCAGTTATCGTGGTTTCTATATAACTGAGTTGGCTATTTGTATCTCTGTTCAGGATATCTAAAATCATTTTTTTAGCTAAACCTTGCCCTCTAGCCTTTTCACTAACAGCCACTTGCCAGATGAATAAAGTATCTGAATCATTAGGCTTGATATAACCAGAAATAAACCCCAATACATCGTGATTAACTTCATCCAAGGCAATCACAGAGGTACTCGAAAAGTGCGTACACTGTAGTAAGTTGCAATACATTGAGTTTTGATCAAGCGGTGGACAACTTGCAATTAACTTATAAACATCATGCCCATCAAGGTCTTGCGGTCTCCTTAATACTAACTGAGTCATAAAAAACGTTCCCTCTAGCATATGATAAATATTCAAAATAACATCGCTCTCTATTGTTTAGCGCTCTAAACAATTTAAACATAATAAAAAACATAAAAGAGCGAGAAAAAGAGAGGAAAAATAAAAAAATACGCCACACACATTAGAAACACACTTCTCTTACAGCCTCATTATTTTGAGCGGTATATATAGTACACTAAACAAATATTTTTTTCCACTTGAGGTATTTTCAGCAATAAGAGATCACCACTAATATAATTGATAACCTTAGCGCATGACTGCAAGGGAAAATTTAATAACGACAGGCAAAAAGCCTCGAATTCGAAGGGGCGGCCAGAAGCTTTGATCTATCCAAACCTTCTGGCTAATTGGGTGATGATCTAAGCATCACGCGGTGGAGTTAATGCAAACGTTTAAATAGAGATCAAATTAAACATTTTGATCTCTCATCCGATATTGACCTTTCAAGGTATAGATTTGTTCATTGAAAATTTTCTCGAAACGCGGAGCATTGGGAATCGGAGCCTTAATAAGCGCTTTTGCAAGGCTTTGCTGCATTTCAGAATTACTCGGCTTGGTTAAGATATTGACCGCATATTTTGAGAAGTCACGAATAAGCACGTCGAAGATTTCATCGATCAAATCATCTTCAACGCCTTTGATCTTCTTATTTTCAAGAATTAACTGACCATAAACTACCAAAGTAAAGCAGTCTCCCAAGGCTAACAGGTAATCAATATCTTTGGCTTGATTTTCATCTGGGCCTGCTTTTATCAAGAAGGTTTTGAAGGCATTAATCTGCTCTTTAAACACATTCACATTAGGCAGGTCGACACTGTTATAGGCAATATTGTAATCATGAAATTGTATCTTCCCTAAGCCTTTAGTCGGGCCTTGATTGAATAAGAAATCATCATTTACCGCTTCGTCTCTTCTTGAAATTTCCGGAAAATCAGCCGGGTTAAAGAAATAATTTTTCATGAACTTAATAATTAAGGCCATGTTGACGTGTACAGTGCCTTCAAGCTTTGGCAGCATTCGAATTTCATGGGCAACAATTTCAAAAAAGGGTTCTTTCTCGAAGCCTTTTGCAGCGATGATATCCCAAAGATGGTTAACCACATCTTCACCTTGAGAGGTAACTTTCATTTTCACCATTGGGTTAAATAACAAATAACGGCGATCTTCTGTCGAGGCGCTACGCATATAATCGGTGGCACGTTCTGCAAATAATTTCATGGCGCATAAACGCGCATAGGCATCGGTAAATAATCTTTTTACGTGAGGGAAATCGGTGACATAGCTGCCATATACATTCCGGTTAGCCGCATGATCAATCGCCTCGTAGAAGGCATGCTCACACAAGCCAATGGCGCCAAAACCCAAATTAAACTTACAGACATTGATCGTGTTGAGCATGTTATCCCAGGCTTTCGGGCCTATTTCCATAATATCGGCATCGGTGATCGGGTAATCCGTCACCTCATACTCTGACACATAGTTCTGCTCGTTGACGGTATTTTTTATGCACTTATAGTTAGGGTGTTTTGAGTCCACAGCAAAGAATACATAGTCATCTGCGCCCTTCACTTTACCAAAGGTTGAGACCAGCGCTGCTTCATTGCCGTTGCCGATATAGTACTTATCACCGTTAGCTTTGTAGCTGCCATCATTTTGGGGTTCAAGCATCATATCTGAAGAATAGATATCCGCGCCGTGTTCTTTTTCAGACAGACCAAAGGCAAAGACTTCGCCATTTTGCAATAACTTAGCCGTTTTTTGTTTGAGTTCTTCGTTACTACCCAGCCAAACAGGCGCTAAACCGAGCATCGATACCTGAAAGGTATACCAGTAAGTGATGCCGTAAAAAGCAGTGATTTCAGCAAAGGCGACGTTGCGTGACGTATCCCAGCGTGAATCTTCAGCACCATAACCTGAAGGTGTCATCAAGGTCGCCATCACTTGATGCTCTCTCATAAATTCGACAAATTCATAATTCCAGGTTTTATCGTGCCAGTCTTTTTTAATACTTTTGAGGCCTTTGTTTTCCATAAAGTCGATAACTTTCTGCATCAACTCTTTGGTTTTAGGGTCTTTGTACTCGATATTGTGTTTTTTGGGATTGAATAGCATCAGTACTGTTCCTCATGATGTCATTTATTTTTATTTATATGACGCTTACTTAGCATTTTATTGGTCGAAATCAAATACCGCATTTAACCCAAAAGCAGTGCTGGTAGCCTCATCGGTGAACGAATAAACAATAGCATAAACACTTGCTTCAACATCGTTATCGAGCTCATATCCGATAAAGGTAAGCTCACCTCCAATTAAATAACCATCACTCGTCGATGCGCTATCGACTAAAGGAGATTCTGGAAAGTCAGTCCTAGCATTGCCATCATTCGGGTCAAAATAGAAAATTTCTATTTGATCAACCTTAAACACTCTATTTGATATATTTCTCAAGAGCATAATAAATTTGCTGCCTGCACGCAGGGTATTGTTTTCGTATAAACTTCTCGCCTTACCTTGTGCAGTGATAGCATCGGTAAAATCATCCGTTGCAACCAAACCAGAATTAGCTGATAAATCACCCGAACTTGCTGACAAAGAAATAAAGCCATTATAGCTTGACTGAAGTGAATAATTTACTGAACCATTTGTAGTGGGTAAAGTTTCAACCCTGACTGAATTTCCTTCGGTTATCGTCAGCGTTACCGGGGTACCATCAGCAATAACACCATTTTGTCCGGCTGGAACCAAAGTAAAACTGACCTGCGAAGCATCATTATTATCATTTAAAATAATATTTGGCTGAATACTTAAATTAAGCGCCCGAGGTAGATTTGGATCAAGAGTCACTTGCAGGGCAAATATATTCGATGAAATACCATTGAGCGAGGCAGAAATATTAGCAGTACCCACAGATAAAGCCTTGATTAGACCTTTATCGGAAGCACTATTGCCAATCGATGCAATACTCAACTCGTCACTCGACCAATTGACTTGCGCCGTCACATCTTGCGTAGAGGCATCAGAATAAGTCGCAATAGCTAAAGCAGATGCGGTAGCCGTTTCATTTAGCTGAGATGCACTACTGCTGATTTGAAGCCCGGTTAACACTGCATTTGTAACATCTATTGTAATTTGCCCAAAGACTGAACCCAAACTTGCTGTAATTGTAGACTGCCCAACGTCGGTGGCACGCACCAAACCAGAGTCATTCGCACTATTGCCAACCGTCAATATGGAAACATCACTACTCTGCCAAGTGACCTGCGCTGAAATATCTTTCGTGGATGTATCTGAATAGGAGCCTCTGGCAATCAAGCTTTGGTTCATACCGTTGGGTAAACTCGTTTGTACGGCCTCAATAGATATACTTTGCAAGCTCGCTGAAGATATCTCAATATTCGCAATTCCACTAATACCTTGCAGCTCGGCGCTCAATAACACATTACCTTGTCCTAAAGAGCGAACAACACCTTGCGCTATAGAAGAAAGGTCAACCAAAGCAGGTTGTGAGGCATTCCAGATAACTTGAGCACTTAAGTCTATTTGAGAACCGTCTGAATAATACCCATATGCCGCCACCTGCGCATCGGTGCCATTTGCGATGGTCTGATTAGCAGGTTGAATATCAATGCTATTTAAAACGGCATTCTCAATCGTAATGGTTGTTTGCTGCTGGACTGTACCCAAAATTGCCGAGATCGCACTTGAACCAAGCGCGACGGAAGATGCTAATCCATTGAAACTTTCAGCATTGCTCACAACGACTACGCTCTCATCATCTGACAACCAAGTCACCTCCGATGTAAGATCCTGTACAGAGCCATCTGTATAGGTACCTTGGGCACTAAATTGAGCGGACAAACCTAAAGGAATAGTGGTATTTGCCGGCGATATCGTCAATGAAACCAGCTCTGCATCCGTGACATTGACAGACACACCCGCTGATTGCCCCGATAAACTGGCAGTAAACGTAGTGGTGCCTTTTGTCAGAGCATTGACCGTAAATCCATTTTGCTCAATCGTCGCTATTGAGTCATCAGCATTGGCCCACGCAACCTGATCACTGACATCTTGCTTACTATTATCAGAAAAAATCGCTGTCACACTGAGGTTTTCAGTCGTCCCTTCTGCCAACGCAATAGACGCTGGTGTAATTGAAATTTCGGATAATGTTGCTGGGCTTATCGTCAACGAAAATTCGCCATTATTAGCGCCTTTCGCTGCTTTCACTGTTATGCTCCCGGCTTGAATAGCGCTCAGCAAACCCGTTTCTGAATCAATGCTTGCTTTTGAAATATCCGAGACACTCCAAACAACCTCATTACTTATTGTTTGCTCAGTACCATCAGAATAAACACCTTTAGCGGACAATTGGACAGTGAGCCCTGTAGCAACCTGAGCCACCGGTGAGCTAACCACAATCGATTCTAAAGTCGCAGGTGAAACCACGACATTAAGCGTTGTACTGATACTATCTATACTTGCAGAGATAGACGTCGAACCTTCAGCAATAGCGTTTACTTCACCTGAGCTTGAGACATCTGCGACTGCAGCATCAGACGACGACCAGATCACCAAACCTGTAACATCTTCAGTACTATTATCGGTATAACGCCCTGTGACACTGAGTTGCTGGGCTGAATCAATCGCTAAAATCAGTGAGTTTGGTGAAATACTTAAGTCTACTAAAATTGCGACGAAGACTGTCTCCTGCACAGTTAAACTTCCGAGAGATGCTGTGACATTTGCAGAACCCAAGGACAGCCCCTCAATCAAGCCAGCACTCGATATACTCACAACTGAGCTATCAGACGACGACCAACTAACTTGTGATGTTAAATCCTGGGTTGATGCATCCGAATAGTTGCCTGTCACCGTGAGCTGAAATGTCTCTGACACTCTTAATGCTGTGGATACATTAGTCAGTGACAGTGAAATTAAATCTGGCAGTACTGTCACAGAAATAGTCGAGTTCACCGAACCGGATGTCGCTGTGATATTGGCTGTACCGGCAGCGACGGCTTGCACTTCGCCCAAACCAGAAACTGTTGCAATAGCGTCATTAGAAGACGACCAAACGACCGAAGCCCCGACATTTTCAGTACTATTATCGGTATAACGCCCTGTGACACTGAGTTGCTGGGCTGAATTAATCGCTAAAGTCAGTGAGCTTGGTGAAATAGTTAAATTATCTAAAGCTTTTACCGAGATACTTTGCTGAATCGATAAACCACCGAACGATGCCGTAACATTAGTTGTGCCTGCGGATAGAGCGGTAACCAAACCCGAACTCGATATACCAAGAACCGATTCGTCAGCAACTGCCCAGTTTGCTTGTGATGTTAAATCCTGGGTTGATGCATCCGAATAGTTGCCTGTCACCGTGAGCTGAAATGTCTCTGACACTCTTAATGCTGTGGATACATTAGTCAGTGACAGTGAAATTAAATCTGGCAGTACTGTCACAGAAATAGTCGAGTTCACCGAACCGGATGTCGCTGTGATATTGGCTGTACCGGCAGCGACGGCTTGCACTTCGCCCAAACCAGAAACTGTTGCAATAGCGTCATTAGAAGACGACCAAACGACCGAAGCCCCGACATTTTCAGTACTATTATCGGTATAACGCCCTGTGACACTGAGTTGCTGGGCTGAATTAATCGCTAAAGTCAGTGAGTTTGGTGAAATACTTAAATCGGTTAAGGCTTTTACCGAGATACTTTGCTGTACAGATTCGCCTTCAAAAGACGCTGTAACCGTCGTTGTGCCTGCCGATAACGCCTCAACTAAACCAGAATTTGAAATACTTAAAATAGAATTATCATCGATTGCCCAAGAGATTTGGGAAGTTATATCTTGTGTAGAGCTATCAGAATAACTCCCTGTGACTGCCAACTGAAATTTATCGCCAACGTTTAAGGTAGATGACACATTATTTAATGATAATGCATCAAGCGTAATAACTGGCGCTGAGGAGCTTCCGCCTCCGCCTCCACCACCACACCCGACAAGTGATATGATCGTAAATAGATAAAAGAATATAGAATGTACTGAGAGAGTATTTGTATTCAAGAGCATGATACTGCGTTCCTATTTCAATACGTATAGTCTAGCCACAAATAGCGAAACTATCAGTCTATTTATATGAAACAATTCAAAGAATTAAAGCTGGCGCTGTAAATTCCATACCCGTTTTGATTTATGTTCAGTTTTTTGTTCAGGCCTATTATCCAAGACATGATCATGGATAAACATTGTATCACCTTCAGAACTGTGATTATGTGGTGTATTTGATTCATGCATGCGCTTATGCTCTTCTAAATCATAACTCCCATCCAAATCTCCATCGTCATTAATCATTGGATGAGCAGCATCAGTAGGTTCTATCTGATCATGTAAACTTCCACCATCGCCTTTAATAACATCATCTAACGCATCAAGCTGATTTTCCACCCCAATAACCTTGCTCCTCTCCTTAGACTTATCATCGGCAGATTCAGAGTTTACTGATTTTTTATTCATCAACTCATCTACCGAATAATTCTGACTTAGACTAGATTTTTCTTTGTCTTTCCCTAACGCTTCACTTTTGGACTCTTTGGACTCTTTGGACTCTTTGGACTCTTTGGACTCTTTGGACTCT
>CAXBDA010000073.1:0-14567 GCA_963974595.1 uncultured Oleiphilus sp. | reverse complement strand
ACACCATAATAAAAATCGTTATACTTTATGCTGTAGTATTTGCCGTACATTCTAGGGGTAATGGTCCATTTTCCTGTATCAGGGAAAGGTCGAGACCAGCTGATAGAGGAACGAAAGTCATCGTAAGTATTGCTGACATCGCGAGCCACCATGATTTCCACTAAACCGACTTTTGAATAAAAATCGAAAATAAGCGCAACTTCAGTGGCCTTATCCCGGTCTTTAATGCCGTAATAAACCCAAGTCTTATCTTTACTGATATCTGCATTATCCAAGTATAGGCTGCCATAAACCGCGGCTAAAGCCAGCATGACACGTTTATGCCTAAACAGCTCTACACCGAAAACAGGCTCATCATTTTTGTTGTAAGCGAAAAGAGGGCCGTATTGAATATCAAACAAAGGAACAGCTTCAGTAATGCTGTCTGCCGCTGTATAAGGTACGGAGTTATGCGTGACTCCTGCAGCAATCGTAAACTTATCCTCTCTTTCGGGTACAGGTTCAGCAGCAAAAGACTTAATCGAAAAAAGCGTCAAACAAGTCAAGCAAATAAGTTTAGTGTAGCGTTGCGTTGCCTTCATTATTAAATGATATCCCTTTGTTATGCGTTTATTGTTTCACTAGTCTTTAGTAAAGCGCATGGTTTAATTAATGTATTCAATAAGATGCATTGATCATTTTAAACTATTTTAGCTTGTTTTCTTTGCTCGGGTTGAGAGCTACATAACAAGATGAGTTTAGAAGTGAATAAATACTGCTACTTTTTGTTTAATTGTTCGACGAACCGTCGGTCAAACTTTTGAAGTTTGTTATGTTTGATCAAATTCTGGACTTTCTTAATGTAAATCTCGCCTTGTTCGGAATAGGCTTTAAGTCCTGGAATAAGCTTTAATACACCGTCTCCTGCTTCTTTAATGTTTGACTGGCTGCGTAATAACCGAAACTGTTGATAGCGATGAAAAGAATTCAGATTTTTTAAATAAGATCTGATTGATTCATTGACACTATCAAACTTAGCAACTTCGTGCGCTTTGCCATTATCGCGACTACTCGGGACTAAACCGCAGCCTTTAGAAAAACACCAGTGGCCAAAGAGATTATTTGCTTTTTTTGCAAAACGACTGGTTCCCCAACCAGACTCAATAGCGGCTTGGGCTAAGATGAGCGAAGGCGGAATAACATCCACTCGTTTCAAAAGTTGATCAATAGACTCAACGGTATCTTCAGACTCAATAAAATAGTCTGATTTAAGTTGCATTAGCCAATTAATTTCTTGAACCTCTAATGCTGTTTTATTTTTTAAAACCCCTAATTGATTTCGAATATCCAACAAAAATAAATTCTCCTCGATAGCAATTGGATATAAAAAGTTAAAAAAGGCATCTTTTTTCTTTTGAGTGTTCTTGAAACTTGAAAAATTTGGCAGGCTTTGAATATCATCCTGACTGTTTGGGTTTAAGCTGGGGAGGCTGTCTTCTGATATTAATAATGAAAAAATTAACCACGACAAAATAATGCTGGTCATTCCAATACTAAAATCTTTATCTCTTATTTTCATGTAAGATCCAGTGGCAAACCACCTAAGAATGTATTTTGATATGCAGTCATCATGACAAAGGTTTCTATAGAGTTCAAATAAGCTGATAACTAAAAGCTACTTTGATATAGCCCAGAATACCGTTGATAAACAAATTCTATTACAAATGCTATACTTGCAAGCTATATGCAAAATGCATACTCTGATTTAATTAGTCCAATCAATACAGCTTCTGAGTGGTAACATGCTAAGTTTATTATTAAATTTCCGTTTAAAGTACAAATTCTGGTTACTTAATGGCGTCTCCTTTACGATTATTTGTATATTGGTGTTAGCGTCTATTTGGATAAACTACCTGTATATGGTTGAAGAAAAACAGTCAGCCAGTGACGATATTTTAACATCGATTCAGCTATCTAGCTCTAAATTAGATGAATCAATACAACTTAAGCTTATTCAAGCCAGCCCTTATTTAATTCTTTCAAAGCAGGGGAGTTTTACGTTTGGCAGTAAAGTATCTGGCATTGTTGATAAAAAGATTATTGAAAGTTTTGTTAAACAAACAACATCAACGCTTATTATTAATAAGGGGCTTCTAACTTTAACGCCGACGCTTGTTTTGAATAAGATTAAACTTGAACCTGGCCGGATTATTTTGCGTGTTCAGCAAACGCCCTCATTCATGACTCTCCTATTTGCCCAAACACCCGCTTTTGCGTTTGCTGTAAGTGTTTTGATGTTGTTTCAACTGCTCTGTTCACAAATTCTCATTAGCTTCTTTGAGAAACATATCAATGGATTAAAGACTGTCATTTTACATGTTCGTGAGCATGGTGATCTGACTGCTAGGGTAAGAATAGACTGTCAGGATGAAGTGGGTGAAATGGCAAAGGCCTTTAATGGTATGCAGGCAAAATATCAAACCACCATAAAGAAAATGTCAGAAGCCGCTTTCGCTCTACATCGCTCTGCACAGGATCTGACAGGTAATGCAAAACAAACCGAGCTGGATATGACCGAGCAACAAAGTGAAACCTCGACTATCTTTTTAGCTATTGAGCAAATGACTCAGGTTGCCCAGGAAGTGGCTAGAAATGCATCAGATATGCAAGAAGAAACGTCTTCTTCAGCAGAAAGGACGGCTTCTGGAGAGATTGAGGTTCAGCATACCAAACAGGTTATTAATACTTTGAGCCATGAGATAAAACAAGCTTCCGGTTTGCTTGAGCAACTTCAAGAAAGTACGACCAGAATCGACAGCTCGACACATGAAATTCAAACAATATCAGAACAAACGAACCTACTGGCATTAAACGCGGCTATTGAAGCCGCTAGAGCTGGAGAGTCTGGACGTGGCTTTGCTGTCGTTGCTGACGAAGTAAGAACGCTCGCACAAAATGCTCACGATTCTAGCGAGAAGATTCAAGTCTTGGTTAAAGATATAAGAATGGTGACCGAAGATGTTATTAAAGTAATGAATAAAGGCCTAATTAGTGCGAACGACAGCGTTGAAGGGGCAGAGAAAGTGGTTACACTATTTTCAGAAATTAGGGTGCTGACAGAAAGTATAAAAAACAGTAATTTAATGGTTGCATCCGCTGCTGAAGAGCAAAGCCAAACAAGTTCTGCTGTTAGTCAAAGTCTTCATAATATAAAAAGTGGCACCGAAGCGGTTGTCTTGAGTTCTTCTCATGTATCTACAAATGCGAATACAATTAAAACCCTAGCGGATGAACTCGAACAGATGGTTAAACAAATGATTGTATAATCTGTGCTGTGTTCGCTAGGCATTAACGATCAGGCTTTTGCTTCAGTAAAACCGCCTCAGAATATCTCTAATGAAGGAATAGTTCAGGTAATACAGCTTTATTGGTTTCCTCGCTAATGATAGTGCGATTATGATATAAGGCCTCCTGTTCCAGTTGCTTTATTTTCCCGGTTAGAACTTCTTTTTGTTGTTTACATTCTTCTAGTTCAAGGTTTTTCGCTTGCTCAACCTGCTTAGACTTTAACAGACTTAATGTTCTTTCCTGTTGTACCGGATAACTTTTAATTGTTGAATTACTCACCTTTATTGTGCTTTTGATATTATCTATAAATGCAAAATCATTAAGTATTTTCTTCTCTATTTCTTCATTAGAGTTTGAGTGAACCTTGTGAGCTTCTTGCGCAATATAGAATAGCTTTTTTGCTAGGTATTTTGTCTTCGTAGATTTTTCTGATATGCCATACCTGTCTCTAAAAGCTTCTTTAATAAATTTCTTTGTTTCATGTGCTGCCTGTTTAGCTTCATGCAGAGAATTAGGCGCATAGTCATCAGCGTTTAAAGAAAGTGACTTCTCTATATAGGTATAAGCCTCGTTAAGGTGTATTTTAATTAAGGTATTAACTTCAAGTTCTAGCATTATTTCTATTAAATTCTCTTCAAGAGCAATGGCTTTCTGGGTATCACCAAGTTCAATTAAGGTGATCAGATTAGTAAATTCAGATTTGGCCTGCGTGAACTTATCAGGCATCAGCTGTTGGGAATTTAGTTTTTTTAATTCTGTAAAGTGAGTATCTGCTTTTTTAAGGTGCAGTTTAACGGCCATTTTATTTCGAAAGGCCCGGTCAAGATTTTTTAATGCTGAGATTAAATGATACTTTGCTTGAGCTTCGTTTGCTTTCTGTGAAGTGGCTATTAGTTTCTTCGCGGAAGCCACATTATCTTTTGAAGACGCCATATTTAAAGGGCTATAAAAACTTAAGCTATCTAAGCCCAAAGTATCTAGCTTACTATCATATTCCGTGAGTAAATCAGTAGTGGACTTTTTAGATTGCTGAGCCTCAGCTTTTAGTGCACTTAATTCTGAGCTGGATAAAGTTAGTTTTGCTGTATTACAGGCGGTTAGCATGACAACAATAAATAGAAAGGATAGGCGTTGAAGCATAATGGTTTCAAATCCATTGAATTAGAAGTAGTAGATAAATTAGATATACTGGAAGTATAAATATACGAGCAAAAAATGTATCCCGCTTGTTCACATTATGAGAAGCTCACATTACTTAAAGTCTGCACATTTAAAAAGATTAAAAATAAACCTGACCTTCTACTTTTACTGGCCATTCAATAAATATGTACTTGACCCACTTCGGTGGTTAATCGGGCCATGGCCTTTTCCAACTGCTTGTAAGTTAGAATCCTGTAGCGCTTTTTGTAAAAAATAACCTGCCAGTTCAACGGCGTGTTCAAGTGACTGGCCTTGAGCAAGATAGGCAGTAATAGCTGATGAAAGTGAGCAGCCTGTGCCATGTGAATTAACCGTATCAATTTTTTTATAAGTAAACGTTCTGAATTGTATGTGTTGTGTTTCAGAATCTTTTGTTGCTAGCGTATCGATACATTCCTTACCTCGCATATGCCCACCTTTTATCAGTACAGCTTTCAACTTAAATGATTCAAGCATTTGCTGGCAGGCTAACTGTAAATTTTGTTCAAGCCAAGATGCATCTCGTTTTAATAAAGTAGCGGCTTCAGGAATATTCGGTGTAATTAGGTCGGTTAAAGGAAACAGCTTAGTTGTTAATGTTTCTTTCGCGCCTTCATCTATCAGCGAGTGACCACTTGTAGACACCATTACCGGGTCAAGAACTATATTTATAAGCCCTAAGTGACTAAGCTTTTTACTGATGAGGTTTATATAATCAGGCTGTTTGAGCATGCCAATTTTGACCGCTGAAATCTTAATATCTGAAAAAACTGCATCTAGTTGTTCAGAAATTAACTTTGCAGGCAGGTCAAAAACAGAATGAACACCGAGCGTGTTTTGTGCAGTAATGCTAGTAATCACCGATGCACTATAGACGTTCAGGGCTTCAAATGTTTTGATGTCTGCTTGTATGCCTGCACCGCCAGAAGAGTCGGAGCCAGCTATGGTAAGTACGTTTTTTTTATAATTCATTTAGCCGTTTAAATTTAGTGTTGAGTGGGGGTTTATTTTACACTATTTGGTTAAAAAATTGCTGCCGTTAAGGGCATAAAGCAATTGGAATGCTAAAAATAATTAAAACATCAAAGAAACTAATGTCATCCAAGGAATTATAAAGGTTATAGAATATGAATAATCAGCGTCACGTGCATGCTGTTGAATGGCGCAATGATCAATTAGTATTGCTGGATCAACGAAAATTACCCGCTGAAGAGGTTTATGTTATTTGCCAAACCTTAAAAGATGCAATTTTGGCAATTCAAAATATGACTGTCCGTGGTGCTCCGGCAATTGGTATATCAGCAGCCTATGCTGCCGTTTTATGTGCCAATAGCTATGTCGGGGAAATAGTTTCTGAAGACCGGCATCGCCTTCAGACTGAGATGTTAAAAGACCTCGAAATACTCCGATTGGCTAGACCAACAGCCGTCAACTTGTCGTGGGCGGTAGACCAAGCCCTTAGCCTAGTGAATAACTTTGAAATTTCTTCTTTAGCATTACCCGGAGAGCTGCTAGCGCTTGCAGAAAGAATACATGCAGAAGATGTGACTAATAATCAGTATATGGCTGAATTAGCGTGTGAACTGATGCAAAAAAATACTGAAAAGCCTTTTTCAATGATGACACATTGTAATGCAGGAAGTCTTGCTACAGGTGGTTATGGAACCGCATTAGGCGTTGCCCGCTTAGCTTGGGAAAAAAATATAATCGACAAGGTCTATGCCGATGAAACAAGACCTTGGCTTCAGGGGGCGCGCTTAAGTGTTTGGGAACTTCAATACGAGGGCATTCCCGTTTGCCTGAACATTGATTCAGCTGCAGCGTGGTTAATGTCCAATAAGAATATCAAGTGGATTGTTGTGGGTGCAGATAGAATTGCTGCTAATGGAGATGTCGCCAATAAAATTGGTACGTTTCAGCTTGCTATTACTGCGAAATATCATAATGTTAACGTCATGGTCGTTGCACCAAGCAGCACGATTGATTTATCTATTGAATCGGGTGATTTAATAGAAATTGAAATGCGCGAAGGAAGTGAATTAACCCATTATAAAGAACATCTAATTGCACCCGAAGGCGTAGAGGCCATAAACCCGGTATTTGATGTGACGCCTGCGGGTTTGATCGACGTTATCGTGACCGAAAAAGGTATTATTGAACACCCTAACCGCCAAAAGATGCTGCGGGTTTTATCCTGATATCATTTTGCAGTTATCCGTATTTATAGAGCAAGGAGATGAAGGTAATGAGTTCTGCTCAAAGCACGTATAAACTTGATGTTGTTAGTTGGGTTCAAAATATAGTAATCGGATTAAATCTTTGTCCCTTTGCTAGAAAACCTTTTGAGTCTCAGCAGGTTAGCATCGTATGCGAGGAGGTAAACGAAGAAGACGCAATTCTAGAGGTCGTGCTTCGTGAGTTGATTCGATTAGAAAACACACCGGTCGAAACCTTAGAAACGACACTTATCGTATTGCCAAAGGCTTACCCTTGCTTTAATGACTTCAATAGCTTGCTGTTTGTGTTAAACGAAGTGTTAGTTCTTGAAGGTTTTGAAGGCTACTTCCAAATCGCAAGCTTTCATCCAAGGTATCAATTCACCAATACTCATATTGATGATCTTGAGAATTTTACCAATAGGGCACCGTACCCTATTATACATTTAATTCGGGAGGATAGTGTTTCAGCAGCGCTAGATAACCACCCTGACCCTGATGCGATACCTGAAAATAATATTAATCGCTTGAAATCCTTGTCTGAATCAGAATTCACAAAGCTCTTTTCATATTTGTTTCAAAATCGTTTTTGAATGGAAAAACATTTAAAGCCTGCTATGTTTATTTAATTCGCTTTTCCTTTTATTAACTTCTAATCCAGAAAATAAATCATGCTTAAAAATGACCTTATCGATATTCTGCTGGTTTCTTCAGACTTTGTATTCTTAAGTACCAATAAGAATGGAAAAATTAAAACAGTAACGCCCGCTTGCCGTGATGTTTTAAAGCTTCAAGAAGGGGAGGTTGAAGGTGCTACTTTGGATGAAATTATTCCTGAACTGGCATTTTATCCACAATCCGAATTTGAGATTGTCCAGCCGCGTGGTGGTCTGGAATTAATGGTCGAGGATGACAACTGCCAAAAGGGTATCGAGTATATGGAGTTTTTGGCTTCATACACTCAGGAAACAGGGCGTTTCGAAATACAAGCAATGGTAGATCAAAAAGAAGTCTGGTTATCCTTGGTGACGAATAAAATTCTTCACGATGATGAGATCATCTTCACTGTTATGATTCGAGATATTACTCGACGTAAATTAAATGAAAAAGAAATACTTGACCTTAATCAAAACCTAGAAGCCAGGGTTGAATCCAGAACCTCTCAGATTAAAAAGGTCGTATTATCTTGCAGTGCTGAGCTTAGTCATGTGAATAACACTTACCAAGAGATGAAAGAAAAGCAAATGGATGTCATGGAGGATATTGAGAAAAAAGTCCTAGCAGAAACTGAAAGCCTGTCAGAACAACAGATCGAGCAGGTAAAAAATGCAATAGGCTCAGCGCTAGTGGAAAGTATGAACTTGTATTCTGTTGATCAAATTACTGATCAGAAATTCATGCTAACCATGATGTCTTTAAATGAGTTGTTTGATGCAGCATCTTCGCAGGATGAAAACCTTAAGCCGGGTCAGCTTTCAGGGACTAATCAAGATGAAGTCGATGACTTGTTAGGTTCTCTAGGTTTATAGTTCTTCAACATAAATAGCCAATGCTAAATATTGCATCAGCTACTCAAGGGTAGCTTAAGCTTCTTTGCAGGCGGCTAATACTTCACTGACATGGCCTTTGACTTTTACGCCACGCCATTCTTTTATGAGTACACCGTTCTCATCAATTAAAAATGTACTTCGATCAATGCCCAGATATTCTTTTCCGTATAATTTTTTTAATTTAATAACATCAAACAGTTTACAGAAAGCTTCATCTGGATCTGAAATTAACTCAAATGGAAACTCATGTTTAGCTTTAAAGTTTTCATGTATTCTCATGGAATCTCTTGAAACGCCATAAATCACGGCATTGGCAGTGCGAAACTCACCGATAGCATCTCTAAACTCCTGCCCCTCTGTAGTACAGCCTGGTGTGTTGTCTTTTGGATAGAAATAAATAACTGTTTTGTGACCTTTTAAGCTATCTGCATCAAGGTCAGTTTCTGATGTTGCTCTTGCATTAAAGTTTGGAATTGTTTCATTTAGTTTAACCATAACACCCTCTCTGTTGCTTAACATTTAATACACTGGTTCTTTATACGCTTGTTTTAACGAAGTGGTTCAATCATCGCGTCTAGATTCAAGTCATCACAAAAATCCATAAACTCATCTCTTAAACTGGCGATATGTGTGTCAGCAGGGATGCGTATATTCATATTCAAATTAAACATTTGTGTGCCAGTATGCGGTGCGCTGTATGTACCGGTTTGTAAATCATCAATATTAATATTCTGACTAGAAAAAAACTGTGCCAGTTCATGGACGATACCTGGATTGTCAAGCGCCACAACGCTAACCGAATATGCCATGGAAGGCACATTGTTTCTTTGATTGGTATGTTTAACTGTCGTCGTAAGGTGTAACTCTTCAGAGATCGAGGGTAATGCACTTTCAAGTTTTGCAATAGAGTCCCACGAACCGGATACCATCATGATAACGGCAAACTCACCGCCCAAAACGGCCATGCGACTATCGATAATATTACAGCTATTGATTGAACAGAGCTTTGCAAGCTTGTTGACAATACCGGGTTGATCAGTGCCGATAGTTGAAATCACGAGATAGTTTGCTTGGGTGTCAGTCATTGTCATAAATGTAAACCTTAAAAATTACGGAAAATTTTATTATATTCTTTACTTATAGTAAGCCATGTTCACTTGTTAAAAAACCTTCTCGGCATTAACATACGCGATTGTTTTAATTATATATTTATTTCACATCGTTCTGCTGCCTTAAATTGGCGAATGGGCACGCAAAATATGGAGAGTTCTATGATCTCAGGCAGCATTGTCGCGCTGGTTACCCCTATGTTTGAAGACGGGAGTCTCGATTGGGAAAGTTTAGATAAGCTACTCGACTTTCACTTAAATAATGGCACAAGTGCCATTGTGGCAGTGGGCACTACTGGCGAGTCTGCAACCTTAGACCCAAGCGAGCACTGTAAAGTTATAGATCATGTTGTTAAAAAAATAGCTGGAAGAATATCGGTTATTGCAGGAACCGGTGCAAACTCTACGACTGAAGCTATTGAGCTTACCCAAGCCGCTAAGAATATCGGTGCAGATGCTTGTTTGCTTGTCTCACCTTATTACAATAAGCCAACTCAAGAAGGTCTATACCTACATCATCGTAAGATTGCAGAACGTGTTGAAATCGATCAGATATTATATAACGTGCCCGGGCGAACAGCCATTGATATGGCCAATGAAACGGTTGTACGCTTAGCCGATGTACCTAATATTACCGGCATAAAAGATGCGACGGGGGATGTTCCTCGTGGAACTCAGCTTATTAAGTTGTTAAATAATAAAATACCTGTTTATTCAGGTGATGATGCAACGGCTTATCAATTGATGTTAGCTGGAGCCAAAGGCAATATTTCTGTTACAGCGAATATTTTACCGAAGCTTATGAGTGAGTTGTGCGCGGCAGCAGTGGCTGGTTATGAAACAGAAGCTAAATCAATAAATGTGCTTCTGTCGACATTGAACGAACGTTTATTTGTCGAGGCGAACCCTATACCGGTTAAATATGCACTAAACCGAATGGGCTTAATGCAAGCGGGTATTCGTTTACCGCTGACACCTTTGGATGAAACCTATCATTCCTGTGTGGATGAAGCGCTTAAAGAGAGAAACTTAATTTAATGAGACTCTTACTTAGCGTTTGTGCAATATTCCTTAGCTCGTGTGGTTTGATACAAGATCGTTCATCCGACTATGTACGGGCTACAACAGGTACCGAAATTGTGATACCTGAAGGCCTGTCAGACCGAAAAATTCAGTCTCAATACCCTATACCTTCGATCAATAATAAACGACCACTAGCCGTAGACTATGAGCTGCCCAAACCACCGAATGCAACGGCAGCACTCGATGATGCACCATTCATTATTGATCAAGTTGAAGATCAAGTATGGCTTAGGCTCTACTTGGCACCAGGAAAAGTATGGCCACTGCTTGATGCATTTTGGCAAGACTACGGTATCGAAACAATAGAAGAGAACATTTCAAAAGGTTATGTCGTCACAAATGTGGTGTCGGATGCTACAAAATTAAAGCAAGCAGCTTCAAGTACAGCTTTAAGCGAGTTCACGCTGGATAATGTGTTTTTTCAAGCCAAACTAGGCCAGGGAATACGTCGGAATACATCTGAAATAAAGCTGCGAGTTTTAGACTTTAATGACGAAATCATTGATAAAACATGGCGGAAAACGCCTGTTAATGTAAGTCGTGACAAGGCGATTTTGAAATTAATGGGTGAATTCATTACTTCGGATGCTTTGCAAAATAGATATTCTATGCTGGCCAATACAATTGGTGGCAAATCACGTATTCAATTACTACAAAATGATGATGGCCAGAATTATTTACTCATGGCTTTGTCGCCACAGCGTGCATGGAATGAACTTGAAAAAGCACTGGAAGCAGCGGCTATTATTATTGCCGATAAAGATGTTAGTGCCAAAACCTACTATATAAGTTATCTAAATGAATCTGAAATAAGCCAGTGGTATGTCAGCGAAGACACAATTTCAGAAAAAAAACTGGAACGTAACTTTTCAATACAATTGAAAGAGCTATCGAATGGGTCTATTCAAGTTGACATTGAGCAACTTAATGAGACTCTTGAACCCTCGCTTAAAAATGACTTGCTAGATCTTATTTTTGAACACATAAGCTAAGGGTGTTCACTATTTTCGCGTGTCAGTTTAAATCGTATATTTTTAAAATTCTTTTATAAGATGATCTTTGGAGCTTCATACTCATGCAAAAGCAGAAAGAGCTGTACGCAGGCAAAGCAAAATCCGTTTTTACAACGAAAGACCCTAACAAGTTTATCTTGGTGTTTAGAGATGACACCTCTGCTTTTGATGGCGAGAAAATGGAAAAGCTTAATCGAAAAGGTATGGTAAACAATAAGTTTAATGCCTTTATAATGCAGAAACTTCAAGCTGAAGGTGTCGAAACACATTTCGAAACACTGTTGTCAGATACTGAATGTCTAGTTAAAAACTTAAATATGCTACCCGTTGAATGCGTTGTTCGTAATTTTGCTGCAGGCAGTCTGGTTAGGCGCTTAGGCATAGAAGAAGGGACAGAACTTAACCCTCCTACCTTTGAGTTATTTTTAAAGAATGACGCCTTACATGACCCGATGATCAATGCCTCTCATTGTGTCGCGTTTGACTGGGCAAGCAAAGAACAGCTGACTGAGATGGAAAAACTAACGTACAAAGTAAACACTATTCTCTTCAAGCTATTTAATGATGCCGGCATGATGCTGGTTGATTACAAGTTGGAATTTGGTGTGTTTGAAGGGCGCATCGTTTTAGGTGATGAATTTAGCCCGGATGGCTGTCGAATCTGGGATAAAGAAACCAAGAAAAAAATGGATAAAGACCGCTTTAGGCAAGGCTTGGGTAGTGTGATAGAAACCTACGAAGAGGTAGGCGGTCGCTTAGGCATTCAGTTCGATTAAGTAAATATTCCTCCATATCGTTAAATAGTGTCTATATTATTAATAGTTATACGTAAAAATGAATAAATAAAAAGGTATAAAATTATGAAAAACGTAAACAAGCTATTAATTCCAGTCGCACTGGCTGCGAGCATGTCGGCGCAAGCAGATATTATTGGCGGCAGTGTAGAAGCGAGTTATTGGTATGCTGGCCTTGGCGGTGATGCGGCAGTGGGTAGCTCATCGGTCGATATGGAAAATGACTTAGGTTTTGATAAAAATAGTTTTTTTGAACTGGCCGCCACAGTTGAACATCCAGTACCCCTTATTCCAAATGTGCGATTAAAGTATTCTGATTTAGACCAAACAGAGAAGGGCACCTTATCTTCTAGTTTTGGTGCAGGATCTAACCAAGTTACAGCAGGTGATGTTGAAACAAACTTAGATCTAAGTAATGTTGGTTTAGTCTTGTACTACGAAATCTTGGATAATTGGATTTCTGCTGATGTTGGTTTAGATATTCGTAAGTTTGATGGTCAATTAGAAATTTCAAGAACTGATAATAGTTCAGTTTTTAAAACAAATATTGATGAATTTTTACCTTTGGGTTACGTCTCAGCTGAATTTGCAATGCCATTTACGGATATGTCAGTGGGTGCTGAAATAAGTGCTATTTCTTATTCTGGTAATTCAATACACGATGCCAAAATCCGTATTAGACAGGGTTTTAGTTTAGCGTTTATCGAATTGGGCTATCGCCAAATGGGGATCAAGTTTGACAATTTAAGTAATACTGATGTCGATATTGATTTTAGTGGCGTATACCTCAGTACAGGCTTGGATTTTTAATTAAATATTTAGATTTTTTAATGGAGCAATCAGTGCGTATTTTAGTCACAGGAACGGCGGGTTTTATTGGGTCAACATTAGCAATTCGTTTACTTGACAGGGGTGATGAAGTTATCGGTGTCGATAATGTGAATGATTATTATGACCCCAGCTTAAAGGAAGCACGCTTAGATCGCTTAAAAGTATACGATAAGTTTACTGAAGTACGTATATCATTAGAAGATAAGCCTGCAATAGATAAGGTGTTTGAGGATTTTAAGCCTCAAAAAGTTGTTAATTTAGCCGCACAAGCAGGTGTTCGTTACTCCCTTGAAAACCCGCAAGCGTATATCGATGCTAATATTGTTGGCTTTACCAATATTCTTGAGGGTTGTCGTCACCATAAAGTTGAACACTTGGTCTATGCTTCGAGCAGCTCTGTTTATGGTGCGAACGAAAGCATGCCTTTTTCTGTGCATGACAATGTGGATCATCCTGTTAGTTTATATGCCGCATCCAAGAAAGCTAATGAGTTAATGGCGCATACTTATAGCCATTTGTTTGATTTACCAACTACAGGCCTTCGTTTCTTTACGGTGTATGGACCATGGGGGCGTCCAGATATGGCGCTGTTTATGTTTACCAAAAATATTATCGAAGGTAAGCCAATCGATGTGTTCAATTACGGCAAGCACCAGCGCGACTTTACCTATATTGACGATATTGTAGAAGGCGTTATCAGGACGCTTGATCACACAGCTTTACCTAACCCTGAGTGGTCAGGTAAAACGCCAGACTCTGCGACAAGTAAAGCGCCATATAGAATCTATAATATTGGTAGTAATAACCCTTGTGAGTTATTACGTTACATCGAGATTATTGAGACATGTGTCGGTAAAAAAGCCATCAAAAATATGTTGCCTTTACAACCTGGTGACGTGTCTGCCACTTATGCAAACGTAGAAGCTTTGATTAAAGACGTCAATTACAAACCGTCAACGTCAATAGAAGAGGGCGTTGCTAAGTTCGTTGAATGGTATCGAGAATTTTATAAAGCTTAATGAAATATTATTTTAGAATATGATTGCAAGGCGCTGAATTGTTTGATAAATTACGCGCCTTCTTATTAAGCATCATGCTTATAAATGAAATAGGACTATAGCTCAGTTGGTTAGAGCGCTGCCTTGACATGGCAGAGGTCGGCAGTTCGAATCTGCCTAGTCCTACCAATTCTCCCTTAGTTTCAACTACTTAGGCGCCGCTAAAATTGAGGGAAATTAGCAGTTCCACTATTGTCCCATTATTTTCCCACTTCATTTTTATATACAGTATCTAGAGGCAGCTCAGCTTTTACTCGATTCCATTTTAGTTCATGACCTTTCTGATACATATATGTTGTATCAACAGTAGCATGTGCCATGAGTGGTTTTACGTAGTCTTCTGCAGAATAGCCGCCAACGGTCATTCTAGAAAGCTATTGACCCTACCCATCTAAGTCTGATGTCAA
>CAXBDA010000072.1:0-14715 GCA_963974595.1 uncultured Oleiphilus sp. | reverse complement strand
AATCGCCAGACCAAACAGCACTTGTTTGAAAGTAGTTTTTATTGAAACGCTGTAATGAACCATTATCAAATTTAACCCCCACCCTCGGCTTTCTAATATCTATATTGGTGGTGGAATTCACTAATAAATCATTCCCGACAACCTTTAACCAAACCTGAGTGAAATAGGTTTCGTCTTCAAGCTGGAGTGTCGATGAAGACAGGGAGCACACTTCTTGGTACTGACTATCATCATTTTTTACTAACTGCCACATACCATATTCACTTTTATCTAGTTGATAGTCAGTAGGGCCAGCTAAACGTAATATTTCGTTTGCTAATGGCACGTCTGCTACTTCTTTTTTGATCTCAGGTAAAACCTTATCAACGGGAATACCGGCAGCACTTGGGTTTTCTTGAGTAAGACGGTTGATCGCTTCAACAGATTCAATGTTTAGTGTCGCTGTTTCAGCGACCAGGTTTGTTTCTATTTCAGTATTATTTTTAGTCGTCGTATCCAGAATTTTTGGCGTTTTAAGTGTTAAATCAGTTTCTGCAATTTCATTATTCACCATGGCATCAAAAATCAACTGAACATCACTTTTGGGAATACTTTCTTCGATAGCCTTGATTGTTTGGTATTCTGTGACAACTTTATTGGCTTCAGCCGACTCATCAAATGATTCAGACCATACATATAAACTATCTTTAACAACGTAGTCGCTAGATTTAAATACGCTACAAGACGTTAAACTCAACATCAAGACAAAGCTGACACTGATTATTTTGAGATATTGGGCTGAAATGTGTGAATTCATAAGATCACCTACGCCATAGATACCGAGTCAAAAACACATGAACGTGAATAGAACACAAGGCACTACAGTTATTTATTATGTTTATGACTATAAAGGAAAGCCTATTATTTTAATTATTTTCTTGCTTTGCAAAGAAAGATTTAATTTTCTTTAAAAATTAATGTTTGGTGATCAATATTCAGTGAGTACTATCAGTGAGTACTATTTGAATCATGACGCTCATACGATATTAATATAAACAGCCAATTCATCCGCCCCCAAAAATGAAAACTCTAGACTATACTAACCTTACTAGTCAGTAGCTAATATGTCTTAGCCTGCTTGAAAGGAATAAAATGTGTTTCTGAAAAACAGCACCTTAATTAGACACCTCCTCTTTATTAGCGTTTTCATTGCTGGCATTTCGCACGCACGCCACCTCGTCACAGCAAGCACGCAAAAAAATGCTGATGTTATCCAAACTTGGCTACTTAACGAATTCCAACCCTCTACTTTATCACTAGAACAACAAAAACAAGAACTCAACTGGTTTCAAGAAGCCGCAAAACCTTTCAAAAATATGACTATCCGCGTCGTGTCTGAGCGCATCACAACACATCATTATGAATCAAATGTATTAGCAAAAGCATTTCATGATATTACCGGTATCCACGTGATACATGAGATTACCGGGGAAGATGATGTCATTAAGAAATTACAGGCCCAAATTTTTACCGGTGAGAATTTATACGATGCTTATATTAATGACAGCGATCTGATTGGTTTTCATTTTCGTTCAAATGAAATCGTTCAACTCGATAGCTTTATGGAAAATGCAGGGGCCAGCGTCACACTCCCTTCACTCGATTTATCAGATTTTATCGGGATTAATTTCACAACGGGGCCAGACGGGCACCTCTATCAACTACCCGATCAACAATTTGCAAATTTATATTGGTATCGGGCTGACTGGTTTGAACGGACAGATTTAAAAGATAAATTTTATGCCATTTATGGCTACCAACTAGGTGTTCCACAAAACTGGTCTGCTTATGAAGATATTGCAGAATTTTTTAGCATTCATATAAAAGAAATTGACGGACAGCGTATTTGGGGCCACATGGATTATGGTAAACGTGACCCATCCCTAGGGTGGCGCATTTCAGATGCATGGTTATCACTAGGAGGCACAGGCGATAAAGGTTTACCTAATGGCCTGCCTGTCGATGAATGGGGTATTCGGGTTGAAGGCTGTAGACCTGTTGGAGCAAGTACCGCCCGAGGGGGGGCATTGGATAGTCCGGCTGCAATATATTCCGTTTCAAAATACATTGATTGGTTAGACAAATATGCACCACCTGAAGCAAAAACACTCAATTTTACTGAAGCCGGTAAATGGCTGTCTAAAGGCAATATTGCGCAACAAATTTGGTGGTATAGCGCATTTACAGCAGAGTTAACCAAAGCTGACACGCCGATTGTCTACAAAAACGGTAAGCCTAAATGGAAAATGGCCCCGTCACCTAAAGGTGCTTACTGGGAACCCGGTATGAAACTCGGTTATCAAGATACAGGGTCATGGACTTTTTTGAAAAGCACACCAAAAGATAGAATGAAAGCCGCTTGGTTATATGCGCAGTTTGTTACCTCAAAGACCGTGTCTCTGAAGAAAACCCTAGTCGGCTTAACCCCCTTTCGTCACAGTGATATTCTATCGGAAGAAATGACTCAAAAAGCCCCCTATCTTGGAGGCTTAGTTGAATTTTATCGTAGTTCAGGCAAGAACTTCTGGACACCGACGGGCACCAATGTCCCTGATTACATTCAATTATCACGTTTATGGTGGCAATATATTGGCCTTGCCGTAAACGGTAAATTAAGCGTGAGTGAAGCAATGAGCAACATGGCCACGGCTTTTGATGACACCCTGCTCAGTATCAGTCAAAACTCATATTCTGAATGTGCTCCCATGCTCAATGCCAAAACGGATAAAGACGTCTGGCTAAACAAAGAAGGCTCTCCTAAGCGCAAGGTAGATGAAAAACCTAAAGCTAAAACACTGCCTTACGAGGATGCTATCAATGTTTGGCGATAAATTCAGCAGCCTACTCCGCACCTTGTTAATAAGCTTGGCCATATTAGGCCAAGCTAACTCTATTCACGCTTCAGAAAAAACAATATTCCTCCATTTTGTCACCTTTATCGACCCGCCTTATACTTTTGACAAACAGGAAATAAATAAAAAAGGTTTAGTAGAAATCATATTAAATACACTCATGAAAAACATTGGAATAAAATATGACATCCGTATTTTACCGGCAAAAAGAGCAGAAATATCTGCTCGAACAACAACCAACACCTGTATTCTTCCCATAGAAAAAAGCCAGGAAAGAGAGGTATTCTTCTCTTGGGTAAGCCCTGTCGTTATCTCAAAGCATGGTTTTTTTAGCATGCCCTATAATGATTATATTGCTCTAAACGCATTGAGTGATGCACGCCCTTATCGTATTGGAAGCTACTTAGGCAGCGGCATAGGCGAGTATCTAGATAGTTTTGAATATAAAGTTGACTTCGCAGCGCAAAATGAGGCGAATATCCAAAAACTGAACGTTAACAGAATTGATTTATGGGCCAGCGATATACTTAGCGCCCAGCATATTTCCAAACATACAGGCATTGAAATTACGCGATCAAAACTCGATTTTTTCACAACGCTTAGAGCAATAGGCTGCCATTTAGATATTGATAACGAAATCATCCAAAAAATGCGAAATCAATTACAAGCCATGTATAGAGACGGTACTATGTATGCCATTATTCAAAAATTTAAAGCAGATAGCTTTCATGATGATAGATAATCAGGGGTGGTATAATTTAACGACTACCCACCAGCACTTACTAAAAAGAAGCTAAATAGCGTTTCACATCATCTTCGAAGATATCAAAATTTCTACAAATAAAATCTGCTGTTTTGGCGTAACCCGGCAAATGCTTGATTACTTTTTCATTCACATACAAACACGCATGCATCTTTGCATTATTAGCGGCTTGAATATCGTAAACATAATCCCCTACGTAAATACATTCTTCTGGCACAAGATCCCATAGCCCACAAAAATGCAGTAAGGCGCTTGGATCAGGCTTAGCCGGTGCATCTTCACGAGTTAAAATCTGTTTTATATTTAAACCACACCGTGCTACTTTAATTTGAGTGGCTTCCGCTGAATTACGCGTCACAATGCCCGTTTTTAAACCACATACAGCTAACCTGTTTAATAGCTCAGCAGCCCCTGAAATAATTGTCGATGAACAGGCATCGTTTAATTCATGCTGCACAACAATTTGCTCAGCAGAAGTCCGGCTTTCGACGGGCAAGCTATCTAGAAATGATAAGACATCTTCACCATCCAGGCAGTTGATATCTTTTCTGATCTGCTTAAAGTTCAAGGATGAATGAACAAGTGTTCCATCTAAATCAAATAAAATAGCTTTAATAGGGTGTAACGAAACTAATGACACGATTGCTCCAAGAAATTAATCCATAACAATAAAGTATTCTAATTTGAGACAAAGTGGGTGTTTAATAACCCTGAAGCCGCTAGAATTCAGCATTTATAACGAGCCATTAAAAATGGCCGTTATCATAACGCAGTTTATGTACATTTTGAGCCTTAATCTACTTTTCCAATAAGGAAGAATTTCGTGAACAAACTTATTTCGCTAGCCTGTCTTGCACTTTTTAGCGCCGAATTTGCATCAGCAACAGAGCTATACGGTGAGATCAATACCAGTTATGCCTTTTCTAAAATAGCAGATGAAAAATTCAATCCTTTAGCCTTAGAAACACGCTTTGGCTTTTATCTTGAAAAACAAATCGGACTTGAAGCCTACTATGGAACAGGCTTAAGTAATGATAAACAATCAGGCCTTGAGCTTTCATTAAATACCATCGCCGGTGTAAACCTTCGTCTCGAATCACCTGATACTAAAGATGGTATGAAAGTATTCATTTTGCTGGGGTATGGCATGAGTGAATGGGATGTTGATCGAAGTGGAACCGGTGAACCAGGCAAAGTCGATTTTGACGATTTCAGTTATGGCGGTGGTTTTGAATGGCGTTTAGGGAAAAGTGAGAACTGGTTTGTGAATATTCGTGGTCAGCGCTTCCTTAATAAAAAGGATATAAGTTTGGATACAGGTAGTTTGGGAGTTCGTTATGCATTCTAATAAAGTATTTTTAATCAAAACGATGGTAATCCTTCTAAGCCGCTTGGCTTTTGCACTGATTCTGACGGCATGTGGCAATAGCGAAGATGCACAAAAGCTAAAAGATGCTCTTGACGTAAACCAGTTAAATATTACGTCTCTTCAGGTGAGTAGTGATAAATCGATAATTGAAGCATTAGAAACACTTCCAATGAAGGCAGAAGCGTTTATTGCTAATGAAAGCACTCCTTCTATCGATGTATCCAACAAAGTTAAATGGTCTAGTTCAAATAATAATATTGCCAGTATTAATTCAGAGGGCCTATTGACAGGGAAAGCGGTTGGGCTTGTTACAATTACAGCCACACTGGCTGACTTGTTTGCCTCTACAGATATTCAATTATCAGACGCGCTTTTAGAAACAATAGATATTATTAATAATAACCCATCCTCTGTTTCAGTTTGCCGTTCTGGCTACGAATTGATAGCTAATGGCAATTATGACGATGCGACCGTTAGAAATATCACGACTAGCGTAACGTGGACTCCCGATGACCCTACCCGCTTATCGATTGATGCATCAGGTGTATTTTCCACACACAAAGACGGCACATCAACCGTAACAGCAACTAAAAACAGCATTACTGACAGCACAGATATCACAATTAATGATGACATAGATTCAGTCCAGATAAACGCCAGTGATAACTCTATTTATACTGGCAACACCTTAGCATTCACAGCGACTGGCACCTATGACGATACAAGCACTGCAGATATAACCAATAACGTGACTTGGGCAAGTGATGACGAGGAAATAGTAAGCATTTCAAATGAGACGAATACCAAAGGCCTTGCAACAGGTATTTCAGAAGGCTCTGCAAATATTTCTGCGCGTTGCTTAACAACGGTTGCTGAAGAATCTAATAGCCTTTCAATCACTGTCGCTGAAGAACCTGTCATCAATAATATTGCTATAGAAGAAGACAAGAGCATCTTAGAATTTAAACTTGTCGACAGCCCTGAACAATTAACGGCTAACTTAAAAAGGAGTGATAATTCTTACAGCACAAACGTGAGTGATGATGAATATACGACATGGTCAGTTAACGATACAATTTCTGGTACAGCGCTTTCTATCGATAATACGGGTGAAATAACATTTACAGAGGTCGGCATTACCGAAATCGAGGTGCGTTATTATGATAACAACAACGGCATTGGCCCGTTCACTGATACCATAGAAGTACAGATAGTAACTAACTAAGTACTTGTTAAGTTAGTTAGAAATACTTCGATTGAGCTTGAGGCTCTAATTCAAGCTCAATACCAGAGTCTGTTGCAACTTAAACACTCACTGGCCCACTATGAAACCGAAACGCGGTATCGGGTTCGGCAATTAAACGGTTTTCTATTTCACGGAAATAAACCACCCTTTCATCAATACTCTGCTTAGCATATTTTCTCGCTAAGGTGAGGTAATCCTCATAATGACGGGATTCTGATTTGAGAAGCGAGTGATAAAATTCAGCTAGGTCATCTTCCAGCAAGGGTGCTATCTTCGCAAACCGCTCACACGAGCGCGCTTCGATAAAAGCGCCGATTATCAGGATATCAGCCAATTTCTCAGGTTCATTTTTACGCACATGTTCACGTAATTTGGCTGCATAACGTGAAGCGGTAAGATTGGTATAGCGTATCTTTCGTTTCTTTAAAAACTTCAACACTTGTTCAAAATGCCTCAATTCTTCACGTGCCAAGCGCGACATTTTCATTAACAAATCATTATCGTGAGGATAACGGTTGATCAGATTTAAAGCGGTAGTCGCCGCTTTTTTTTCACAGTGAGCATGATCTATTAACATATCTGCCTGATTATCGAGGGCATTTTGAAGCCATAAATCGGGTGTTTCACTGCCTAGAAAGGCTTTTATTTCGCTTAAGTCTTGCATGAATACGTCGTATCTCTTTTAAAATAAATAGCCTACATTTAATTAGTAAGGTCGACCTTAATCCGTAAAGTAAGACCTTATCATTAACCACTTGATTAACTTATTTTCTTTTGTCAACGCTGCATTTGCAGGGCTCGTAGAGGGTAAAATAACTTTATCACCTTGCCAGTCATTTTCATCGATAAACTTCTTATACAATTTCTCTGCAGCCTGCCCATTAAACGCGATTAGCTGAATACTCGGATATTTTTCGAGTAATTCTGATAAACAATTCAGCGTGACCGTGTTTTGATCTATTTTGCTATCCAAGCTGCCGGGGCGATAACAGGAAGCAATGACATCCCATACAGCAATATTATGTTTTAAAATCAGGCTGACTTTTTCGGAATAACTCAGTGCATTATCAAAGCCACATAGTTCTGACATGATCCACCAAAAGGCATTTCTTGGATGCCCATAATATTGTTGTGTTTTTAAGGACTGTACACTCGGCATGGTGCCTAAAATTAACACCTTAGGGGCTTCACCCAAAAGAGGCTTAAAGCCTGATTCGATTAATATTGTTTGAGCTGTCATTTGTTAATACGTTTAAAGGCTGACTTTTACTGTTGATGAGACAAACTTCGCTTGTTCAATGGCCTCTTCAATCGTTTCGCCTAAAGCTAAGCCAACACCCATTCTTCTCTGCCCTTTGACTTCTGGTTTTCCAAATAAACGAAGCTGGGTATTTGGCTTTTGCAGTGCAGTTTCTAAATTAGAAAAACGAAGCTGTGTCGATTCGCCTTCAACTAAAATCACTGAAGACGCAGCGGCACCGAACTGTTTAATCGCTGGAATAGGCAAACCCAATATTGCACGCGCATGTAAAGCAAATTCTGACAGATCTTGGGAAATCAAGGTGACTAAACCAGTATCGTGTGGTCGTGGTGAGACTTCACTAAATAAAACCTCATCCCCTTTTACAAAAAGTTCAACACCAAATACCCCATTACCACCTAAGTTTTCAGTTACTTTATATGCCATTTCCTGGGCATTCTTTAAGGCTTGCCCAGACATAGCCTGTGGCTGCCAGGACTGTTGGTAGTCGCCATTTTTCTGGACATGCCCAATAGGCTCGCAGAAAGTTGTTTGTCTGCTATTTTGCTCACCATGACGAACGGTTAACAAGGTAATTTCATAATCGAAGTCGACAAAGCCTTCAATAATGACCGTTCCGGCGCCGCTACGACCACCTTCCTGAGAGTAGAACCAAGCTGACTCGATATCGTCTTTCGTCATGACAGTACTCTGACCTTTTCCCGACGAACTCATAATCGGTTTAATCACGCAAGGCAAACCGATGTCTTCAATGGCTTTGACATAGGCTGCATGATTGTCTGCAAATTGATAAGCTGATGTTTTAAGGCCTAAGGTTTCGGCCGCTAATCGGCGAATACCTTCTCGATTCATTGTCAGGTTTACGGCTCTTGCAGAGGGTATCACCGTAAAACCTTCCTTTTCTAGAGCAACCAGCTCGGACGTGGCAATCGCTTCAATTTCGGGGACAATAAAGTCGGGCTGTTCTAACTCGATAACAGCACGCAAAGCGTTCGCATTGAGCATATCAATAACATGAGAGCGATGGGCAACTTGCATCGCAGGGGCATTTTCGTATCGATCCACCGCAATGACTTCAACACCAAATCGCTGCAACTCTATAACCACTTCTTTACCTAGTTCACCTGAACCACAAAATAAGACTTTTTTTGCTGTACTAGAAAGCGGCGTACCGATAGTTGTCATAAAGAAGATCTCTTACTCATTAAAATTTTGATCGTAAAATAGTAAACTTAAGCCTGCCCGAGACTAAATATATGAACCTTTTTCACGTTCTTTTGCCTTTTCGAGTGCGGCTAGTTTTGCTTTTTTATCCATTCCCCACCACTGCGTAATTTCATCCCCAGTACGATGACAGCCAACACAGACATCATTCATATCTAAGGCACAAATACTGACACAGGGTGATTTCACTTCTTCTATATCATTATCTGACATAATTACTACCTGTTATTAATTTATTACAGCCGACCCCAGATCATATAGCTCAGGCCAAGCTTTCAGTTATATTTAGTACATTCCGACGAGCGCAATGAGCAGCATATTCAATTCCTGAACGAGAATAGCTTATTCTGAAAGTTTGAGATCATCCTGATACCGCTGAGCATTTTGCACATAGTGAACCGCGCCAAGCTCTAGCATTTTTATTTCCCGCTCAGACAAGGCTCTTTTAACTTTTCCAGGACTTCCGATAACCATCGAACCATCGGGCACCTCCATCTTTTCGGGGATAAGTGTGTTCGCGCCAATTAAGCAGTTTTTGCCAATTTTAGCGCCATTCAGTACAACCGCATTAATGCCTATTAAGGAATTATCACCAATGGTACAACCATGCAGCATGACTTTGTGGCCGACAGTAACATGTTTACCAATTGTTAGCGGATACCCCGGATCAATATGCAATACCGAGCCATCTTGAATGTTACTCGCTTCACCAATAACGACTTGGTCATTATCAGCCCGTATCACAACGTTAAACCAAATACTGGTATTTTCATGCAGCTCAATGGAGCCAATTAAGGTCGCATTAGGCGCAATAAAAGCCGGCGTCCCCATATAACTGATTTGCCGTTCACCTAATCTGTAAATCACACTGCATTCCTCATCAATAGCATCATCCAATATCTTCCTTTATTATGTTTTTAATTTAACAGCTTGATCAAAAATCTGAATATCAGTACCGAAAGCAATATTCATTAATTCTACCAAAACAATGGCAGACAGCCCCCAGATCTCGTAGGTTTCACCTTGATCTTGATAATGATAACTAGGCACAGATAGTGCCACTCCCTTGTAGGTCATTTTATCGCGTCTTACAGGTTCTGCCTGACGAAAGAATTGAACAGGGACTTTAAAAATACTATCTAATTCATCAAGGTTCGGAACCAGCGGGTGATTATCTTCAATTAAACCAACAAAAGGGCTAACACAAATACCATGAAGTGATATTACCTGACTCAAAGGGCCAATAATTTCGACTTCTTCAGGAGGAACGCCAATTTCCTCGTGGCACTCTCTTAAAGCCGTAAACTCTAAAGAATCATCTGTGTCATCACGTTTACCACCGGGAAAGGCAACCTGGCCTTTGTGGGTATTCATGTGTTGGGCGCGCCGCGTCAAAATAATTTTGGGTTGTTCAATGTCTCTAGTAACGGGTACTAGAATACCGGCATCAGGAAATTCGCTAGTGATTTTTCTGGGTTTGTGAGCATCTAAAGCATGCCTTAAGGCGTCAAGTGAATTCATTTTTTACATGCTCGTTTAGTACAAGCTCTCTTAGTTTGATTTAATTGCAGGCGCAATACTACTAAATTTACTCAGAAGGAAGTATGTTGCGATGTTGTTTGAGTAGACAAACTTTAGCATACTGATGCAAGTTCATAAATTGAAAGAAGCTTTCTGGCTCTTTTAAGCTTCAAACTCTTTTTCAACAGCCCAAAAAACACCTTAGTTTAATGAGTATCTTATGAAATTCTGTAGCCAATGCGGCAACAATGTAGAACAAAAAATTCCTGAAGCAGATAACCGTCCACGCTTTGTATGTACATCCTGCGAAATAATTCACTATCAAAACCCAAATATTGTTGCGGGTACTATTCCTGTTTATGGTGATAAAATCTTACTCTGCAAACGCGCCATTGAACCACGCTATGGTTATTGGACATTGCCTGCGGGTTTCATGGAAAATCAAGAAACCACCACCGAAGCAGCCATTAGAGAAACCTGGGAAGAGGCAGAAGCTATCGTCGACATCGACAGCCTGTTTAGCATGATCAATGTCCCCCAGATAGATCAGGTGCATATTTTCTTTCTGTCTCGTTTATTAGAACCAAGTTACGCCGCTGGTAGCGAAAGCCTTGAAGTTGAACTGTTCAATGAAAATGAAATCCCCTGGGAAAAAATTGCGTTTCCAACCGTAAAGAAAACACTGCAATTATTTTTTGAAGACAGAAAAAAAGGCCATTTTGGTACACATGTCGCCGATATCATTCGCTCTCCACGACACGCTATACCTAAAGAGCATAACGAACATAATTAGAGGTTTGTATGACACTGATTAAATCACCAGATGGTATTTCGATTGAGCTACTGCAAAAAGGCGAGAAGCTTGCGTTCCAAACCCCTTGGGCTGAAATGGAAAATAGTGGTACATGGTAAGTAGTCGTTAAAATAATTAATAACTCACCTCTGAAAAAGGCGCAAGCTCACACACACCGACTATGCGTTTGCCAGTCACTGGGTGATCAAATTCTATTTTATAGGCATGCAACATCAACCTGTCTGCCATTTTAAAAACAGTTGTTGGCGAATATAAATCACAACCCAATATCCCATGGCCTAATTCACGGCTATGAATTCGAAGCTGATGAGTTCGCCCGGACTCTGGCGTAAATTCGACCTTGGTGATGTCTGGTGAAAAAGACCGCTCAAGTACACGAAAATGCGTACGGGCTAGTTTTCCTTCAATAGAACAGATCTTTTGACGTGGAAATTCACCTCTAGCAATTGGTAAATCAATCACACCCGTATCTGTTTCAATATTCCCATTTAAAAATGCAATATAAGACTTCGCTATCGACCGAGCTTGAAACTGCTTGCTTAAGTTTGCCGTGACAGGCTTATTTAAGGCGACCAACATAATGCCAGAGGTGCCAAAATCGAGACGATGCACTAAGCTTGCAGTCGGAAACTCTTGAAGCAAACGATAATGAACAGAGTCTTTATTCAGCGGATTCTTACCAGACAAACTCAATAAGCCCGAAGGCTTACCGATCATCAAGATACTTTCATCCTGATGAAGAATATCAATTTTCTCATAACAAACAGGGGCTACAAAATCGTCTATTTTATAGATCATGAGGCATATCGAACAGTCAAAAAAACATCCTTTCATTGTAAAATTGAACGGCTATTAAACCAAACACAGTTATGGAATCAAGGGCGGACACATGGGTCCGCCCCTACACAACAACGGTTCCAAACAGGTTATCGGGCGTTCGACATCATTCGTAGGGGCAGACCTGAGTGTCTGCCCTTTATTTAATTTCTGGCAGATAAATTTATTAGTGTAGAAATACAGTTCCGCCCTTAAGTGATACCTAATTTATATCAGCATATATTTTTGGCTGATATATCTAAGCTGCCTGTGCGGCAGTGAACGAAGATCCGCAAGATTGCCTTGTTAATTGTCGCGTGCTAACATTTGTACATACACCTAAACCGAGGTTTATTTATGGATACTAGAATTCAATTTAGAGTTGATGAAGAAACAAAACGCCTAGCTCAACAAATGGCAGAAAGCCAAGGCCGCACACTGAGCGATGCTTGTCGAGACCTCGCAGAACAACTTGCTGACCAACAGCGTAAAACAGTATCTCATGATACTTGGTTAACTGAGCAAGTAAATTTGGCTTTTGACAAATTTGATACAGAGAGATCTGTTTTTATTGATCATGACCAAGCTAAATTAAGAATGACAGAACGCAAAGCTAAAATTCGAGGTAAAGGTTAATTGGTGATTTACTGGGAAGAAGAGTCTCTAAACGACCGTGAAAAAATATTTGAATTTCTGTACGATTTTAATCCAGAAGCAGCTGAAAAAACAGATGAAATCATTGAGAAAAAAGTAGAAAACCTGCTTCTACAACCGCTAATGGGTGTAGAACGTGAGAGAATTAGAGGCCGATTGCTAATAATCCCTGAAGTATCAATGATCGTATCATACTGGGTTGATAACTCCGTAATTCGTGTTATGAGAGTGCTTCATCAAAAGCAAAAGTTTCCAGCGTAATAGCAACTAACAGTAGCGGCCGTGAACGCGGTAGAATCCGAAAACTGGGCCGTACTAATTTCTAAGCTGCCTGTACGGCAGTGAACTATAGTCTAAATCAAAAAAATAAGTTACAACATAGGCTTAGATATTTGATTTTTATGGATTATTAAAGAGCTTAATTATTTTGGTTTTTTTAGCTTATTAGCTTGGGTTAACCCAATCTTCAAATATTAAATACGAAACACGTTTAAATTCTCGTATATTGTTTGTCATCAAAATACTACCAGAAGAAATTGCGTGACCTGCAATTGCTATGTCATTGACTCCAATAGGCACTCCGGCATCACTGAGTTCTTTTTTAATCCGAGCTGCTTCGTCCACTGCTGACGCATCCCAGGGTAATATTGCATCAAACCTACTGATAAATTGATCGATCCACTCAGTATGCTTTGGTGATGCTCTTTTGCCGACAGCCCCATAACGCATTTCAGCATAAGTAATTGCCGAGATAACAATTTGATGTTTTTGTGCGATTAATTGAAGTTTCTGCAAAACGTCAATTGGATGCTCTCTCATAATAAAACTACAAATACATGTATCGAACATATATCTTTTTTTCATTTTAGAACCGTCCTTGGTCTTCAACTACATTTTCTCGTTCAGTTAAGAAACCATCATCTGCTTTCTGCGTTTCAGCCAACGATAACCAACTTGGCTTAGGTGGACGAAGTATGATGGTATCCCCCTCTTTTATAATTTCCAGATCGCTCACTCCTTCGAACTCCATATCTTTAGGAAAACGTACCGCCTGATTATTGCCATTTTTGAAAATAGATACTGTTCGCATAAACACCTCTGTCTTACTTACTAGGTGTAAACAGATTAAACTCAAAGAAAGCATATGCAAAACATAAACAAGTCATCTAGTTCCTGTTTCTTAACGGGCGGACACGTGGATCCGCCCCTACATAGTGTCGGTTCCTGACAGATTATCGGGCATTCACCATCACATGTAGGGGCAGACCCGCGTGTCTGCCCTTTTTGCCTGCTGCTAGCTATCAAGTGTGCACCTAATATCTCTAGGTAAGTACAAGTTATTCTATTTAAATACGTCGAAATCGACGGGTTTAAAACCATGGCACGGTGGCGGTTTTGCTTAGGCCGTAACAATTAAACTCACCTTGAACCATTTGAGTTACATTTTTTTTCGATAAACAGCGGGAAACAAGTATTGCTAGACAGGCTTTTGGCTTGGATAAAAGGTATATATTCTGGTTCATTCATACTTTTGTAATGAGCCAGTGCTTGCTCGAAACTTTCATTGTGTCGTTTCGCCCTTCTGCGTGCCAAGCATTCTGGATTCGTTTTGAATTATTTCCTGTTGAAATTTACAAACACCTCTGTATTAGGCACTTTCTTAATACTCGTAGTATGGCAATAATCTTGTAAGCGATTTAGCCGCCGTCGATCATATCGGCTTAATACGTTTCAATTCACGCCCCTGAGTGAGGGGCGACTTGGTTCAAAATCGACTTTGCAACATTCAATCGGTTTCAATCCACGCCCCTGCGTGAGGGGCGACTATCACGTAGCTGAATCATGGGTTGAATGTGAAGTTTCAATCCACGCCCCTGCGTGAGGGGCGACTTGTTTAAGCGCTTTATATCGCTTTCATTTATCGTTTCAATCCACGCCCCTGCGTGAGGGGCGACATCTATCGCAATTGTTTTAATATGAAATATATATAGTTTCAATCCACGCCCCTGCGTGAGGGGCGACAAGTTAAAGGTTGGACATCAAAGGCATTAACCGGTTTCAATCCACGCCCCTGCGTGAGGGGCGACCTAAAGAACCCACAGCAGCGTTGGTATAATCGTATGTTTCAATCCACGCCCCTGCGTGAGGGGCGACAA
>CAXBDA010000071.1:0-14836 GCA_963974595.1 uncultured Oleiphilus sp. | reverse complement strand
CCTGACTAACTTCTACTTAAAGAGACTCTAGTTTATGAAAAAAAATATAAATTTATGCTTAAATGCTTTTTTTGTGCGCTGCTTTACATTTTCTTTTCTGTTATTCAGCACATTGGTTTACGCCAATGATGATCTCACCTTCGGTTCTGAACTGGCAGCCGATAAAACATATGCATTAATTAATACCAGCATGGGAAGCATCGAAGTAGAGCTCTATGCAAAGCGCACCCCTAAAACGGTAAAGAATTTTATAGCCTATGCTGAAAGTGGTTATTACGAAGGTACTCTTTTTCATAGAGTCATCCCTAATTTTATGGTTCAAGGTGGCGGCTTTGATAAAAGCTTTACACAAAAAACCACTAACAAACCCGTCAGAAATGAAGCAAATGCTTTTATACCCAATTTACGCGGCACGATATCGATGGCGCGCACCAATAATCCAGATTCTGCAACCTCACAATTTTTTATTAATATCGTTGATAATGCATCATTGAATAAAACCTCTACAAATGCTGGTTATGCTGTTTTTGGTAAAGTAATAAAAGGCTTGGATGTAGCTGATAAGATGTCAAAAGTAAAAACCAAGCGCGAAAGAAACATGAAAGATATTCCTGTGAAGCCCGTTATCATTCATAACGTAATCATTAAGCATCCGAAAGAGCCTGAACAAGAAGCTGTTGTGAAATAGAGTGCGCAATAAAACTAAGACATGTCTTATGAACAAACAAACGATATTGACACCTGCACAACTCACTTGGCAGGATACAACGCCCGTGTCAGTGTCGTTTGAAGACTTCTACTTTTCGACAGATGATGGTCTGAATGAAAGCCGCTATGTTTTTCTGAAACCGAATCGACTACCTGAACGGTTTTCAGAAGATAATTTAACCCAACCTTTTATTGTCGCAGAGACTGGTTTTGGAACAGGCCTGAATTTCTTAATCACTTGGCAAGCATGGCAACAACAAAATGCACCTAAACGCCCTCTTCACTTCTTTAGTATTGAAAAACACCCTTTACGACAAGAAGATCTAACTAAAGCGCTGTCTAACTGGCCTGAACTAAGCGAGTTTATTGCACCTTTAATTGATCAATACCCCCCGATAGTGTCTGGCCTGCAAACGCTTGAATTTGAAGCTGGTCAAGTTCGCCTTAGTTTATTATTTGGTGATATTTCAACAAACTTATCGAGCCTCAATTTTAAAGCAGATGCATGGTATTTAGATGGTTTTTCTCCCAAGAAAAACCCGGACATGTGGTCAGATCAGTTCTTTAAACTCATTGCTGAGAAGTCTAAACAAGGCACTAGTTTTTCAACATTTACATCTGCTTCTATTGTCAGAAAAAGTTTAGTAAATATTGGATTCCATGTTCAGAAGCAAGAAGGCTTTGGCAAAAAAAGAGAAATGGTATTTGGCTATTTTTCTCAAGCTAATGCGGGTTCAGAAAAAAAGTCTTTCACTCAGCCTTTATGGTCATATTCGGACCCCACCCTAGCTAATTCAAGGCCATGCAGTGACAAAATAGACACACAATATGACCTTGCTATTATTGGCGCCGGTCTTTCTGGTTTGTCGACAGCTTACGAGCTTGCGCAGCAAGGTTTGAGAGTTTGTATTATCGAAAAAAATAAAGCGCCTGTAAAAGGTGCAAGTGGCCAAACACAGTTAGCGATGTACGCAAAATTACCAAGTGAAGCGAATAAACTCTTTCATTTTATCATCCAATCTTTAAATGGAAGCATGCGGTTTTATAATAGGCTTCAAGCTAAAACCGAGCGGCTCAACTCAGATAAATTCTGGCATCAAACAGGTTTAATGCAACTTGGCTGGAATAACAAAGAAAGAATTAAGCAAAAAAAATTTGTTGATAATATTCAACTTCCCAAAGAAATTATCCGTGCTATCGATCCTGCCAGTGCATCTCAAAAAAGTGGCTTGGATATTAATGTTGCTGCTTTATGGTTTGAAAAATCCGGCTGGTTAAACCCTGTCAAGTATGCTGAAGCCATTTTATCTAAGCTACCAATAGATACCTTATTTGAACAAAATATCAGTGGATTAGCATTTGATGAGGAAAAACAACAGTGGATTCTATCTGAAGAAAATAATGACAAGACAATATCTGCCCAATATGTCGTAATTGCTAATTCAAATGATGCCAAGAATTTTTCGCAAGTAAGTCACTTGCCTTCAAAACCCTTGCGTGGGCAAGTGACCTCTATAAAGCATTATCATTTAAAGGGATCTAAAACCGTTATTTGTGGTGAAGGTTATTTATGCCCATCGGTAAATGACTGGCATCACTTTGGCGCCACATTCGATTTAAAGTGTAGCGAGCCCATCATCAAAGAAAGTGATACAAAACAGAATATAAAAAGCCTGAAAAACTGGTTACCCGAATGGCTACAAGACCGTACTGTTGAATCTGCAGAATACCATCATTCTGCAGGTTTACGCTGTACCACGCCAGATTATCTGCCTATTGTAGGGCAAGCACCTATTGCCGATAAGATGATCGAAGACTTTGCCAAACTTCGAGTCGATGCAAATGCCTGTAAAGAAAAATATGGAAGCTACTACCCAAATCTGTTTATCAACATAGGACATGGTTCAAAAGGTTTATTTACAACGCCATTAGCAGCGCAAATTATTCGTTACCATATTTGTGGCGGTTTACCACCTTGCCTTGAAGATCACAGAGTTATGCTTTCCCCTGCCCGCTTCATTATTAAGCACTTGATTCAGCGACGCGTATAAAATTCATTTATTAAGAATACACTCTAAGGAAGGTTAACTTGCAGCATTCTGAGCAACAACTTCACGATACTTTAAAATCTATTTTTGGTTATGATGCGTTCAGGCTGACCCAATTAGACATTATAAAACGCTCATTGTTGAACCAGTCTAGCTTGGTGATTATGCCAACGGGTGGCGGTAAGTCTATTTGTTACCAGTTACCTGCGGTATTAATGGGTGGGCTGTCAGTGGTTATTTCGCCTTTAATTTCGCTTATGCAGGACCAGGTGGGCGCCTTAACAGCAAATGGTATTCCAGCGGCCTCATTAAATAGTTCAGGCACGTATGAAGATGAATTAGCAATACAGCAACAGGTTGCTAACAATCAATTAAAGCTACTCTACGTATCGCCAGAACGAGCAGTATCCAATGGCTTTATCACTTGGATTCAACATCAAAATGTTAAACAAATTGCCATTGATGAGGCTCACTGTGTGTCTATTTGGGGGAATGACTTTAGGCCCGAATATACCCGCTTAACAGAACTCACCAGGCTATTTCACAACATCCCAGTCATTGCCTTAACGGCCACTGCAGATACCGCCACTCAAGCCGATATTAGACAACAGCTTCAATTAGAAAGCTGTGAAACCTTTGTTTCAAGCTTCGAACGAACCAATTTAACTTTAAACGTATTGCCTGCAAATGATCGCATTGAAGTCATTAAGAAGTTTCTAGCAAACCATAAAGATAAACCCGGCATCATTTATTGTTTAAGTCGCCGCTCGACTGAAGAAATTGCACTTAAATTAAAGAAGGCTGGTTTTAATAGTTATTTCTATCATGCCGCACTCAAGCCACAAGATAGAGCGCGTATTCAAGATGACTTCCAGCAAGATAAAATTCAAATTGTCTGTGCCACAATCGCCTTTGGAATGGGCATAGATAAAGCCAATATCGCTTGGGTTATTCACTATAATCTACCCAAAAATATTGAAGGGTATTATCAAGAAATTGGCCGTTCGGGTCGTGCAGGCCAAGCAGCTGAAACACTTTTATTTGCTGGCTATCGCGATATGAAAACGCTCAAAGATTTTATTGATCACAGTAGCGCGACCCAACAATTTAAAGAGGTTCAAACCGCCAAACTTCAAAGAATGTGGGAGTTTACCCAAGCGACAAGCTGCCGGACCAATTTTATCCTGAATTATTTTGGGGAATTTAAAACAGAACCTTGCGGGCATTGTGATCGATGCTTAGATCCGCCAAAACGTTTTGATGGCACTATCATCAGCCAAATCGCACTATCTGCCTGCTTACGCTTAAACCAACAGGTGAACCTAAGTACACTGGTTGATGTTATACGCGGCTCAAGCAGACAAGATATTATTCAAAATGGTTATCATCAGATTAAAACCTACGGTGTAGGCAAAGATATCGATTACAAAAGTTGGGTCAGTTATATCACTCAACTGATCGACCAAGGTGTCCTATCTATCGACTTCACACAAGGTAACCGTTTACTACTAACTGATTTAGCCAAACCTATTTTGAAGTCTGAAAAAACAGTCCTTCTTACAGAACCTCAAGTTATTGACTTCAAAACTAAAAACATTAAAAAAGAGATTGGTGAATTATCTGCTTTTGAGGACTCACTCTTTACGGCGCTTTCAGACTTAAGGCGTCAGTTAGCAGATGAAGAACAGCTCCAAACCTCGCGTATTTTCTCTAATGCAACATTAACTGAAATGGCAAAAGTAAAACCGGCTAACTTGTCTGCATTTTCAAGCATTTCAGGTGTAGGGAAATTTAAACTTGAAAAGTATGGTGATGCCTTTATTCAAATAATTTTAAATTTAGTCCCTAAGGATGAGTGTCTTTTCCTGGATGAAGACGCACTACTTAAAACAGCGCGTACAAAATCTAAAACGACTAAAAAAACACAAGATCCAGACAAAGTATTTACCGTTGGCAAAATTTCTAAAACTCACGAGCTCACTTTTCAGATGCTCTCTACTGGGCTTTCACCCGAAGACATTGCTGAAGAAAGAAAGATAAAAGTCGAAACGATTTATTCACATATGTTTAGACTGTCTTTATCAGGAAAAGACATTGATATCTCCAGCTTAATTAATGAGGATGATATTTTAATTATTCAAGAAAAATGGTTAGAACTAGATAAACCAGCCTCTTCTAAACTTATGTTTCATAAGCTGGAAGAACGCTTTCGTTATGATCAAATTGACTATGCCTTAACCTTGAAACAATCTTCCCTTTGAATAATCGAAGAATGGATGCGAAAGGGATGGTACTTACTAATTGATTACTGTCTGGTTGACGTTGAACCAGGCAGTATCCAAGTTGGTTTTGATACCAAAGTCAAAGAATAATGTTTTTGTAAAGCTCATAATTTATCTCTTAGTTGATGTTAGGGTTGTGGCTAGGCTGCCTTATGTTAAGACCCTTGGCTTTGCGAAGTCCCCCTCTCTATAAATAAATATTATGTTGCCTGTATTTTTACGAACGCATAAGTATTTGGTATATTCTTGGTAACTTAAAACTTCAAATAATTTCGGATTGAAATAATGGACTTCTGCCAGATGCTCAAGCTTTTTTTACTTGGATTACTTTTTTTCACTCCCTGTGGGTGGGCTGAAGAAGCTATAGTAGTTAAGCATTACCAATATCAAGAACGGTATGAATTCGGCTTAAAAGTACTTGATTTAGCACTCAGTAAACTGGGAGAGGATTACCTAATAGTTGGGCCGAATAAGCAAGAGGTTAATGAAGGTAGAGGAGAGCTTCAAGTTATTGAAGGGCAACTGGATCTGGAGTTTATGTCGGCAACATTGAATCGAGAGTCCAGAATGATCCCCATAAAAATTCCAATTTATCAGGGTTTGTTAGGCTTACGCTTGTTGCTGGTAAAACCTGCGCTAAATGAAAAAATCAAGAAAATAGAGGGTATTGATGAACTTCGTCAGTTTGTAGGTGGGCACGGAACGCATTGGGGCGACCTACCTGTGTATGCCGAGAATGATTTAAACGTTGTGACATCAGTTAATTATGACAATTTATTTGAAATGCTGAAAAAAGATAGATTTGATTATTTTCACCGTGGTGTCAATGAAATATGGAATGAGTTGGAGCGTTACCCTAATGACTTTGTCGTTGCAGATAATATTATGTTGTATTACCCGCAACCAGTGTATTTCTATATTGGTAAACATCGCCCCGATTTAGCTAAAAAACTCGAACAGGGCTTGATGGCTGCTTTAGCGGATGGCTCATATAAGGCACTCTTCCAAGATTATTATAAACGTACCATCTCGCGAGCCAATCTGGGAGCTCGAAAATTAATCATCCTCAAAAACCCTACTGTCCCCTCTGACTCTCCACCTATAAACCTAGATTGGTGGATGCCTTAGTACAAAATACAGAGGCATGCGTAGAGTTCAAACGAGATTAACAAAAATTGGTGGCTAAATGATCGAATTTTGGGATAGTTATGCCGGCCTTTTTTTTATGGCCTTTTTGGCAGCGACCCTTATTCCTGCCTACTCGGAGGTTCTTCTGGCTTCCATGGTCGCGGCGGGTAAAGACCCTGCCATGCTTTTGTTATTCGCTGCTACTGGAAATACTTTAGGCTCAGCCGTAAATTGGGGCATAGGACGATATTTGTTGCACTACCAAGATAGGAACTGGTTTCCATTCAAAAAAGACAAGCTTGGTGTGGCGCAACGCTGGTTTCAAAAATATGGTGTATGGTCATTATTGATGGCGTGGGCACCCATTGGAGGTGATGCCCTGACTTTTATTGCCGGCATCATGAAAGTGCCTTTTCCGATATTTCTTCTGTTAACCGGCATAGGTAAAACCATTCGATATATCTTGGTGCTGGGTGTGGCAGATCATTTTTTTTAGCGCGCGAGCAGATATTTCCCCTGCTGTTGTTAACAACTGTGATAACCCAACCCTGACACAGGTGGGTTAAGAAAATTCTTTTGTTATTATTTGCTTAGCTGCGTTCAGGATTGCCTCTTTGTTTTTTTCTTCCAGTGTTAGTCGTTCCTTGTCCAGCTTTCTGATCAATTTCTGATCCGTCTTTTTACGTGTTTCGTGCGTTGGCATATGCTCTGTTGCTACATATATTTTTAAAAAAACACTAAAAGCTGGGTGCTCATGAAGATCTGGCGCAACATGGTCCAGAAGTACTTTAATGCGTATACAACCCTCTGATAATTCCACTTGCTCTTCAATCATAAGCTGAGCGATCAGTTTTATACTATCAATCGCTTTTAGATGAGTTGTTTGTATACGACTCTCTTGATTTTCTTGAATGAGTGTTTGAGTTTGTTTAAGTTTTTTTATTTTCCGCCACATTTCCATGCTATAAAAAAACAAAAAAAGTGCAAGTAAGGTACTAAAAATAATCGCTATCCAGAGGATGGTTTGAGACATGATTCAGCCTTGGTATTTGGTGGCGTTAACAGGTGCTTAGTGTAAGTTCATAAACTCTAAAAGTTCGTAGTCAGTACAACGGTAGTATACAGATGCTCGGATGAAAATAGCGAATTCAAACATTGTACATATTCGACCTTTGGGTCACTCAAAGCTGAAGACCTTGGGAATATATTATATCAATAGTCAGAGTGATATGTACCTCCAGCATTGTCTATAATAGAATATAACGCTTTTATGTGGCTCATAAAATGATGTATTGGATATGTGAATGATTAAAAATAGCCTAATGTTTTTAGTGCTGACAATGATGACTTCGTGCGTAAGCTTTGATCGAGCAAACATATTGCCAGGGCAAGCAGTCCCGGGTTTAGGTTTTTCATTTGAAGTACCGACGCAGAATAACTGGACAGCTGTTGAATACGGAAGCGGCAATAAAATTCATCTATTTCAATTAAATGATCAAGATAGCTACTCAATTAGTGTGTCTCTTAATCGCGGCCCAAGAAAAGGCATGTATCAAAATGCTGAAACGCATTTAAAAGCGCTTAAGTTCTCACAAAGCATAGAGCCAATCCCTGCAGGATTTGTTTTACATAGTCACCAGGAGTGGGTTGAGCCTTTATATGGAAAGCTATGTGTACGCTACACATCTAAAGCCGAAGATTGGCGTGGTCGCAATAAAGAAGGGCCAGCCTTAGTTGATCTAGTCGGTCTAAGTTGCGATCACCCTGAAATACCCAATGTGATCATTAAGACGGAGATCTCCAGGCGATATGAAGTGAATGCTGACTATGTGGATTTAACTTTATATGCCGATGCCTTATTTGCATCATTTCAATATAGTGAGTTGTGATTTTTATGGAAAGAATTTGGTAGGACTAGGCAGATTCGAACTACCGACCTCTGCCATGTCAAGAAACCACCAGATAACCCATAAGACATTGATTTGTATATTATTTAACCCTGTACAGCAACGTAATCAACGCGAACATCGTACGCTAACGAAATCAACGACTTAGCTGTCCATAACGTACTGTATATTGGGGCTGACTTTGCTGTATCTTTTCGTCTAATTTAGACTCAAACCAAGCACCTATTCGGCTCACTGCATACTTAATGCTCTTTCAAAACCTTGGTCACAACATGATGGTTAGATTTGGCAATTGCTAAAATTCGCTCAGATGATTCTATATCTGGCTGATAATAATTACCCTCGACAAACTCCTCGACTACGTCTGAAATCGCTTTCAAGGATTGATCAGCAAACTTCATTAGTTGTTTCTTAATTGTGTTGTACTTCTTATCAATGTCTGTAAATAGTTGTTCAAAGGATTCATTCGTCAGTGTCTCAAGATCATTGGACTTTCCAATCAACATAGCGAAGGTAGTATCAAGATCTTCATACAATGCTGTGCAAACCAAATCGTAAGCTGGAGACAAGGCAATTTTTCCGCCTTCGGAGATTAAAAAGCTAAAATTCTTAGCATGAGCGTCATAGTTCCCAACGACTAAACTAAATATGATACGTCGAAATGCCTCTAAATCGTCTTTGACCGGGACCTCACAGAATTCACTTATTTTTGAAAAAAGGTCTTTGAATCCCGGACCACCATGTACTTCGTACTTCGTCGTAGAAGGTATTGAGCAAAGCTGGCACAAGTCTTCTTGCTGCAAGCGCTTGGTATAACCCTCTCCTTCATTGTCGGTTGAATTATCGACATAAAAATAACGATCATATCTTTCAATGAGTAAAGCGTCTGATTCATTCCCATTGACATCTATAACGTCTAAAAGAGACACATTCGCAGCGTTAATTCCGGCAAGCTTTGCGGCTTTCATGCATAGGTATTCGTTATAAACGAGAGACTTAAACCGATCATCTTTACGCGCAGGTTTAATAATATGCGTACTCGGAGCATTCTCGGCTTCAAAAGTTTTATCATTCAAGAAAATAACGGGAAGTTTGTTTTGGGCACCAGCAAGACTTAGGCGGTTACCCACCTCTCCTTTTTGCGGTGCAACATTGAAAGGTCGATCTTGTATATCGATTAGTAACTGGCTTAGTTCCTCTTGGCTTAATACACTCAGAGTATCCACGTGCTCGAACTTTGGTGTTTCACCTTCAAGTTGAATCGACAAAGCGCCAGCCACATCGCCACCGAGCAGTTCAATAAACCGTGAAAAGTTACCCTCTTCAATCTTGTTTTGCCGCTGGATCAGTGAGCGAACTTCACCCTCAGGCAATAGATTTTCTATGAATGGAAAGACGATATTATCTTCATGCTGCTTAATGTTTGAAGGAGTAGTCAAAGAAATTGAATGGCCTTTTTGCGCCATGTAAACATCATCATAGGTAAAGCTCATACGCATAGCCTTATCGATATTTAACTTACCGACAAAAGCATCATTGAAATATACATCGAAAACATTTGAACCATTTTCTTTTGGAAGGTCCGTATTCATAGCGTTACCTCGACATCAATTCCAAATCCTTTTAAGACATCAAACAGCTTATTTAAACGTTTTTTTGGCTTTCCATTCTCGATGGTCGATAGAAATCGCGGTGACACATTACAAAGAGCGGCTCCTGTTACCTGGTCAAGCCCTAACGCCAAACGTTTCACTTTTACGAGAGTACCAATACTAACAGGATCGAATAACACAGGTATATTCATACCGAGAGCACGGGCAACTTTAACCAGGCTATCGACTTCAACCGTTTCCTTTCCGTTCTCCAGCTGAGAAAGAAATTTAGGCGAGACATTCGCCGAAGTCGCTAGCATAGCCCCGTCAACCCCTTCTGAACGACGACGCTTAGCGATTAAATCTAGAATTTCCCGAACGGTATGCACCTTCATAAACCACCAAACAAAATATATTACCGTTCAGTACTATAACAGTAGGCTTTCACAACAACAATAATAATTTTACCGTTCAGTACTATTATTCCTAATAACGTCCATGCGAAAGGAAATATTACCGTTCAGTACTAGGTCTATTCATCACAATTAGGGGTTTTGTGCCCATTTCCTCGAAAAGTCCAATCTATCGGCTAGAGCCCAGAACTGGTAAGACTTCGAAGTTATTTTTTATTAAAATACCGAACAATTATTTTCAATTATCCCTAAGTCTACCGTTAGAGTTAATACAACCTAATCAAATCATACTTAATCAGAGAAAGCCTAATTCAATTCGTTGCTTGGCATCTTGACTATTAGAGTCTATATAGCGCATAGCTGATTTTAGATCCTTCCAGCCAACGTATTCCATTAAAGATTTTATGTCCCACTTATTATTACTCGCCCAAGTGGCAAAGCCCCTTCGAAGGGAATGGCTACTGTAACTGCCTGAATCTTCAAGCCCGGCTTCTTAAATATCTTTCGTAATAAAGTAATAATGCTGCTCGAGTTCAAGGCCGATTCACTCAATCGCCCCCATCGGTTCATCCCTCTGAATACCGGCCCTTTAGTAATTTGAGCAGCAAGAATCCAGTCTGTGTAAGCAGCCACAGGACAAAGACGGCTCAATGCAGGTGTTTTAAAGGTTCGACCATTATTTTGATGGTCACTTTTTGTTCTTGACAAAAAAATAGTCATGCCTTCATCGGGAATAACTTGAATAGATTCAACTATCAACCTACTTAATTCATCGCTTCGAAATCCACGCCAGAACCCCAATAGAATTAAGGCTTTATTGCGCAACTGCCTCAGTATTGTATTTTGATCATTATCTTTAGAAGCTTCTTGTATGGTGAGATCAATCGCATTAATCACTTTACTTAGTTGGTCTAACTGTAAAGGTCTTGCTTGTTTCTCTTGCGCTGGATGAAGCATTTTGATGCCTTTCATGACCTTTTTTACAATCGAAGCTTTGGTCGGATCAGGAAACCCTTGGTCAATATGCCATTGAGCTAGTGCTGCAATTCTTTGCTTTAGCGTATTTATTGAGAGCGTTTCCGCATTTTCCGATAAATAAAGCGCAATATTGTCAGCAGTAGCAGGTAAAAAACCGCCCCAAGTCGCTTCGTAATGCTCTATTGCAGATTGATAGCTACGCCTCGTATTTTCTCGTGTGGCGGCATGGATGTAATGATCAATCCTGCTCATCGTACGCGTCTTTCTTTTTTAAACGTAGATGAGAGTATTCAATTGCTTTGTGGAAGCGAGCTTGTAGTGTTTCCTTCGAAGGAAGCACTGTGAGATATTCAGCCACATGAATTCCTGATTTATCGAGCTCTAATAATTCAATCTGCTCCTGTTTTTTTCCCGTACAAAGGATAATGCCGAGTGGTGACTGCTCGTCAGGTTGGCGGTCATGCTTATCAAGCCAGCGTAAATAAAGTTCCATTTGACCTTTATAAGCTGCTTTAAAATCCCCCTGTTTTAGTTCAATTGCAATTAAGCGCTTCAAGTGCCGATTGTAAAAAAGCAAATCAATATAAAAGTCATCACTATCGATCTGGATGCGCTTTTGTCGGGCAACGAACGTAAACCCCGTGCCGAGCTCCATCAAAACCTTTTCCATGTCGCGTAAAATGGCGTCTTCGAAATCTTTCTCTAGGTAATGGTCGTTCAAACCTAAAAACTCAAGAAAATAGGGATCTTTAAATACTAGTTCTGGGGTCATTTTGTCATGATCCCGCAAGTTGTTTAGCTCTAGCCTGGCTAGCTCTTCGGGTTTGCGCGATAAAGCTGTGCGTTCAAAAAGCATAGAGTCTATTTTTTGGCGCAAGACTCGGACACTCTAGCGTTCTGTACGGCACATTTGGGTGTAGAAATCACGCTGAAGTTCTTTTTCCAAAGGTAGCAACTCTCGAAAGTGTGACCAGCTTAAGGTTTGCGACAATGTGGCAACAATTTCTTTGCCGTACTCAGTGTTATTTACAAAATTAACGCCATAAGAAGCCCACTATCCCAACCAATCTAACGTCATAACGACAGCCCTTCATTATAACGATAATCTGGTAAAGCTTATTTCTGCCAGGTAATTCTAAATTTTTCTTGTCCTTGTTTTCATTTTTTCGTTTAATCCCGTCATGACACGTTTTTTTGATAGCTTTAAATCCATTCAACAATTCACCTCTTCTCTCGATTTCCATCTGGATCAGCGTGAATGTCAGTTCTGCTTTCAACCCGATCAGTTTGTTTCTCATGGTATTGTCTACAAACAACGCACCGTGAAGATTAAGGAACCCGTGGGTAAACGTATTTTCTGCTCTAATCGCTATGGTCGATCGGGCTGTGGCCGTACATTTCAGTTATATATTGCCAGCGAAATACCCTCTCTTCACTATGGTGCCGCTCAGTTAATCGCATTTATTTCAGGACTTTTTTTGGGTTTAAGTATTGAGAAAGCTTACCCTATTGCCACGGGCGCTAACGATACACGCCATGCCTGGCGTTGGTTGAGCCGTTTGCAGTCAAAACTCTCTGATTTCCGCCGTTTCCTATGTGTTAAAACAGCAACGCCTGCGCTGCAGTTTCAAGTTCGAGTTCGTTCGCTTCAACTGCTTCTGCCTTCTTTGCTTGACCTCTTTTCTCATCGGCCTAACGCGCCTTGTTCTCATTACCAGCTATGGCATCAATCCGCCTTCATCTAACAAATTGTTTATTTATCATACAATTTATGCGTTTTTTAAATTCGTAATTAACTGATTTTCTTATTTTTCGATCATACGACTTACGCAAAAAGGCGTCGATCTATTTCATTTTATCGCGCAACAGATTTGAGCATGTTTGCTCGTTGCATTTTCTTTTAAGCTCCCGAGGACTTTTTTATCCAACCACAAATGGGAGAACGTTTATGCTTTGTCATTCTGAACAAACCAACAAGAAACCACCGCTGGCTGTACGCTTGATGGTGCTTAATGCCATTGAGTATGCACCTGGCAATAGCATTCGGGAACGTATTAAAAGCGTTAGTCAGCGTACCTTTACCGATGAACTAACCGGCCGGCAGTATCGCTTTACCTGGCGAACCATTAGCACCTGGTTATACCGATTTAAAAAACAGGGTGTGACCACATTAGAGAATAAAACCCGTTCTGATAAGCATGCATACCGTAAAGTGCATGCCAATGAATTAGCGGAAGCGATTCGTGAGGTCTTACCGTCATTGCGTAACAATAAAGTCGGCCAGATTCCTAAAATGGCGCTTTATCGGCAGTTACTTAAACGCCATTATTTTCAGCGTACACAACTTTCCCAAACCTCTTTTTATCGACTGGTCAGGGAAAATGATTTACTGGACATAGAGCAGACTAAAAAGCTTCGGCAGTCGTTTGCCATGCAGTTTGTGAATGAACTGTGGCAAGCCGACACCATGCATGGACCATCGATTAAACAGTCTGATGGTTCATGGCGCAAAACCTTCTTGATTGCCTTTATTGATGATGCCAGCCGCGTGATTACGCATGGGGAGTTTTTCTATCGTGATAATACTGAGAAGCTGATTGAGGCGTTTCGGAGTGCGTTGTTTAAGCGTGGCAAGCCGGAGCGTTTGTATTTTGATTATGTGTCCGGACACATAATCAAAATTATGTGCCCACTATCAATATGTGTCCAAAGGGCTGTAAGATCAGAAACGCCGTGACAACCCTCAAGGTAATGGGCACATTATATTTATAAAGATTGCAGCCATTTTAACAACGATTGATCCTTCCGCCAGCACGGTTCTTTGAGGAAACCCTCGATTTCGGGTATCTGTGGCTCACATATTTTTAATGCCTCTGCTTTCATTCGCAAGCTAATCTCAGCATAACGATTAGTTGTCTCTAAACTAACATGACCTAACCATGCTCTAATAACGTTGACATCAACACCCGACTCCAAAAGGTGAACGGCGGCAGCGTGGCGGAAAGTATGAGGCGATACAGCTTGTTGGTTACTTGCTAGTAAGTGCTTAGTGTATCGACGAACCAGCTTGTAAATACCAAAGCGTGTGAGTGCCGCACCCTGTAGTGATAAAAACACCGGACTTTTCGAATTGATATGATTGCGCTCAGCCAAGAGTCGTTTGAGCAGAGACGCAGTTTCTTCCCATAATGGGCAGACGCGCCACTTGTCTCCTTTTCCGTGCAGATGAACGCGGCTCGGGGAGTCCAATTGAAGGTTTTCAACACATAATTCGGCAATCTCTTGAACCCGAGCGCCGGTATTGTATAGAAGCAATAACAAGGTTCGATCCCGTAACGCAAACCGTCCTTTTTTTGACATAGATGAAAACAGATCGCCAATTTGTTCTGGCAATAAATATCCCATTTCGGCAGGTTTCACTCGCTTAAGAGGAATAGCCGCTACGCGTTCCGACTCTAGCATTGCATCGGGCATTTGAGTGACCAAATAATCAAAAAAAACCTTTAACGCTGATAAGCGTTGATTGCGAGTTCGAATATGATTATTGCGTTCGGTTTCTAAATAGTTGAGAAACTCAAGCACCTGTTTTGCCGTAAGATCAAGCACTGATAGGCGAGTGACTTTACGATGCATTTTGTTTGCTGTGAATAGAAGAAATAGCGTAAGTACATCGCGATAACTTTTTATCGTAGCCGCACTCAATGCCTTTTGCGTTTTTAAATAATCGGCTCTTCTCCGCTTTCGTGAGGTAAGTTACAGGCAAGTATAGAACATAGACTG
>CAXBDA010000070.1:0-15420 GCA_963974595.1 uncultured Oleiphilus sp. | reverse complement strand
TGGAGGTGTTCACGCTTCGCAAAATCCAGTGTTCACAGTTGCAGTAATACGCACTCAGAAACTCTCACTGTCTAAAAGACATTATGAAATAGTGTAAAAGCATCTAACTTCCAGCCTAGAACGGAACTTTGTTTAGTTTCTTAAATCGGCATTATTAGAAGTTTATTGAAAAAATATAAAACGATATCTTTTAGATTAGTGATTGCATGCTTGATTCGTTCAGCCAAGCCTCAAAATACATCTTGACACGATATCAACTTACGATATCATTTGAATCATGAATTCAAAACAAAAGCGCATTTTGATAGCAATATATAAAGACCCTGCCTCATTTTCTTTAGCGTGGAAAGATATAGAGTCTCTTTTTGTATCTTTGGGAGCTGAAGTAATTGAAGGTAATGGCTCGCGTGTAAGATTCCACAAAAATGGAATCATTGCTAGCTTCCATCGTCCACACCCGAAAAAAGAGGCGAGACCTTATCAAGTCAAAGATGCACGAACCTTTCTCAAACAACTAGGAGTAGAGCCATGAGCAATTCATTGGTATATGAGGGTTATGCTGCTCGTATAGAGTTTAGTTCAGAAGATGAATGTTTTATCGGTCACATTGCTGGCATAAAAGACGTAGTTGGCTTTCATGGAGAAACAGTTTCTGAATTAAAAGCTGCATTTGAAGAAGCAGTTAATGATTATCTTGAAACCTGTAAGGTCGTTGGTAAAACACCTCAAAAACCTTATTCAGGTAAGCTAATGCTGCGCATTCGCCCTGAAATTCATGCAGCTGTAGCTACTGCTGCTGAGTTAAGCGGACAAAGCATTAACCAGTGGGCGTCTGAAGCGCTTAATAGAGAAGCTAGCCTGTAAAAGCTTCCGAAAAAGGTGGCTTAATTATAACGATTAAAAAAGGTGTCAGATCTGCTTTTTGGATCATGGTCTCACGAGGGAACAAATGGTCCTTGTCATAGGTTTATTCGATACCTGCTTATAAATAATCTCCCAAAGCTCCTCTGAACTAGACTAAGCAGGTATCGAATAAACCTATGACATATGTACATAATAAACTCATTTTTCTATCCATCATGACCTTCTGATTTATATAAATGACTTACACATACTTTGTTCTAGCCCTATCATAGTTGCCTTCCTGTCTTCCCCCCAACGATACTGGCTCAACACACCCGTATTTCTTATAACTCGATGACAAGGAATCAGATATGCTATTGAGTTGTTTGCAATGGCTGAGGCAACCGCTCGAACTGCTTTAGGCGTATTCATGGCGTCTGCAACACGGCTATACGTTGATAGCTGCCCTTCTGGAATATTAAGCAAGGCTTGCCATACTTTTAATTTAAAGGGGGTGCCTTTTAAGAGTAAATGAATGGGCTTATTTTCAGCGTTTTCGTTTAAAAAAATTTGTTTAAAGTAAGGCTCTGTATTGGCATTACTTTCTTGAATAGTAGCTTTATACCATTCGTCATGTAATTCATTAATAAGTTGGTCTTTCTCGACATCTTCATCAAAAAATGCAAGTTTACAAACCCCCCTTTCTGTTACAGCTATTAAGCAGAAACCAAATAGACAGCTATGAATCCCATACGAAATGTCTAAGCCCTGCCCCCATCTTTTATATTCACCCGGTGTGACACTTTCGTGCGTAATAAAGAGGTCGTATAATCGGCTACTGCCACTGAGGCCAGCTTCCAAGGCTGAATTTAGGACGGAGTTTTCTTTTAGCTTTTTCTTGGCGTTTTCTTTGGTGAGATAGTGTAAAAACTGTTTAGGAGACACGCCTGCCCATTCGGTAAATACGCGCTGAAAATGGAACTCACTCATACCGACCACCGAAGAAAGCTCTTTAAGTGAAGGCTGATCAATATAGTGGCCGTTCAGGTAGCGAATCGCCTTCGCAATCGTTTGATAATGTGCATGGCTTGTTTGAATAGGCCTTGGCATAGCGGGCAACCATAATTTGTGAGATGCATTAAATATAAGAGAATATGAATTCTGTCCTTAATCCTAACATTTAACTACCCGATTCTTGCTTTGAAGGCTATTGGTTTAAATATATTGGCAGGGGAATATGAAGAATGAGGTGTCGTAAGCCCTCATTCTTCAAGAGCAGTCTATTTATGTGCAATCTTTTTGTCAGTAAATAGATAGTCTTTTAGTTCTTTATCCAGCGTTGTGTCTTTGCGTCGAATCCACTCCAAGACCATTGCAGCATGCTCTTTTTCTTCATCTCGGTTATGAATCAGAATTGCTTTTAGCTCTTCATCTTTACAGGCATCGACACGCTGGTTATACCAGTCAACCGCTTCTAACTCTTCCATTAAGGATGTGATAGCGCGGTGCATATCTCTGGTTTCGTCCGTTAATTCTTCGATTGGTTCATGGTAGCCTTCATTTGCCATTTCTTTTTCCTCGTAGATTTAAGGTTGAATTTCAATTATATATTTAACATGCCATTCTGGCTCAGCTCTAATTTTCTACGCCCAATCTTCTTTTCACATACGTACCCGGCGCATCACATAAAACATCTAAACTACCTTTTTCTGGCGATCTTGCAGGAATAGATTCACCCTGATAATCCTTTAACCAATCTTGCCAGTTTGGCCACCAACTGCCTTCGTGCTGTTCACTTGATTCTAGCCAGTCATCGGCATTTTCTGGCAATTCAGGGTTTGTCCAATAAGAGTATTTATTCTTAATCGGCGGATTCACGATACCGGCAATATGCCCCGACTCTCCCAATACAAAGGTTGCATTTTTTGCACAAATTTTTGCACCTTCGTAGGTAATCTTCCATTTGGCAATATGGTCTTGATGCGCCGAAATAAAATACAAAGGGATCTCTATTTTCGATAAATCAATTTTGGTCTCTTTGATACTATATGCACCCGGTTTGACTAATTGATTATCCAGATAGAACTTTTGAAGCATATCATTATGGCATGCGGCAGTTATATTGGTGCTGTCGGAATTCCAATATAACAAATCAAAAGGCATGGGTGACTCGCCTTTAAGATAGTTTTGAATGTAATAATTCCAGTACAGGGAGTTTTCACGTAATTTGCTGAACGATACAGCCATGACACGACCATCAAAATAACCCATTTGATTATTCTGATGAACAATCGCTTTGATAATATGCTCATCAATGAAGACTCCGATATCACCAGGGTCTGAAAAATCGCTTAGTGTGGTGAGTAAGGTAGCAGATTTCACTCTTGGTTTTAAGCGTCGCCCCGCCATGTAGGCTAAGGTCGTCATTAATAAGGTGCCACCAATACAATAACCGACGGCATTCACTTCACGCTGACCGGTTTGCTTTTCAACCATTTCTAAAGCATGAATCACGCCTTCCGTTACGTAGCAATCAAAGCCTAAATTTCGATTATCTGCGGAAGGGTTAAGCCACGACACCATAAATACCGTTTGACCCTGTTCAACAGCCCAACGAACATAAGAATTTTTTTCTGATAAGTCGAGTATGTAATATTTATTCACGAAAGGTGGAATAATCAGTAAGGGCGTTTCACATACCTGTTTGGTAAGCGGTGTATACTGAATAAGTTCAAATAATTCACAACGATAAACAACTTTACCGGGTGTGGTGGCAATATTTTCACCTAACTGGAAAGCGCTATCATCCGTCATGGTGATTTTTAAGGTGTCAGCACTTTGCTCTAAGTCTTTTACAAAGCGTTCAAAGCCCTGTACCAAATTTGCTCCTTTGGTTTTAATAGTCAAACTAAGCAATTCGGGATTGGTTAAAATATTGTTTGAAGGTGATGCGGCATTTAAGAGTTGGCGGGTGAAAAATTCAGCTCTTCTACGTGTTTTATCATCCAGCCCCGGAATAGTATGAATATTATCTAACCATGCCTGTGCAGTAACCAAGTAAGCCTGTTTAATGAAATTAAACCATGCATTTTCTGTCCAGCCATCATCTACAAAACGCATATCACCGCGCTCAGGCTGAACAACCGGCTCCACACTTTTACCTGCGACTTGAAACACCGCTGATTTAATCACATTGAAATAATTCTTACTTAACTCGGCACTGCTCTTTGTCGTCAACCAGGGGTGTTTTATAACCTCTTGCATGTATTTTATACATGACTCTGTTGCATCACTTGCTACGGCATGCATGCTGGTATGTTCACCTTGCATGCTATTACTTAGATGACTTGCAACGCGCTGACTGTCTTCAATCGCTTTCGCAGTCATTTTCCAGTACGGGTTATCAAAGGCATTAAACTTCATAATTAGATCCGAGCTCTTATTGTCTGGTATTTATGAATTCAAATGCAAAAAAGGAGTAGGAAGCCATAAGCTTAAAAACTTCATACTCCTCACGTTTGCACTTTTTTAATCACGCTGAAAAATTATTTTTTGGGTTTTTCTTTTACTGCTGATTGATTTGTTTTTTCTGGCTTTTCTTCTGATGGATCCGGTTTAGCATTTGTCAGAATCGCACTCACTTCATCTCTGAACTTTTCACCAGTTTCTACCAAGCTTTTTAAGTCATCCATCAGTTGTTCATTTAGGGTCGAAAAAGCCTCCGTTTGACCTTTAAAAAATTCCTGCAAAGAGTCTGTATCTCTCACTTCGGATAAAGCTTTAAATTGAGAACTCGCAAATTCAGAATATTTTTTCGTTGAGTCCATTTGTGCTTTAAATGCATCCTGCACAGACTGACTTAACAATTCATTAAATTTAGTAACGGGTTCAAGGGTTTCTTTGGTTTTATTACTAAAGTTTTTTAAAAAATCAGTGTTCACTTTTTCTCTCCTGATAAAGTAAATAGGGTGTCGTTGTATTTAGAAACAAATTCTAAATACCTTCTACAACAATTGCATTATACCCAGTCATAGTTTTCAAAAGTGTAATTTATGCTCATCATATGACTTAGGTCATCTAGAATATTTTCTTTAAAGTTCATCCTATTTTCATTTAATAAATTAGGTATGATTACCTGATATTTTCCACATCTAAAAAGGCCTAAGCTGTGCGTTCTTTAATCTTAGAGAAACCAAAAGACCCGAGTAGCCTCAAACTGATTGATCAGACCTTACCCGAGCCTGGAGACAAACAACTGCGGGTAAAAATAACATCAATAGGGCTGAATAGAGGTGACTTACTATATTGCCAAGGCCGTTATTTTTTCCAAGCCCCTGCCCATAGCCGTTTAGGTTTCGAAGGGGCTGGCATCATTGACAAACTTGGACGTGGATTAGATAACACCACATTTAAATGTGGAGATCGCGTTGCCCTACTCCCCATGAGTTTTGATATCAGCCAACAAGGCTGCCTAGCAGAATATGGTTTATATGAAGCAAGCTCATTAATTGCGAGCCCAAACACAATTTCAGATGAAGAAGCGGGGTCTTTGTGGATGGCTTTCTTAACGGCATGGGGAGGAATGGTTGAATGTGGCGGTTTATCTAAAGATGAGACCGTCGTCATTACTGCCGCCTCCAGCTCTGTCGGTTTAGCGGCTATTCAAATTGCCAAGATGTTAGGTGCAAAGGTGATAGCAACCAGTAGCCAGGAGTCAAAATCGGCTGCACTTCGAGACAATGGTGCTGATGAAGTCATCGTTTTTGGCTCAAATTTAGAGGGGGATGCACTAGTAAAAGCTAACGAGCAGTATGTAGTGAAAGTTCGGGAATTTACCCAAAATAGTGGATCAAACCTAGTCTTTGATGCCGTTGCCGGCCCGGCCACCCATGGTTTGGTAAAAGCGTCATCACAAGGCGGTAGAATTGTCATTCAGGGCATGTTAGATCGAAGGCCGATGGATATCCATGCTGGCGTCTTAATGAAGCGCCGACTAAGTTTAAGGGGCTATACACTCGATGAGACCCTGGAAGACGACATTAAAAAGCAACGAGCCATTCGTGCAATATCAGAAGGATTTAAAAATAATCAACTAAAGTCTGTTATTGCCCAAACACACGCTTTATCATGTTTCGATGATGCCTTTGAGCAGTTAAAGCGAAATCAGCATATCGGTAAAATTGTGCTCATCCCTTAATTATATTTCTATCGATGATGATATAAGCAGGAATAATTAGTCTAAGGTTATCTTCTACAGGTTGTAGAAAACAAATATAACAAGAATGTATCTTCGGAATTTTGATTGTATGACTTTAAATAGCTACCATGAGCAGCTTCAAACAGTCGCTTTAACTGACTTAACGAACAGAGCAAAAAGCGGCATTTTAACCTATTTATGCATTTGGTTAATTTTATCATTTGGCTATGATCTGCTTGACAATTACCCCGCTTTTTTTCTCATTAACACGCTCATGATTGCAAGCTTCTGCGTACTTCGTATTGCCCATTTCTTTGTACTAACACGCAGTAAAAATCCAGATATCGGATTTCTTCATCAATGGCTTATTATTACAATCCTTCTCACCGCTGCGCACTGGGGTGGCATGTCTGCCTGGGTAATTTATGACCCCAAGCTTGCTGATTTAAGCATCATTATGCTGGTCATTACACCTGCTTTTGCCTTAGGCGGTGCATGTACTTTAAGTATTTCCTCAGAGATACGTACGCTCTACCCGCTTTTTATGTGCCTGCCTCTGGTGGCTGTTTTGGTGCATATTGGTGGAACCGAAAGTTTAGTCTTCGCGATGATGATGGTTATTTGTCTGATCTATATTTTTAGTTCTTCAAAAGCAACGCATAACGATTATTGGGCAGCTATCACCAATCATTTAGTGGCTGAAGAACGCGCTGAACTTATGGAACAATTGAGCACCACCGACCCTTTAACACAACTAAAAAATCGTATGTTTTTCGATAAGGAATTCAATAAGGAATGGCGTCGCTGCTCACGCATGAACTGCCCGATGAGCATCATTATGATTGATCTTGATCATTTCAAAAAACTAAATGATAAATACGGACATTTGTTTGGCGATGAATGTTTAAAGAAAGCGGCAAAAGCGATTGAGCATGAAGTAGCAAGACCTGCCGATTGCGTATCACGCTATGGTGGCGAAGAGTTTATCGTGTTACTGCCGAACACAAATGCCAAGGGCGCATACAACATAGGAAAGCGAATGCTCAAGGCGGTGTCAGAACTACGCTTTGACGTTGATGGAGAAATAGTCAAAATGACATGTTCTATTGGCGCTGCCACAACGATTCCTGATTTTAAGCAAGACCGCTCTAATTTGATAAAAGATGCCGATACAGCGCTTTATTATTCTAAAGAACATGGCCGTAACCAGTTTAATAATCAAGATAAGATCTAGGGTTTAAAAAATCAGCGCAGCTTGATCCAGATTAAGCCAGTTGTTGATGCCAGTGCTATTCTTACCTGTACCTTATCAATTTATTTCAAAATAATGCTCCATGAAGGATGGAAATAGAATGAAAATTAAATTCTTGGGTGGCGCGGGGACAGTAACGGGCTCCAAGTATCTGCTCAGCATTAACGACAAAAAGATTCTTATTGATTGTGGTTTGTTTCAGGGAGTCAAGAACTTACGCGAAAAAAACTGGCAAGAATTTCCTATTAATATATCCACTATTGATGCGGTGATTCTGACGCACGCACATATTGACCATAGCGGCTATATTCCTGCGCTCACCAAAGCGGGTTATACCGGTTCTGTATATTGTAGCGGGGCGACTCTGGATTTATGCAAAGTCCTTCTCCCCGACTCAGGATATCTTCAAGAAGAAGATGCGCGTTATGCCAACTACAAAAAGTTTTCCAAGCACAAACCTGCCTTACCTCTCTATACTGAAGAAGATGCCCGCCAGTCTTTAAGTGCATTCAAACCCGTTAATATGAATGAATTAATCGAAATTGCAGCAGGCATCCATGCCACTTTTACGCCTGTCGGCCATATTCCAGGTGCTTGCGCCGTCAAAATTTCTGTAAACGGAAAATCAATTACCTTTAGTGGGGATGTTGGCAGACAACATGATCATATTATGTACCCCCCAAAACCGCTTGGTGAAACAGATTATTTAGTTGTCGAATCCACCTATGGCGACCGTAAACATGAAAACATTGATGCCTTGCAATTCTTTGAAGACATTATCAATACCACAAGTAAGCGTGGTGGCATTGTATTAATCCCTTCTTTTGCAGTGGGCAGAACACAAATTAATCTGCATATAATTCAACAGCTCAAAGATCAAAAACGCATCCCCAACTTACCCGTTCACCTTAATAGTCCTATGGCAATTTCGGCAACTGAAATATTTTGTAAACATCATGAAGAACACAGACTAAGTAAGCAGCAATGCCAAGTAATAGATCAAAATACACACTATGTGCGTACGCCCGAAGAATCGATAGAACTTAATGGCAGCCGTTTTCCTTCCGTGATCATTTCAGCCAGTGGTATGGCTAGCGGAGGCAGAGTGCTTCATCATTTGAAGACCTTAATACCTCACCATCAACACAGCATTGTATTCATAGGTTTCCAAGCACCAGGTACGCGTGGTGATGCGCTCATTAATGGTGTGAAAGAAATAAAAATTCATGGGCAATATTATCCAGTAAAAGCTGAAATACACCACAGTGGTAGTTTATCGGCGCACGGAGATTACAGTGAAATTATTGCATGGTTAAAACAATCTGAAATTCATCCAAAGCGTGTTTTTGTGACGCATGGAGAGCGAGTAGCAGCAGATTCAATGAGAATAAAGTTGAAAGACTCTTTTGGCTGGAAGGCTTGTGTTCCAGAGGTAGGAGAAGAAATCGAACTAGGCTAGACCAAAACCAGCACACTATTTCGTAAAACGACTATTTCGTAAAACGGCAGCCACATCACTAAGCTAAATTGATTAAAAACTGTCACGCCCCAAGTTAGGGCGTGACAGTTTTATTCTGCACTTTTTTTAACATTCGCTTTCCTATATTATGCTCAATTAACAAATGTTAATTGTCTCAAATATGGGAGGCTAACGTTTATATTTGCATCATGCACGAGGAGAGCCGACTTGTCTCAAGCATCTACTGCTACGTCAACTACTAACATTGCACCAGAACAGGCAATGTCTACTGCCAGAACAACTATCGAGCAGGCACAAACTGCACTTGATATCTCGTTAAGCTATGTAAAACACCTATGTTTGAACGAAACAGGTCGTCTATCAGGAAGCAAGCTTGATGACTACCAGCTTGTTTCTTATGAACTGGCCTATTCTTCTGCTGAAATTGCCGCAGCAAGAGCCATTTGCAACTATGCAAACAAAATCAGAACAACTAAAGACACTCATCAAGAAAAGCTTTATCTAGAAGAAGAAATAGCGCTTTTATTCTGCGCTGAAGCCGTTCAAAACACGCGCAACCGTTTATCTGCAAAACTAAGTGAGTTTGGTCTTAGCTTCGAACAGTTCAATACTGCCTTCATAAATGAATCCTCTCTCGCCTTCTGCCAAACTTTTTTACAGACGCAAAAGTTGGTTGATATGGGGCGTATCATGCTTGAGCAGAAAGGCCGTACTGCTGACTATCTTCTGGATGAAGATAAAGAAATTATGCGTGAATCTTTCCAGCGTTTTGCCACAGATGTAGTTATGCCGCGCGCTGAACATATTCACCGCGAAGATTTAATGATTCCTGATGAGATTCTCAAGCCCTTGGTTGAAATGGGTTGTTTTGGTCTGTCCATCCCAGAAAAATATGATGGCCTTCTACCCGATGGTCAAGAAGACAATATGGGCATGATCGTCGTCACAGAAGAACTGTCTCGTGGTTCATTAGCTGCAGCGGGTAGTTTGATCACTCGCCCGGAAATTTTATCACGCGCTTTATTAGCCGGTGGCACAGAAGAACAGAAGCAATATTGGTTACCAAAACTTGCTTGGGCAGATCCTTTCTGCGCAGTCGCTATCACAGAACCAGACTTTGGTTCAGACGTTGCGGGAATGAAGTTAAAAGCTGAAAAAACGGAAGGCGGCTGGTTACTTAACGGTGCCAAAACATGGTGTACTTTTGGTGGCAAAGCGGGCGTACTGCTTACTTTAGCCAGAACAAACCCAGAGCCAGGTTTAGGCCATAAAGGTTTAAGTATGTTTCTCGTTGAAAAGCCCTCTTTCGATGGGCATGACTTCCGTTATGAACAAGATTCTGGTGGTATTATTTCAGGTAAAGCTATCCCCACAATTGGTTATCGTGGCATGCACTCTTTTGACGTTTTCTTTGATAATGTCTTTGTGCCAGACAGCCACATATTAGGTGGTGAAGCAGGTCTTGGAAAAGGTTTTTACTACACAATGGCAGGCTTTGCCGGTGGGCGTATCCAAACAGCTGCTCGCGCAAATGGCGTTATGCAAGCAGCATTTGAAAAAGCGATAGCCTACTCGCATGACCGAAAAGTATTTGGCCAGCCTGTTGGTCATTATCAATTAACGCTATGCAAATTAGCGCGAATGGCGACAATACTAACCGCTTCACGCCAATTCACCTATGCTGTAGGTAATTTAATGGATGAAGGTAAAGGCCAGATGGAAGCGAGTTTGGTCAAGCTGTTTTCTTGTAAGTCTTCTGAATGGCTAACACGCGAAGCTATGCAAATACACGGTGGCATGGGCTATGCTGAAGAATCAGCAGTAAGTCGTTACTGGATTGATGCCCGCGTTCTATCTATATTTGAAGGCGCTGAAGAAACCTTGGCGCTCAAAGTTATTGCACGTGCCTTAATCGAAAATGCTTCGTAAAAATAAACAAGGCTCGTTGAGCTTGTCGAAACGTTTAAGAAGCGTGAGTTATGGGCGTAAATGATCGCCCTTCGACAAGCTCAGGGACCGGTTTTATTGAAACAATCAGGCGAACCTAAAAACATTTCCCTTTTTTGATTTGGAAAAAAGTACATGACCGAGCAAAAGAAAGCGCATCATATTTACGATAAAGATGGTAATGCAAGCAAAGACAGACCTTGGATTTTCAGAACCTATGCCGGCCATACCAATGTCTGGGCTTCGAATGAACTTTATCGAAATAATCTTGCCAAAGGCCAAACCGGTTTAAGTATTGCAATGGACTTACCGACACAATGTGGCTATAGCTCGGATCATGACATCGCCAAACCTGAAATTGGCAAAGTCGGCGTGCCGATCAACTCACTTGATGATATGCACGCCTTGTTCGACAACATCCCTGTCGATGAAATGAACACCTCGATGACCATTAATGGCACATCAATGTGGTTACTCTCACTTTATGTGGCGATGGCTGAAGAGCGCGGTTTGGATATCAGCAAGCTCAATGGCACCACTCAAAACGACCTTATTAAAGAATATTTAGCGCGCGGCACCTATATATTCCCACCAGAAGATTCCATTCGTATTATTGTCGATATGTATGAATACTGTTTGCATAACATTCCGTCATGGAATGCGTCAAACATTTGCTCTTACCATTTGCAAGAAGCAGGCGCGACACCGGTTCAAGAATTAGCGTTTGCACTCACCACCGCCATCACTATTCTTGATGCGATTAAGGAACGCAACTGCTTTACTGAAGAAGAATTCGAACGCTGTGTTGGGCGTATTTCTTACTTCGTCAATGCCGGTATGCGTTTCGTAGAAGAAGTTTGCAAAATGCGCGCTTTCTGTGAAATGTGGGATGAAATCACCACGGAACGTTATGGTGTTAAAAATGCCAAATATCGCCGTTTCCGCTATGGCATTCAGGTAAATTCTTTAGGCTTGACCGAAGAACAACCTGAAAATAATGCATGGCGTATCTTGATAGAAACACTCGGTGTGACGCTAAGCCGCAATGCGCGTTGTCGCGCACTTCAACTACCCGCATGGAACGAAGCGCTGTCATTACCCAGACCTTGGGATCAACAGTGGTCACTTCGTTTACAGCAAATCATGGCATATGAAACTGATTTACTCGAATATCCTGACATATTCGATGGCTCTCATGTTATCGAATCAAAAGTTAAAGATTTAAAAGAACAAGCTTTCACTGAAATCAATAAAATTATTGATATGGGTGGCGGTGTTGAAGCGATTAAAACAGGTTATATGAAGTCTGCGCTTGTTGCCTCTCAGGGTGAGCGCATGAGTAAACTTGTGAAAGGTGAACAGATCGTTGTGGGTAAAAACAAGTGGACTGATGGACTGGAATCACCACTGGTTAAAGATAGTGATGGCGGTATTTTCATGGTCGATGCGGATGCAGCACAACGTACCATTGATGCATTAAATAAAACACGTACCGAACGCGATCCTGCACGCGTAGAAACTGCCTTATCTGAGCTGGCGAAAGCCGCAAAAGAAGGCATCAACATGATGCAGGCTTCTATCGAATGTGCGAAAGCAAGAGTAACTACAGGTGAATGGTCAGATACACTTCGCGCAGTTTTCGGTGAGTTCCGCCCACCAACAGGCGTTGAAGGTCAGGCGCTCACCATAGAAACCGATACCTTAAATGAAGTACGTGCAAAAATTGAAACCTTCGTTACAAAACAGGGTTATCGCCCACGTATGGTGGTCGGCAAACCAGGCTTAGATGGCCATTCAAATGGAGCTGAAATGATCGCTGTCGCTGCACGTCATGCTGGTTTTGATGTGATTTATTTTGGCATCCGTTTAAGTGCCGCAGACATAGTCCAATCGGCATTAGAAGAAAACGTTGATGTTATTGGCATTTCTCTACTCTCAGGTTCACATAACGAGATTATTGATCAGTTATTTGAAGAACTCGAAGCAAATAAAGCGAAAGATTCAATTCCGGTTATCTTAGGCGGTATTATTCCGACACCCGATTTTGAATCATTAAAAGCGAAAGGCGTTAAACGGATTTTCACGCCTAAAGATTTCGATCTAATGGCGGTGATGAATGACATAATGGATGTTATCAATGAACAAAAGTCCACGTAAATCAACTAACAAAACGCCTGTAGAAGTGATGATAGAACAGGTTGAAAAAAAGCTGATTGATGAAATGAACCAACCTCTTTCTAATGAATTAATTAGCTTACTGAATCAAGCAAAAGATCTTGAAAAATGGCCGATTGCTCGTTTAATATCGATTTTTGAACGTAATACCGATGAGAATTTTATTGCTCGCCACCAAATTATTTCTTATCTAAATAAACAGAAGGAACAATTTGAAAAGCAGGCCCTCGTTCTCGGTATAACGGGTACACCGGGTGCGGGAAAGTCGAGTTTAATTGGCGAAACTTGCCTTAAATTGCTCGAGCTCAAACCGGATATGTCTATTGCAGTATTAGCAATAGATCCATCCAGCCATGAATCTGGCGGTGCCTTACTCGGCGATAGAACACGCACGATTTTTCCCATAAAAGATAATCGTTTGTTCTTTCGCTCACAAGCATCACAACAAGACTTAGGTGGTTTAAGTAAGCAAACGTTTCATGTCACCCGCCTTCTTCGGAAACTTTTCGATATTATTATTATCGAAACGGTTGGTATTGGTCAGAATGAAATAGAAATCCAAAGGCTCAGCGACCATACCTGCTTAGTGATGCAGCCACTTGCAGGCGATCAAGTACAATTTATGAAAGCTGGAATAATGGAAGTACCTGACACCTTTATCATCAACAAATGCGATGAAGATGCCTTGGCAAAAAAGAGCCTGCACTTGCTTAAATCCAGCCTTAAATTAGCGCAAATTTATGTTCATGACACGGCTAATGGCAGTACAGAAACAAAGTTACCAAGAGATATATTTTTAACCAGCGCGATCAAAAGAAAGGGGTTGGATGAACTCACAAATCATATTCTGAAAGTGAGTCAAAATGCAGTTTCAGATAAAGTGGTGCATCAACAAGAAACCTACTTTTTAAATAAGTGGATTCGTCAAGCCTATGGCGAATTCGGGCTAAGTATTTATCGACACCTTGATGGTGATGAGGCTTTGAAAGACGGGACATTTGAAGAAAAAGAATTAGAATTCAAGCACTTAATCGGACAGTTCCTTACACATTTACAGTAAAAATAAATCTGAATACATATTAAAACGGTCATACACAACAATAAAAATAAAGTCAGAAACTCAGTTTCTGAAGGGCTCACAATAAATTAAAACATCCAAATTTTTTATATAAACCTACTCAATTTAAAATACGAGGACATAATAATGACACAAGAACTTTATGATATTGGAACTGCCCCCCCTGTCGGTGAAGTCCCTACAAAAATGCATGGCTGGTTAATTCGTCAAGAGCGCTTTGGCAAACCAACAAAAGCCTTCCAAAAAGAAGTCATTGATGTACCAGCGATTAAAGATGATGAAGTTCTTGTCTATGTCATGGCGGCTGGTGTCAACTATAACAATGTATGGGCCGGCTTAGGTGTTCCTGTAGACGTTATTGCTTCGAGAAATAAACAAGGTGAGTCTGAAGACTTCCATATCGGCGGCTCTGATGCATCGGGTATCGTTTACAAAATCGGCAAAGATGTGACCAACGTAAAAGTCGGCGACGAAGTTGTGGTTCACTGTGGTTCTTGGGCTAAAGACTGCCCTTCAGTCAAAAATGGTAAAGATCCCATGTACGACCCTAGTTTTCGCATCTGGGGTTATGAAACAAACTACGGTAGTTTTGCACAATTCACGAAAGTACAAGATCACATGGTGCTACCAAAACCTAAACATCTTAACTGGGAAGAAGCAGCAAGTTATATGTTAGTAGGCGCAACGGCATATCGCATGTTAATGGCTTGGGTACCTAACAACGTTAAGAAAGATGATGTGGTATTAATTTGGGGGGGCGCGGGTGGTTTAGGCTGTATGGCTATTCAAATTGCAGCCGCTATGGGAGCAAAGCCTATCGCAGTTGTCTCTGACGAAAGCAAATTTGACTACTGTAAAAAGCTAGGTGCAGTCGGTTGTTTAAACCGTAAAGACTTCGATCACTGGGGCATGATGCCACACTGGAAAGATGAGTCAGCATATGCAAAATGGGCTAAAGGTGCGCGTAACTTTGGTAAAGCAATTTGGGAAATTCTAGGCGAACGTCGTGGTGTCGATGTCGTTTTTGAACACCCGGGTGAAACCACCATTCCAACGTCTATTTTTGTCTGTGAGACTGGCGGTATGGTCGTAGTTTGTGCGGGTACAACCGGCTTTAATGCAACCCTAGATTTACGTTACCACTGGATGCGTCAGAAGCGTTTACAAGGTTCACACTTTGCAAATGATGATCAGGCAATTGGTATCAATGATCTTGTTATAGCCGGAAAAGTAGAGCCTTGTATGTCTAAAGCATTTACCTATGAAGAACTACCCGACTCCCACCAATTGATGTATGACAACAAACACCCTCACGGCAACATGTCGGTATTGATTGGTGCACCTGAATTTGGTTTAGGTGCAAAGAAGTAAATTGATTTGAAAAATCAAAAACGGTTAACAGGTATAAGGTTAACCGTTTTTTGATAGTTATTTGATAGTTATTTGAT
>CAXBDA010000069.1:0-15447 GCA_963974595.1 uncultured Oleiphilus sp. | reverse complement strand
TACGTTTCGCTATTCGTGAAGGTGGTCGTACTGTTGGTGCCGGTGTTGTAGCTAAAATTATTGAATGATTTTAGCTAAAGAATAGAAGGCAGCTTTGCTGCCTTCTTTTGTATAGGCCAGTAGCTCAATTGGCAGAGCAGCGGTCTCCAAAACCGCAGGTTGGGGGTTCGATTCCCTCCTGGCCTGCCACTTTGTTGTGGTGGGATAATTTGGTAAGCATTAGTTATGAATGCAAAAGTTGAAAGCAATAGCGGTAGTTTAGATGTGTTGAAGTGGCTTGTGGTTTTTTTACTTGTAGCTGCTGGTGTTGTTGGTAATTATTATTTTGCTGCTGAGTCATTGCTTTATAGAGTTCTAGCTCTTGTTGTTTTGGCGGCAATTGCTGTTTGGGTAGCTCTCCAAACAGTAAAGGGAAAGTCCTTTGCTAAGTTGGTGTCTGAAGCTCGGATGGAAATTCGTAAAGTTATTTGGCCAACTAAGCAGGAATTGATGCAGACTACGCTTATTGTGGTTGTGTTTGTCTTGTTTGTTGCATTGATTTTATGGGGTGTTGACTCCCTCATTGGCTGGGTTGTTTCTAGCATTATTGGTTGATGGGAGATATTTGAGAATGGCCAAGTCTTGGTACGTGGTTCATGCCTATTCGGGTTATGAAAAGCAAGTTATGCGATCTCTAGCTGAGCAAGTTTCTTTTAAGGGCTTGGAAGATAAGTTTGGGGATATTCTCGTTCCTACTGAAGAAGTGGTGGAAATGAGAGATGGGAAGAAAAGAAAGAGTGAGCGTAAGTTCTATCCTGGTTATGTTTTGGTTCAGATGGATATGGACGATGATGCTTGGCATCTAGTGAAGTCTACTCCTAGAGTATTAGGTTTTATCGGTGGAACGGCAGATAAGCCTATACCTATCACGGATAAAGAAGCGCAAACAATTTTACAAAGAATTGAGAGTGGAGCAGAGAAGCCTAGGCCTAAAACGTTGTTTGAGGCGGGTGAAGTTGTACGTGTTATTGATGGTCCTTTTGCTGACTTTAATGGTGTTGTTGAAGAGGTCGATTACGATAAAAGTCGCGTAAAGGTTGCGGTTCTTATATTTGGTCGGTCTACACCTGTCGAGCTTGAGTTTGGGCAGGTCGAAAAAGATTAATTTTATATAGCTCATTTTAGAGTGGGTTTTTTGTCAAAATGGGGAGCTCGTTAGAGCGTCATCACCCGAGGAGTTTTAAATGGCTAAGAAGATAAGTGCATACATTAAGCTGCAGGTTGCAGCGGGTAAAGCAAACCCTAGTCCACCTGTTGGTCCTGCCTTAGGTCAGCATGGCGTTAATATTATGGAGTTCTGTAAAGCGTTCAATGCTCAAACTCAGGGTGTGGAAGCTGGTTTGCCGATTCCTGTAGTTATATCTGTTTATACGGATAAAAGCTTTACGTTTGTAATGAAAACTCCACCAGCCGCAGTTCTATTAAAGAAGGCTGCGGGCATAAAGAGCGGTAGTGGTAAACCTAATACAACTAAAGTTGGCAATGTAACTCGTGAACAGTTAGAAGAAATCGCTAAGATGAAAGAGCCAGATTTAAATGCTGGTGATTTGGATGCGGCTGTTCGAATTATTGCGGGTACAGCTAGAAGCATGGGTCTTACTACAGAGGGTGTGATCTAATGGCTAAATTAACTAAACGTCAAAAATTAATCAATGAGAAAGTTCAATTAGGTAAAGCTTACAGCGTAGAAGATGCATGTGCTTTACTCTCAGAGTTTTCTGCAAGTATAAAATTTAATGAGTCTATCGATGTATCGGTAAACTTAGGTATCGATGCTCGTAAATCTGATCAAGCGGTTCGTGGCTCAACTGTATTGCCAAATGGTACAGGTAAAGCGGTGCGTGTAGCTGTGTTTACTCAAGGCGAAAATGCTGAGAAGGCAAAAGAAGCAGGTGCAGATATTATTGGCATGGATGATTTAGCAGCAGAGGTGAAAAAAGGCAACATGGATTTTGATGTTGTTATTGCTTCTCCTGATGCGATGAGAGTTGTCGGTCAGTTGGGTCAAATCCTAGGGCCGCGTGGTCTTATGCCTAACCCCAAAGTCGGTACAGTAACTCCAGATGTAGCGACAGCTGTCAAGAATGCTAAAGCAGGTCAGGTGCGTTACAGAACGGATAAGAACGGTATTGTCCATACTATTGTTGGCAATGTAGAGTTCTCTGCAGAGGCTATTAAGGCAAACTTGGAAGCACTGCTTGCAGATCTTAAAAAAGCTAAGCCTTCGTCCGCAAAAGGTATTTATATGAAGAAGATTACACTTTCTTCGACGATGGGTCCTGGTTTAGTCATAGATCAAAGCTCTATAGCAATTTAATTTTGATGCTCCGCATCAAAACTTTGGAGTCTAGGCTTTGCCTGGGCTGTCAAAGACCGCAGGTGTTAATTTATTAACTTAATTTCCTGCGCAGACGGTGAACAGACTCTCTTAATGAGTAGAAAATACGCCGTAGGTCGCCTAGCAATAGGTGGAAGTAAGTAGTCGGGAAACCGACTTTACTAAGGAGATAACCAATGGCAATTGGCCTCGAAGACAAAAAGGCGATAGTCGCTGAAGTCAACGAAGTTGCTAGCGGTGCTTTATCTGTTGTGCTAGCAGATTATCATGGCGTTGATGCTAATGATTTAACTGGATTGCGCAAGAGCGCTCGTGAAGGCGGAGTTTATCTTCGTGTCGTTCGAAATACGCTTGCAAGGCGTGCAGTAGAAGGAACCGAGTTTGAATGTTTGAAAGATGTGTTGGTAGGTCCAACTGTCTTGGCTTTTTCTTTAGAAGATCCAGGTGCCGCAGCGCGCCTACTTAAGGACTTTGCTAAAGAAAAGAAAGCATTCGAAATTAAAGCACTTTCAGTTGGTGGTGAACTATTAGGTGCAGATCAAATTGATCGCCTGGCTAAATTACCTACACGTCATCAGGCGTTGGGGATTTTGGCAGCGGTTACATTGGCACCTGTTACAAAGCTTGCAAGAACTTTCAACGATATTCCGTCGAAAGTGACTCGTGTAGTGGCGGCAGTTCGCGATCAGAAACAAGACGCAGCTTAATAATTTTTTTACTAATTTTAGGAGATTAAGGGCATGGCTCTATCTAAAGATGATATTTTAAACGCAATTGCAGAAATGAGTGTAATGGATGTTGTTGCATTAGTTGAAGCAATGGAAGAAAAATTTGGTGTATCAGCTGCTGCTGCAGTTGCTGCTCCTGCTGCTGCTGCAGATGCTGGCGCTGCTGCAGAAGAAAAGACTGAATTTGATGTGGTATTAACTGCAACGGGTGACAAGAAAGTTAACGTCATTAAAGCGGTTCGTGCACTTACAGGTTTAGGCCTTAAAGAAGCTAAAGCAATGGTAGATGGCGCTCCTTCTACTGTTAAAGAAGCTGCTAGCAAAGATGATGCAGAAGCAGCTAAGAAAGTACTTGAGGAAGCTGGCGCGTCAGTTGAAATCAAGTAATCTTGCTTCTGAAGTTATTAATGCTCCTTTAGAGTATTAATAACTCAAGGAACTGGCTGGTAGTTATTGCTATAACTGCCGGCCTTTTTCTGTTATTAGATAAAAAATATTCAAACTTATGCGGTGTTTGTGGTTACCCTTTAAATGGCAACATTACAGAGCATAGTCAATATCAAATCGGTGTCAAACCGAGCGAATTTTTAGACCATTAAGTCAAAAAACTGGGGAATATAGATGACCTACTCGTATACAGAGAAAAAGCGAATTCGTAAAGAATTTGGGGTGTTACCCACCGTAATGGATGTACCCTATCTTTTGTCTATTCAGTTAGACTCATATTTAAGCTTTTTGCAGAGTGAGAGTAATCCTGACGCTCGAGAAGATGTAGGTTTACATGCTGCTTTCAAATCTGTTTTTCCAATCGTTAGCTTTTCAGGCAATGCTGCTCTTGAATACGTCAGTTATCGCTTGGGTGAGCCTGCTTTTGATGTCAAAGAATGTATTCAGCGTGGCGTTACCTATGCTGCTCCTTTACGAGTTAAAGTTCGTTTAATTATTTACGATAAAGAATCGTCAAATAAGGCAATAAAAGATATTAAAGAACAAGAAGTTTATATGGGTGAAATGCCGCTAATGACGAAGAATGGTACCTTTGTTGTTAATGGGACTGAAAGGGTAATCGTCTCCCAGCTACACAGATCGCCAGGGGTATTCTTTGATCATGATAAAGGTAAGACTCACTCATCAGGTAAGCTCTTACATTCTGCGCGAGTTATTCCTTACCGTGGTTCTTGGTTAGATTTTGAATTTGACCCAAAAGATAATGTCTTCGTGCGTATAGATAGAAGACGAAAATTGCCAGCGTCTATATTGCTTAGAGCGCTCGGTTTTGAAACTCAGCAAATTTTAGAAATGTTCTTTGATACGAGTGCGTTTCAGCTCTCAGAAGAGTCATGCATGCTAGAGCTAGTGCCTTCACGATTACGCGGTGAGTTGGCTAGTTTTGAAATTAAAGATGAAGCTGGAAAAGTAATTGTAGAAGAAGGTCGTCGAATTACAGCTCGACATATCCGCCAGTTAGAAAAGTTAGGGAAGTATCTAGAAGTTCCAAGAGAGTATCTATACGGTAAAGTGACAGCAAAAGATCTAATAAATGAAGATACCGGTGAAATTATTCTTGAGTGTAATACAGAATTAACTCTGGAAAGTGTCGATGCAATTTTAGAAGCTGGTATCACTGGGTTTGAAACAATTTATACAAATGAATTGGACTGCGGTCCATTTATGTCAGAAACATTGCGTGTTGATCCAACTGGGAATCAACTCGAGGCGCTTGTAGAAATATATAGAATGATGCGTCCTGGCGAGCCACCGACTAAAGATTCAGCAGAAAATCTGTTTAAGAATTTATTTTTCACCCCAGAGCGTTATGATTTGTCTGCCGTCGGCCGAATGAAATTTAATAGACGTATTGGTCGAGAAATAGAGGTTGGTGAAGGTGTATTGTCTCAAGATGACATAATTTCTGTTTTGAAGACATTAATCGGTATACGTAATGGTCAAGGTGAAGTTGATGATATTGATCACCTCGGTAACCGCCGTATCCGATCTGTTGGTGAAATGGCAGAAAACCAATTCCGCGTTGGTTTGGTTCGAGTAGAGCGTGCAGTGCGTGAGCGTTTAAGTATGGCTGAGTCAGATGGTCTGATGCCTCAAGATCTGATTAATGCTAAGCCTGTCGCAGCGGCTGTCAAAGAGTTCTTCGGTTCTAGTCAGTTATCCCAGTTTATGGATCAAAATAACCCGCTATCTGAAGTGACGCATAAACGTCGTGTTTCAGCCTTAGGTCCGGGTGGTTTGACCCGTGAGCGCGCCGGTTTTGAAGTGCGTGACGTACACCCAACCCATTATGGTCGTGTTTGTCCGATTGAAACACCGGAAGGTCCAAACATCGGCTTGATCAACTCGCTAGCAACCTATGCAAGAACCAATTCATTCGGTTTCTTAGAAAGCCCTTATCGTAAGGTAGTTGATAGTGTTGTTACGGATGATATTGAGTATTTATCTGCTATTGAAGAAAGTAACTTTGTCATCGCGCAAGCGAGTGCAACTGTTGATGTCGGAGGAAAGCTGGTCGAAGAGCTGGTAAACGTTCGACATAAAAATGAGTTTACCGTTACACCGCCTGAAAAAGTTAACTATATGGATGTGTCACCAAGACAGGTTGTTTCGGTTGCTGCTTCATTAATACCCTTCTTAGAGCATGATGATGCAAACCGAGCCTTGATGGGATCGAATATGCAGCGTCAAGCAGTGCCAACACTTCGTGCTGAAAAACCATTAGTTGGTACGGGTATTGAACGTATCGTAGCGCAAGACTCGGGTGTCTGCGTTGTTGCTGACCGTGGTGGTGTTATCGAGCGCGTAGATGCGGGAAGAATTGTCGTTAGAGTGAATGATGAAGAGACCGCTCAAGGTGATGCGGGGGTAGATATTTATAATCTAACTAAATATGTGCGATCTAACCAAAATACATGTATCAATCAACAACCTTTGGTCACTCAGGGGCATGTGATTGCGCGTGGTGACGTTCTTGCGGATGGTCCATCTGTTGATATGGGTGAGCTGGCGCTAGGTCAAAATATGCGCATTGCCTTTATGCCTTGGAATGGCTACAACTTTGAGGATTCTATCTTAGTCTCGGAGCGTGTTGTTCAAGAAGATCGTTTTACAACGATACATATTCAAGAACTAACATGTGTAGCGCGTGATACCAAGCTAGGTAGTGAAGATATTACGGCAGATATTCCGAATGTCGGTGAAAGTGCATTATCTAAGCTTGATGAGTCCGGTATTGTTTATATCGGTGCCGAAGTTGGTGCAGGTGATATCTTGGTTGGTAAAGTTACTCCGAAAGGTGAGACTCAGCTTACGCCAGAAGAGAAGCTACTGCGTGCGATTTTTGGTGAGAAAGCGTCAGATGTTAAAGATACCTCTTTGCGAGTTTCTTCTGGAACTCGCGGTACCGTCATTGATGTTCAAGTGTTTACTAGAGATGGTGTAGAAAAAGATCAGCGCTCTAGAGATATTCAAAATGATCAATTAAACCAGTTTAGAAAAGATCTTAAAGATGAGTACCGAATTGTTCTCGGCGCTACTTTTGAAAGATTGACCAAAACATTAACGGGTAGCGGGGTTGTTTCAGCGCCTGGCCTCAAAAAAGGTGATTTGATTACAGAAGCCTATTTACAAGGGCTTGATTCTGCAGACTGGTTTAATATCCGTATGTCAGATGACTCTCTTAATGACACCTTAGAAAAAGCTGAAGCACAGTTAGATGAGCGTCGTAAAGATCAAGATGCGCGTTTCGAGGTTAAGAAAAACAAACTCCAAACGGGTGATGATTTAGCGCCAGGTGTGCTTAAAATTGTGAAGGTTTATGTTGCGATTAAACGTCGCATTCAGCCAGGTGATAAAATGGCTGGTCGACATGGTAACAAGGGTGTTATCTCAGTAATTATGCCCGTCGAAGATATGCCATATGATGAGTTTGGTAACCCTGTTGATATCGTATTGAACCCGCTAGGTGTTCCATCGCGGATGAACGTTGGTCAGGTGTTAGAAACTCACTTAGGTTGTGCGGCAAAAGGCTTAGGTAAAAAAATTGACTTGATGCTAAAAGAGCAGCGTAAAGTTGAGGATGTGCGTACATTATTGGATGATATTTATAATGGTGTTGCAGATAAAAAAGAAGCCTTAGATACCTTCTCTGACGTCGAAATCCTTGAGCTTGCAAACAATCTTAGAGAGGGTGTGCCAATGGCGACACCGGCTTTTGATGGTGCTAAAGAATCACAGATTAAAGAGCTGCTAAGATTGGCAGGGCTTGATGATAGTGGTCAGGTTCAATTATATGATGGCCGAACAGGTGATGCTTTTGATAGGCAGGTAACGGTTGGTTATATGTATATTTTGAAACTGAATCACTTGATTGATGATAAAATGCATGCCCGTTCAACTGGTTCTTATAGTCTGGTTACTCAGCAACCTCTTGGTGGTAAAGCGCAATTTGGTGGTCAGCGATTTGGAGAGATGGAAGTTTGGGCATTAGAAGCATATGGTGCCGCTTATACTCTGCAAGAAATGCTGACGGTTAAATCTGATGATGTTGCGGGTCGTACCAAAATGTATAAAAACATCGTTGATGGTGATCATAGGATGGAGCCTGGTATGCCAGAATCATTCAATGTTCTTGTTAAAGAAATACGTTCGCTTGGTATTGATATCGAGCTTGAGGCTGACTAATTCAGGCAGTTCAATAGTATTAGCGGAGGCGGGCATCAAGAGGTGCGCGCAGATATATCACTCCAAATGGAGCATTAAGCGATGAAAGATTTATTAAACCTATTAAAAAACCAAAATCAGAATCAGGAATTTGACTCGATTCGCATCGGCCTGTCTTCACCTGAAATGATTCGTTCTTGGTCATATGGTGAAGTTAAAAAGCCTGAGACTATCAACTATCGTACGTTTAAGCCTGAACGTGACGGGTTATTTTGCGCCAAGATCTTTGGGCCAATTAAAGATTATGAATGTCTTTGTGGCAAATATAAAAGATTAAAGCATCGTGGTGTTATTTGTGAAAAGTGTGGCGTAGAAGTTGCTCTTGCCAGTGTTCGTCGTGACCGCATGGCGCATATTGAATTGGCAAGTCCTGTCGCGCATATCTGGTTCCTGAAATCACTGCCGTCACGAATCGGTATGCTTTTAGATATGACCCTGCGTGATATTGAGCGGGTGTTGTATTTCGAATCTTATATGGTTGTTGATCCGGGTATGAGTACGCTTGAGCAGGGGCAGTTACTCAGTGATGAACAATATTACGAAGCTTTAGAAGAGTTTGGTGATGAGTTTGATGCGAAAATGGGTGCTGAAGCCATCCAAGCAATGCTTCAAAGTATAGATCTTGAGGAAGAAATTGCACGTCTTAGAGAAGAAATTCCCGCCACTAATTCTGAAACTAAAATTAAGAAGCTTTCTAAGCGTTTAAAATTATTAGAGTCTTTCCATAGTTCTGGTAACAACCCTGAATGGATGATTTTGAAAGTCTTGCCGGTTTTACCGCCAGATTTACGTCCACTTGTTCCACTTGATGGTGGAAGATTTGCAACATCAGATTTGAACGACTTATACCGTCGGGTAATCAATCGTAATAATCGTTTGAAACGACTATTAGAACTGAGCGCCCCAGATATTATTGTACGCAACGAAAAGCGCATGCTTCAAGAGTCTGTTGATGCATTGCTTGATAATGGTCGTCGTGGTCGCGCTATTACAGGTTCCAATAAGCGTCCTTTAAAATCACTAGCAGATATGATCAAGGGTAAACAAGGGCGCTTTCGCCAGAACTTGCTTGGTAAACGAGTTGATTATTCTGGGCGTTCTGTAATCGTTGTTGGTCCAAGCTTAAGGTTACATCAGTGCGGCTTGCCAAAGAAAATGGCATTAGAATTGTTTAAACCTTTCATTTTCTCAAAGCTAGAGCTTCGTGGTTTAGCGACAACGATTAAAGCAGCGAAGAAAATGGTTGAGCGTGAAACGCCTGAAGTCTGGGACATTCTTGCTGACGTTATTCGTGAGCACCCGGTTATGCTTAACCGTGCGCCTACGTTGCACCGGTTGGGTATACAAGCATTTGAGCCGGTTTTGATTGAAGGTAAAGCGATTCAATTACATCCTTTGGTTTGTGCAGCCTATAACGCCGATTTTGATGGTGACCAAATGGCTGTGCACGTGCCATTAACGCTTGAGGCGCAGTTAGAGGCGCGTGCATTAATGATGTCAACGAACAACATACTGGCGCCAGCAAGTGGTGAGCCCATTATTGTTCCATCTCAGGATGTTGTGTTAGGTCTTTATTATATGACCCGTGCGCGAGTAAATGTGCATGGTGAAGGGATGGTCTTTGCAGATATTAAAGAAGTTCAACGAGCCTATGGTGCCAAGAAAGTTCATCTTCAAGCTAAAGTAAAGGTTCGTTTAACTGAAAATGTATATCAAGAGGATGGATCTACCGTTACCACGACAGCGATTGTTGATACGACGGTTGGTAGAGCAATGTTGTTCGAGATACTGCCAAAAGGTTTGCCATTTGAAATTGTAAACAAGCCTATGGTCAAGAAAGCTATTTCAAAATTGATCAACACTGCGTATCGAGTTTGTGGTTTAAAGGATACGGTTATTTTTGCTGACCAGTTGATGTATATGGGTTTCTCGCAGGCTACTTTTTCCGGTTCGTCTATTGGTGTAAACGACTTTGTAATTCCGGATGAGAAGTATACGATTATCGATGCGGCTCACGAGGAAGTTAAGGAAATTGAAACGCAATTTGCATCTGGTCTTTTGACGCATGGCGAGAAATACAACAAGGTTATCGATATCTGGGCGAGAGCAAATGATAAAGTTGCTAAAGCGATGATGGATAATCTTGGTAAAGAAGAAGTATTCGATAAAGATGGCAATGCAGTCGATCAAGACTCTTTTAATTCTGTCTTTATGATGGCCGATTCGGGTGCAAGGGGGTCGGCTGCACAGATTCGTCAGTTGGCAGGTATGCGTGGTTTGATGGCTAAGCCGGATGGTTCGATCATCGAAACACCTATTACTGCAAATTTCCGAGAAGGTTTGAACGTTCTTCAGTACTTTATCTCTACTCATGGTGCGCGTAAAGGTCTTGCTGATACGGCTTTGAAAACAGCTAACTCTGGTTACTTGACGCGTAGATTGGTTGATGTTGCTCAAGATTTAGTGGTTACTATGGATGACTGTGGTACTAGTCATGGTTTATTAATGACGCCTATGATTGAAGGTGGTGATGTTGTTGTGCCGCTTGGTGACCGAGTGCTTGGGCGTATTTCGGCAAAAGATATTTTTGCACCAGGAGATACGGATAATGTTGTCTTGCCTATTGGTACATTTCTAGATGAGTCAAAAGTCGGAGAGCTAGAGGCTGCCGGTGTCGATGAGGTTTGGGTGCGGTCGGCAATTACGTGTGATACACGGCACGGTGTCTGTGCTCAGTGTTATGGTCGTGACTTGGCGCGTGGACATGTTGTCAATAAAGGCGAAGCTGTTGGCGTTATTGCAGCACAGTCAATCGGTGAGCCAGGTACTCAGTTAACGATGCGTACCTTCCATATTGGTGGTGCTGCCTCTCGGTCATCTGCTGTTGATAATATTCAAGTTAAGCATGGCGGTAAAATTCGATTGCATAACATGAAGTCAATTGAACGAAAAGATGGTTGTTTGGTTGTGACGTCGCGATCGTCTGCATTAGCGGTAGCGGATGAACATGGCCGTGAGCGAGAATGGTATAAATTGCCCTATGGTGCGGTTATTACAGCTAAAGATGGTGATCAGGTTGCTGCAGGCTCCGTCGTTGCAAAATGGGATCCGCATACTCACCCAATTATCACTGAGACGGGCGGTAAGGCTCAGTTTGTAGGGATGGAAGAAGCCATTACTGTTCGTACGCAAACAGATGAGCTTACCGGTCTATCTAATATTCAAATTATTGATCCCAAAGACCGGCCTTCTTCTGGCAAAGAGGTGCGTCCAATGGTTCAGTTGTTGGATGAAAAGGGAGAGAGTGTCATGCTTCCTGGTACGGATACACCGATTCAGGTATTTTTGCCGCCCAACGCACTTCTTAACATGCGTAATGGTGATAATCTTGAGATAGGTGATGTGCTGGCGCGTATACCTCAGGAGTCTTCAAAGACTCGAGATATTACCGGTGGTCTACCAAGAGTCGCTGACTTGTTTGAGGCGCGTAAGCCTAAGGAGCCTTCCATTCTTGCAGAGATAAGTGGAGTTGTTAGTTTTGGTAAGGAAACAAAAGGTAAGAAGCGTTTAATTATTACGCCAAAAGATGGATCTGATCCGTATGAGGCTTTGATTCATAAGTATCGTCAGCTTAATATTTTCGAGGGTGAGACGGTAGAAAAGGGTGAAGTTATTTCAGACGGCCCATTTAATCCTCACGACATTCTTAGATTGTTGGGTGTGGTCGAGTTGTCTAAATATATTACTAACGAAGTTCAAGATGTTTATCGTTTGCAAGGTGTTGTTATTAATGACAAACATATTGAAGTTATCGTTAGGCAGATGCTCCGTAAGGTTGAAATTACTCAGTCTGGCGACACCGATTTAATCAAGGGTGATCAGGTTGAATATGTAAGGTTCCTTGAGGCTAATGAAGCCGCTGACGCGGCTGATAGAATGCCTGCGCAATGTGAAAGATTATTGTTAGGTATCACGAAAGCATCACTAGCGACAGAGTCATTTATTTCTGCTGCGTCATTCCAAGAAACAACACGCGTTCTAACTGAGGGTGCTGTAACGGGTAAACGTGATTATTTGCGAGGCCTGAAAGAAAATGTTGTTGTTGGTCGATTAATACCTGCCGGGACTGGGCTTGCTTACCATAGTGAACGTAAGCGTAAGAAAGAAAATCGTGCATTGAAAAAATCTGATGAGGGTTTGGGTGTGAGTGCGCAGGATGTTGTAGCGGCATTGAGCGCTGAGCTCAACAAGCAGTAATCATCAAAGAAATCCTGTTTAAGTAAATTGGTGTGCAGAAAAGCAACAGTTTGCTTGACAGTATGAGGGGGGGGGATTAGACTCCGCCCCTCAATATTATGGTGCCTATATTATGGGTGCTTTGTTTGTACAATGAATTTATTAATGGAGTTTGCTTACATGGCAACGATTAATCAGTTGGTACGTAAGCCTCGTAAACGTGTTGTTGCGAAAAGTGACGTACCTGCTTTACAGGCTTGTCCACAGCGTCGTGGCGTTTGTACTCGCGTTTATACAACTACCCCTAAAAAGCCTAACTCAGCTTTAAGAAAGGTATGTCGTGTACGTTTGACAAATGGTTACGAGGTTACATCTTATATCGGTGGTGAAGGCCATAACCTACAAGAGCACAGTGTTGTTCTTATTCGTGGTGGTCGTGTTAAGGATTTACCTGGTGTTCGTTATCACACAGTTCGTGGTAGCTTAGATACTTCTGGTGTTGCTAATAGAAAGCAAGCGCGCTCTAAGTATGGAACGAAACGACCTAAGGGTTAGTAGACAGTTTTTATAGATATTGTTTTATATTTATTAAAGTTATTTGAAGGATAAGAGTAAGGCTAGGCAGTTGTCTAGACGAACCTGAAGACCTTTAATCTAATTAAAGAGGGCTTATCATGCCAAGAAGAAGAGTTGCCGCCAAACGTGAAATACTTCCAGATCCAAAGTTCGGAAGTCAATTATTGGCTAAGTTTATGAACCACGTAATGGTTCATGGTAAAAAATCCGTAGCAGAAAAAATAGTATACGGTGCGTTAGAAACAGTTTCTCAAAAATCAAATAAAGATCCTTTAGAGTTGTTTGATAAGGCTCTTGAGGCTATTCAGCCTATGGTTGAAGTTAAGTCTCGCCGAGTTGGTGGTGCGACATATCAGGTTCCTGTTGAGGTCCGCCCTTCAAGACAGATGGCTTTATCGATGCGTTGGTTGGTGGAGTTTTCGCGTAAGCGTGGCGAAAAATCAATGGCTTTAAGGTTGGCTGGTGAAATTCTAGATGCTGCCGAAGGCAAAGGTGCAGCCGTTAAGAAGCGTGAAGATGTACATAAAATGGCAGAAGCCAATAAGGCATTCTCTCACTATCGTTTCTAATTGTTCTTTGTTTGATATGGCCTGCAATTTAGCAGGCCTTTTTCGGTTTAAGAGGTCTGAAAGTGGCTAGGAAAACACCTATTTCAAGGTATAGAAATATTGGTATTTGCGCCCATGTCGATGCAGGTAAAACAACGACGACGGAGCGAGTGCTTTTTTATACCGGCATGTCCCACAAAATAGGTGAGGTGCACGATGGTGCGGCGACCATGGACTGGATGGAGCAGGAGCAGGAACGCGGCATTACTATTACTTCTGCGGCCACAACTTGCTTTTGGGCTGGCATGCAGCAGCAGTATGATCGGCATCGTATTAATATAATAGATACGCCTGGTCATGTTGACTTTACCATTGAGGTGGAGCGTTCGCTTCGTGTTTTGGATGGCGCTGTGGTGGTTTTGTGTGGTTCAAGTGGTGTTCAGCCTCAGACTGAGACTGTTTGGCGACAAGCGAATAAATACGAAGTACCAAGATTGGTGTTTATCAATAAAATGGACCGAACTGGCGCTGATTACTTGTCAGTTGTTAGTCAATTAAAAGGCCGATTAGGTGCTTTGCCGGTGCCGCTTCAAATGACCATTGGGTCGGAGGATGCCTTTGAGGGTGTTGTTGATCTAGTAAAGATGAAGTCAGTTATATGGAATGTGGCTGATCAGGGTATGACCTTTGATTACGCAGAAGTTCCGGCTGATTTGCGAGATGAATGTAAAAGTATGCGTGAGTTTTTAGTTGAGTCAGCTGCTGAAGCAACTGATGAGCTCATGGAAAAATACTTGGAAGGTGAAGAGCTTTCCGAAGAAGAGATTAAGTTTGGTATTCGTCAGCGAACACTAAGAAATGAAATAGTTCCCGTTGTTGGTGGTTCTGCCTTTAAGAATAAAGGTGTTCAGGCGATGCTTGATGCGGTTATCGACTACCTGCCTTCTCCTGCTGAGGTAAAGCCGATAGAAGGTTTGGTTTCTGAAGATGTTTATGAGATTAGAAAGGCGGATGATGCGGAGCCTTTTTCTGCGCTAGCGTTTAAGATAGCAACAGACCCATTCGTAGGTACATTGACTTTCTTTAGAGTGTATTCGGGTCGTTTGCAGTCGGGTGATGCGTTTTATAACCCCATTAAAGGTAAAAAAGAGCGTGTTGGTCGAATGGTTCAGATGCACGCTAATGACCGAGAAGAAATTAAAGAAGTGCTTGCGGGTGATATAGCGGCTGGCATTGGTTTTAAAGATGTGACAACGGGTGATACTTTATGCTCCTTTGAGCATAGAATTACGCTCGAGCGAATGGACTTTCCTGAGCCGGTGATTTCTGTTGCTGTTGAGCCTAAAACGCAGGCAGATCAAGAAAAAATGGGGCTTGCCTTGGGTAAGCTGGCGCAAGAAGATCCTTCTTTTAAGGTGAGAACCGACGAGGAAACGGGGCAGACAATAATATCGGGGATGGGCGAGCTTCATTTGGATATTCTTATTGAGCGGATGCGTCGTGAGTTTAGTGTCGAGGCAAATATTGGTAATCCCCAGGTTGCCTATCGCGAAGCAATTAAGAATATTTGTAATATAGAGGGAAAGTTTGTTCGTCAGTCTGGAGGTCGTGGTCAGTATGGTCATGTCAGGATCAAATTTGAGCCGAAGCTAGATCTGGAAGAGGGTTTAGAATTTATTAATGAGATAGTAGGCGGCTCGATTCCAAAAGAATACATACCTGCAATCGAGAAAGGTGTGGCTGAGCAAATGCAAAATGGTGTATTGGCTGGTTTTCCTTTGTTGGGTTTGAAGGCTACTTTGTATGATGGGTCATTTCATGATGTTGATTCTAATGAAATGGCGTTTAAGGTTGCTGCGAGTATGGCAACTAAAAAACTTGCGTTGGAAGGTGGGGCTGTTCTTCTTGAGCCGGTAATGAAAGTTGAGGTTGTGACGCCTGAAGAGAATATGGGTGATGTCGTTGGCGACTTAAATCGGCGTCGAGGGCTTATTCAAGGGATGGATGATTGTGCTTCGGGCAAAATAGTGAATGCAGAAGTGCCCTTGTCCGAGATGTTCGGTTATGCGACAGACTTAAGGTCTGCGACACAAGGCAGGGCGACTTATGCAATGGAATTTTTAAAATATTCAGAAGCGTCAAAGAGTGTTTCTGATTCAATAATCAACAGATAAAGTAAAGATAAAGGGTAATCTCATGGCAAAAGAAAAATTTGAACGTAATAAACCGCACGTTAACGTTGGAACCATTG